>NZ_JBVVNQ010000021.1:0-114797 GCF_055810675.1 Burkholderia sp. YHN3-13 | reverse complement strand
CCGTAATCACGCCGCGCGCGAGCGCGTCCGCCGGAATGTGCGCCATCTTGTTGTACGCGCCGCGCAGCTTGAACGAGAACACCGGCTGGTTGTCCTCGCGCTTCAGGTAAACGGCATTGCGCAGCCGGGCCGACAGGTTGCGGGCGGGTTCGAGTTCCGTCTCGATTGCGACGTCGTAGACGCGCGCGGTGAGGATTTTCTTCAGGTAATCGTGGGATGCCATGGACGCTCGCGTGCAGTGCGGATGCAGACGGTAAAGGATCAATGATAGCGCCAAGGGTCCGCCCGCACGCAAGCGGCATGCCGGGCGGGCGGCCGCGAAGGGGGCGGGCCGGGCGTTCGCGGCGCCGGGCGCGCCTTTTCTGCCGGCTTAACCGCACGGTTACCGACCGGACGGACGGCGAATGATCGCGCCAAACCGTGCCGAGCCCCGTCCGGTGCGGCTTGCGGCGATAGCCCCACGACCTGTCCGGCGTGCCACGGACGAGCCGATCATGGGTTAGAATTCCGTTTTGAATCAAGGATCGGAAGATGCAGAGGCACCCTCGGATCGCACCGTTGAAGCCGACGCCGCGCGCAGCCAGCCCCGCGGCCGAACGGCATGCGCGCCGCGCGCGATCGTGCTGATCGTTCCGAGTGCCGCCAGGCCCTGTCGCCGGCCAGGAGGGGCGAACCGCCCGCTCCGGCCCCATGAAGGACAGCCGCGCGCCTGGTAACAGAACAGATTTCCCCAAGATTGCGCCCACGCGCTTGCCGACGCCCGTGCACGGTGTATCGGCCCTCCGAGTCGTCCGAACATGAACGCACCACAAGTTTTCGATCCGCATGGCGCGGCCGCCGCCGTCGCCGCCGACCCCGCGCCCCGCTTGCGCGAGATTCCCTATAACTACACGTCCTTCTCGGATCGCGAGATCGTGATCCGCCTGCTCGGCGAAGAGGCGTGGTCGGTGCTCGACGAACTGCGTGCCGAGCGCCGCACGGGCCGCTCGGCACGGATGCTGTACGAAGTGCTCGGCGACATCTGGGTCGTGCGCCGCAACCCGTACCTGCAGGATGACCTGCTCGACAATCCGAAGCGCCGCGCGCTGCTGATCGAGGCGCTGAACCACCGCCTGACCGAGATCGGCAAGCGCCGCAGCGCGGATCTCACCGAGCACCGCGACGAGGCGGGCCGCGAGCGCGCATCGCGCGTCGAGATGCTCGAAACCGCCGCGCAGCGGGCGGTCAACGAGTTCGCCGACGAATTCGAGAAGATGGCCGACCTGCGCCGCCGCGCGACCAAGGCGCTCGGCCGCTGCACGGAGAAGGACAATATCCGCTTCGACGGGCTGTCGCGCGTGTCGCACGTGACCGACGCGACCGACTGGCGCGTCGAATACCCGTTCGTCGTGCTGACGCCCGATACCGAGGCCGAGATCGCGGCGCTGATCAAGGCCTGCTTCGAGCTCGGCCTGACCGTGATCCCGCGCGGCGGCGGCACCGGCTACACGGGCGGCGCGGTGCCGCTCACGCCGTTCTCGGCCGTCATCAACACCGAAAAGCTCGAACAGCTCGGCGCGGTCGAGCTGACCGAACTGCCGGGCGTCGCGCACAAGGTGCCGACGATCTTCTCCGGCGCGGGCGTCGTCACGCGCCGCGTGACCGAGGCGGCCGAGGCGGCCGGCTACGTGTTCGCGGTCGATCCGACGTCGCTCGATGCGTCGTGCATCGGCGGCAACGTCGCGATGAACGCGGGCGGCAAGAAAGCCGTGCTGTGGGGCACCGCGCTCGACAACCTGGCCTGGTGGCGGATGGTCGACCCGGACGGCAACTGGCTCGAAGTCACGCGCCACGAGCACAACCAGGGCAAGATCCACGACATCGCGGTCGCGCGCTTCGAGCTGAAGTGGTTCGACGGCGCGTACGCGCCGGGCGAGAAGCTGCTCAAGACCGAAATGCTCGAGATCGAGGGCCGCCGGTTCCGCAAGGAAGGGCTCGGCAAGGACGTGACCGACAAGTTCCTCGCCGGCCTGCCGGGCGTGCAGAAGGAAGGCTGCGACGGGCTCATCACGTCCGCGCGCTGGGTGCTGCACAAGATGCCCGCGCACACGCGCACCGTCTGCCTCGAGTTCTTCGGCCAGGCCCGCGAGGCGATCCCGAGCATCGTCGAGATCAAGGACTACCTGTTCGAAACGTCGAAGCAGGGCGGTGCGATCCTCGCGGGCCTCGAGCACCTCGACGAGCGCTACCTGCGCGCGGTCGGCTACGCGACCAAGAGCAAGCGCAACGCGTTCCCGAAGATGGTGCTGATCGGCGACATCGTCGGCGATGACGCCGACGCCGTGGCGCACGCGACGTCCGAAGTGATCCGGATGGCGAACGGCAAGAGCGGCGAAGGCTTCGTCGCGATCAGCGCGGAGGCGCGCAAGCGCTTCTGGCTCGACCGCAGCCGCACGGCCGCGATCGCGAAGCACACCAACGCGTTCAAGATCAACGAAGACGTCGTGATCCCGCTGAACCGGATGGGCGAGTACACCGACGGCATCGAGCGGATCAACATCGAGCTGTCGCTGAAGAACAAGCTGCAGCTCGTCGACGCGCTCGAGACGTTCTTCCGCGGCGGCAACCTGCCGCTCGGCAAGACCGACGACGCGAACGAGATCCCGAGCGCGGAGCTGCTGGAAGACCGCGTGCAGCAGGCGCTGGAGCTGCTCAAGCGCGTGCGCTCGCGCTGGGAATTCGTGCGCGACCGGCTCGACCAGCCGCTGCGCGAGGCGCAGCACTACCTCGTGCAGCTCGGCTACGAGGCGCTTGCCGAGAAGTTCGCGGATCGCGCGGACGAACAGCCGGGCGCGACCGTATTCCACGTCACGCAGGACCGCACGGTCCGCATCTCGTGGAAGCAGGAGATCCGCGCGGAACTGCGCGCGATCTTCAACGGCGGCGCGTTCAAGCAGATCCTCGACGAGGCGCAGGCGATCCACAAGCGCGTGCTGCGCGGCCGCGTGTTCGTCGCGCTGCACATGCACGCGGGCGACGGCAACGTCCACACGAACCTCCCGGTCAACTCCGACAACTACGAGATGCTGCAGGACGCGCACGCGGCGGTCGCGCGCATCATGAAGCTCGCGCGCTCGCTCGACGGCGTGATCTCCGGCGAGCACGGGATCGGCATCACGAAGCTCGAGTTCCTGACCGACGACGAGATCGCCGAATTCCGCGCATACAAGCAGCGCGTCGACCCGAACGGCCGCTTCAACAAGGGCAAGCTGCTCGACGGCGCCGACCTGCGCAACGCATACACGCCCAGCTTCGGGCTGATGGGCTACGAATCGCTGATCATGCAGCAGTCCGACATCGGCGCGATCGCCGATTCGGTGAAGGACTGCCTGCGCTGCGGCAAGTGCAAGCCGGTGTGCGCGACCCACGTGCCGCGCGCGAACCTGCTGTACAGCCCGCGCAACAAGATTCTCGCGACGTCGCTGCTGGTCGAGGCATTCCTGTACGAGGAGCAGACGCGCCGCGGCGTGTCGATCAAGCACTGGGACGAGTTCAACGACGTGGCCGACCATTGCACGGTGTGCCACAAGTGCGCGACGCCGTGCCCGGTGAAGATCGACTTCGGCGACGTCACGATGAACATGCGCAACCTGTTGCGCAAGATGGGCAAGAAGAAGTTCAACGCCGGCAACGCGGCGGGCATGTTCTTCCTGAACGCGACCAATCCGCAGACGATCAACGCCGCGCGCACCGTGATGATGGGCGTCGGCTACAAGGTGCAGCGCTTCGCGAACGACATGCTGAAGAAGGTCGTGACGAAGCAGACGCAGCACCCGCCCGCGACGACCGGCAAGCCGCCCGTGGTCGAGCAGGTGATCCACTTCGTCAACAAGAAGATGCCGGGCAACCTGCCGAAGAAGACGGCACGCGCGCTGCTCGACATCGAGGACAACAAGATCGTGCCGATCATCCGCAACCCGAAGTCGACGACCGTCGATTCGGAGGCGGTGTTCTACTTCCCGGGCTGCGGCTCCGAGCGCCTGTTCTCGCAGGTCGGCCTCGCGACGCAGGCGATGCTGTGGGAAGCGGGCGTGCAGACGGTGCTGCCGCCGGGCTACCTGTGCTGCGGTTATCCGCAGCGCGGCTCGGGCCAGTACGACAAGGCCGAGAAGATCGTCACCGACAACCGCGTGCTGTTCCACCGGGTCGCGAACACGCTGAACTACCTCGACATCAAGACGGTCGTCGTGTCGTGCGGCACCTGCTACGACCAGCTTGCCGGGTATGAATTCGACAAGATCTTCCCGGGCTGCCGGATCATCGACATCCACGAGTTCCTGCTCGAGAAGGGGATGAAGCTCGACGGCGTGTCGGGTACGCGTTACATGTATCACGACCCGTGCCACACGCCGATCAAGACGATGGACCCGGTGAAGCTCGTCAACGAGCTGATGGGCTCGGAGAAGGACGGCTACAGGATCGAGAAGAACGACCGTTGCTGCGGCGAATCGGGCACGCTCGCGGTCACGCGCCCGGACGTGTCGACGCAGGTGCGCTTCCGCAAGGAAGAGGAGATCCGCAAGGGCGCCGCGAAGCTGCGTGCGATTCCCGTGGTGGCCGGCGCTGCGCCGGCGCCGGCCGCCGCCGCCGCGGCCACGAACGGGCCGGACGTGAAGATCCTGACGAGCTGCCCGTCGTGCCTGCAGGGCCTGTCGCGCTACAGCGAGGACGCGAATCTCGAGGCCGACTACATCGTGGTCGAAATCGCGCGCCAGGTGCTCGGCGAGAACTGGATGGCCGATTATGTCGCACGTGCGAACAATGGCGGGATCGAGCGCGTGCTGGTCTAATGCGGGCATGACGACCGCCCGACCGGGCCGGAAATGAGCGGGCGCCGGCGCAGTCATGCCGGCGCCTGTCCACATGGGAGCGACGATGGAATGCGTGTTTTGCCGTGAAGACGGCGGCGAGGTGCTCTGGCAGGACGACGTGCTGCGCGTCGTCCTCGCGACGGGCGAGCACGACTATCCGGGCTTCTGCCGGGTGATCTGGGGCACGCACGTGGCCGAGTTCTCCGATCTCGGCGAGCCCGAGCGGGCACATCTGATGCGCGTGGTCTACGCGGTCGAACGGGCCGTGCGCCGCGTGATGCAGCCGAACAAGGTGAATCTCGCGAGCCTCGGCAACATGGTGCCGCACGTGCACTGGCACGTGATCCCGCGCTTTTCCAACGACGCCCATTTCCCGCAGCCCGTCTGGGCGCCGCGCCAGCGCAGCGTGTCCGAGGCGCTGTTGCGCACGCGCGCCGCGCAGGCCTCGCTGCTGCACAATGCGGTGCGCGAGGAAATTCAACGCATGACCGATTCGAGGCAGCCATGAGCGGTTTGACTTCCACGACGCCGATTCCGTCCGGCGTCGTCGTGCACGCGGTATCGCGCGTGCTCGAATTGCAGTACCCGAACGGCGACAGCTACCGGATTCCGTTCGAGCTGATGCGCGTCTATTCGCCGTCGGCCGAGGTGCGCGGCCACGGGCCCGGCCAGGAGACGCTGCAGACCGGCAAGCGCGAGGTGACGATCACGGCGCTCGAGGGCGTCGGCAACTACGCGCTGCAGCCGACGTTCTCCGACGGCCATTCGACCGGCATCTACTCGTGGGACCTGCTGTACGAGCTGGCGACGCAGCAGGACGCGCTGTGGCGCGACTATTTCGACAAACTGAAGGCGGCAGGCGTCGAGCGCGACGCCCCGATGCAGGCGGCCTCCGCGTCGCACGGCCACTGCCACTGAAATCGACGGCGCCCGCTCGGCGCCGTCCTGCCATTTACTGAGGATCAACGCGATGAGCAAAACCCACTTCGGCTTCGAAAGCGTCGAGGAAAACGAAAAAGCGAAGAAAGTGGCGGGCGTGTTCCATTCGGTCGCGAGCAACTACGATCTGATGAACGACCTGATGTCGGCGGGCATGCACCGCGCGTGGAAGGCGTTCACGATCGCGCAGGCGAACGTGCGCCCCGGTTTCAAGGTGCTCGACATCGCGGCCGGCACCGGCGACCTGACGAAGTCGTTCAAGAAGGCGGCCGGCCCGACGGGCGAGGTGTGGCATACGGACATCAACGAATCGATGCTGCGCGTCGGCCGCGACCGGCTGCTCGACAAGGGGATCGTGACGCCGTCGCTGCTGTGCGACGCGGAGAAAATCCCCTTTCCGGACAACTACTTCGATGTGGTCACGGTTGCATTCGGGCTGCGCAACATGACGCACAAGGACGTCGCGCTGGCCGAGATGCGTCGCGTGACGAAGCCCGGCGGCCGCGTGATGGTGCTGGAATTCTCGAAAGTCTGGGATCCGCTGAAAAAAGCGTACGATCTGTATTCTTTCAAAGTATTACCGTGGCTTGGCGACAAGTTCGCGAAAGATGCTGAAAGTTATCGGTATCTTGCTGAATCTATCCGGATGCACCCCGATCAGGACACGCTGAAGACGATGATGGAACAAGCGGGCCTCGATGCCGTCAAATATTACAATTTGTCAGGTGGCGTGGTAGCTTTACACCTAGGAACCAAGTACTAAGGGGTTCTTTCCATACATTCGCCTTACATCTGGAGAAGCTGATGTCCGAAACGCGTCCGTTGTTCAACCGTAGCAAGCCGTCGAAGCCGTGGGCTCGACGGGTCGGCACGCTGCTGATGGTCGGCCTGCTCACGGCCGGCACGTTCGCATCGCTCGACGCTGAAGCCAAGCGCATGGGCGGCGGGCGCAGCATCGGCCGCCAGAACTCCACCGTCACGCAGCGCCAGGCCACGCCGCCCGCGCAGCAGCCGATGCAGCAGGCCGCGCCGTCGCAGGCGCAGCGTGCGAACCCGGCCGCGCCCACGCCGGCCGCGCAGCCCAACCGCTCGCGCTGGCTCGGGCCGATCGCCGGCCTCGCGGCCGGTCTCGGCATCGCGGCGCTGCTGTCGCACTTCGGCCTCGGCGGCGCGTTCGCGAGCATGATGGCGAACGTCATCGTGATCGCGCTGCTCGCGGCGATCGGCATCTGGCTGATCCGCAAGTTCATGAACCGCCGTCGCCCGCAGGAGCCGGCGTACTCGGTCGGCGGTTCGGCGTCGTCGTCGGGCGGCTACTCGCAAAGCCCGTCGTTCCAGCAGGGCAATGCCGGCGGCAGCTACGCGGGCAGCGGCAGCAGCTATGCGAACGAAGCGCAGGGCGTGTTCGGCGGCGGCGCGGCGGCCGCCGGCGCGGCAGCGGCTGCGGCGGCGCCGCTCCAGGTGCCGGCCGGTTTCGATACCGAAGCGTTCCTGCGCAGCGCGAAGGTCTACTTCGTACGCCTGCAGGCGGCGTGGGACCAGGGCAACCTGGCCGACATCCGCGAGTTCACGACGCCCGAAATGTTCGCGGAGATCAAGATCGACCTCGATTCGCGCGGTAACGAGGCGAACCAGACCGACGTCGTGCAGCTCGACGCGGAGCTGGTCGCGATCGAGGATCGCGGCATCGAGCAGTCGGCGAGCGTGCGCTTCCACGGCCTGATCCGCGAATCGGCGAGCGCGTCGGCCGCCCCGTTCGACGAGGTGTGGAACCTGTCGAAGTCGGGCAGCCAGGGCTGGCTGCTCGCGGGTATCCAGCAGATCAACACGCACTGAGCGTGACCGGCGGCCCGCGCCGCCGGGCACCCGGGCGACGGCCGCCGCACTGCGACCGCTTGCCGCCCGGGTGTACGGTCGGGCACGGTCTGCCGACGATCCGACGTTACAATAGAAACCCGCGTGGGCGCCCGGCCTGCGCGGGTTTTTTCTTTCCCAGCCCGATGACCTTTGCCGCCAAGCCTTTTGCTGCTGCCGTCAATCACCTGCTCGCGCGCGAATCATGGGCGCGCGATCGCCTGATTCCCTATGCGGGCAAGACTGCCCGGATCGACGTGCCTCCCGTCACGCTCACGCTGCTGGTGCAGCCCGACGGTTATCTGTCGGCCGTCGACGCGCACGATGCGCAACAGGTCGACGTGTCGATCGCGCTCGCGGGCGACACCGTCGCCGCGTTCCTGCAGGGCGGCCAGGCGGCCGTGATGAAGCACGTGAAGATCGAGGGCGACGCGGAGTTCGCGACGCAGATCGCGAAGCTGGCCGAGCACCTGCGCTGGGAACCTGAAGAAGATCTCGCGAAGCTGGTCGGCGACGCGGCGGCATACCGGATCGCGACGGTCGTGCGCGATGCCGGCGCCCGCGCGCGACGCACCGGCCGCAACGTGCTCGAATCCGTCGCCGAATACTGGCTCGACGAAAACCCGCAAGTCGTCCGGCGCGCGTCGCTCGGCGGCTTCGACGCCGATCTGGCGCGCGCACGCGATGCGCTCGCGCGGGTCGAAAAGCGGGTCGAGCGACTCGAACAAAAAATCGGCGCGCGCACGGGCCCAGGCCCGCGCGGCGCGCACTGAGGGCCGCAGGGCATGCGCATTTTCCGTTTCATCAAGATTGTCTACACCGTCATCCGCTTTGGCCTCGACGAAGTGATGCTGTCCCGGATCGACGACCGGCGCGTGAAGCTGCTGCTGCGGATCACGACGATCGGCCGCCGCTATTCCGATCCGCCCGCCGTGCGGCTGCGTCACGCGCTCGAGAGCCTCGGCCCGATCTTCGTGAAGTTCGGCCAGGTGCTGTCGACGCGCCGCGACCTGCTGTCGGTCGATTTCGCGAACGAACTCGCGAAGCTGCAGGACCAGGTACCGCCGTTCGATTCGGCCGTCGCGATCGCGATCATCGAGAAGTCGCTCGGGGCGCCGGTCGACGAGCTGTTCGACGAATTCGAGCGCGAGCCGATCGCGAGCGCGTCGATCGCGCAGGTGCATTTCGCGAAGCTGAAGCAGGGCGTGCACGCGGGCAAGGCCGTCGCCGTGAAGGTGCTGCGCCCGAACATGCTGCCGGTGATCGATTCCGACCTCGCGCTGATGCGCGACATCGCGACATGGACCGAGCGCATGTGGGCCGACGGCCGCCGCCTGAAGCCGCGCGAGGTCGTCGCCGAATTCGACAAGTACCTGCACGACGAGCTCGACCTGATGCGCGAGGCCGCGAACGGCAGCCAGCTGCGCCGCAACTTCGCGGGCCTCGACCTGCTGCTCGTGCCCGAGATGTTCTGGGATTTCTCGACGTCGCAGGTGCTCGTGATGGAGCGCATGACCGGCGTGCCGATCAGCCAGGTCGAGACGCTGCGCTCGGCCGGCGTCGACATCAAGAAGCTCGCGCGCGAAGGCGTCGAGATCTTCTTCACGCAGGTGTTCCGCGACGGCTTCTTCCATGCGGACATGCACCCCGGCAACATCCAGGTGAGCCTCGACCCGAACACGTTCGGCCGCTATATCGCGCTCGATTTCGGGATCGTCGGCGCGCTGTCCGATTTCGACAAGAACTACCTCGCGCAGAACTTCCTCGCGTTCTTCAAGCGCGACTACCACCGCGTCGCGACGCTGCACCTCGAATCGGGCTGGGTGCCGCCCGAGACGCGTGTCGAGGAGCTCGAAAGCGCGATCCGCGCGGTGTGCGAGCCGTATTTCGACCGTGCGCTGAAGGACATCTCGCTCGGCCAGGTGCTGATGCGCCTGTTCTCGACGTCGCGCCGCTTCAACGTCGAGATCCAGCCTCAGCTCGTGCTGCTGCAGAAGACGATGCTGAACGTCGAAGGGCTCGGCCGCTCGCTCGACCCGGAACTCGACCTGTGGAAGACCGCGAAACCGTACCTCGAGCGCTGGATGACCGAGCAGATCGGCCTGCGCGGCTGGTATGAGCGTTTCAAGGTCGAGGCGCCGCAGTGGAGCAAGACGCTGCCGCAACTGCCGCGGCTGATCCATCACGCGATGGCGGCGCGTCACGACGCACCCCGCGCCGCCAGCGAGGAACTGATGCGCCAGATCCTCGTCGAGCAGAAACGGACCAACCGGCTGCTGCAGGCGCTGCTGATCTTCGGCCTGTCGGTCGGTGTCGGGGCGCTGGTCGCGCGGGTGCTGTTCGCGCTCGCATACGGCGCCTGACCGAAAGGAGCACCGCGATGTCCGATCCGAAGCAACCGCCCGTCCCGACCGCCGCCGAGTTCGCGACGCGCGACCCCGGCCACGCGTCGTTCTGGGACGAGCGCTTCGAGCGCGGCGTGACGCCGTGGGAATTCGGCGGCGTGCCCGGCGGCTTTCGCGCGTTCGCGCACCGGCTCGAGCCGTGCACGGTGCTGATTCCCGGCTGCGGCAGCGCGCAGGAGGCGGGGTGGCTCGCGCAGGCCGGCTGGCCGGTGCGCGCGATCGATTTCGCCGCGCAGGCGGTGGCCGCCGCGAAGGCGCAGCTCGGCGCGCATGCGGACGTCGTCGAGCAGGCCGATTTCTTTACGTACCGGCCGCCGTTCGACGTGCAGTGGGTGTACGAGCGCGCGTTCCTGTGCGCGTTGCCGCCGGCCATGCGCGCCGACTATGCGGCACGCATGGCCGAGCTGCTGCCCGCGGACGGCTTGCTGGCCGGCTATTTCTTCGTGACGGCGAAGCCGAAGGGGCCGCCGTTCGGGATCGAGCGCGCGGAACTCGACGCGTTGCTCACGCCGTACTTCGAGCTGATCGAGGATTTGCCCGTGACCGATTCGCTGGCCGTGTTCGAAGGACACGAGCGCTGGCTCACGTGGCGCCGCCGCTGATGCGCGGGCGTCGCTGCGATTGCCGGAGCGCGCCGGGGTTTCAGCTATAATTCAAGGTTTTGCAAGCCGTTTCCAGTTTCTGCGGGAAAAATATCATGCCGATCTACGCCTATCGATGCGAAGCGTGCGGTTTCGCGAAGGACGTGCTCCAGAAGATGAGCGACGCGCCGCTGTCGCAATGCCCTGAATGCGGGAAGGATGCTTTTCGCAAGCAGGTGACCGCCGCCGGGTTCCAGCTGAAGGGCTCGGGGTGGTATGTCACCGATTTCCGCGGCGGCTCGGGCGGCACCAGCGCACCGGCGACGGCGTCGGGCGACGCGGCGCCGGCAGCACCGGCGGAAGCCGCGCCGGCCGCCGCCGCACCGGCTGCGGCAAGCCCTTCCGCCAGTACGACGACGAGCGCGGCGCCGGCACCGGCTGCAGCGCCCGCCGCCAGCAGTTGACCGTCGCGGCCCGGCCGGGTCGCGACCAACCCGCGCCGCTGGCGCGGTTCATTGACGGCAGATGATGAAAAAGACGACCCTGAAAACGGTGTTTCTGACCGGCCTGCTGGTCCTCGTCCCGCTCGCGATCACGCTGTGGGTGCTCGGCCTCATCATCGGCACGATGGACCAGACGCTGCTCCTGCTGCCCGAATCGTGGCAGCCCGAGCGGATGCTCGGCTTCCATCTGCCGGGAATCGGCGCGGTGCTGACGATCGCGTTCATCTTCGTCGTCGGGCTGGCCACGCAGAATTTCATCGGCCAGAAGCTCGTCACGTGGTGGAACGCGGTCGTGCGTCACATCCCGGTCGTCGGGCCGATCTACACGAGCGTCAAGCAGGTGTCGGACACGCTGCTGTCGAGCAGCGGCAACGCGTTCCGCAAGGCGCTGCTGATCGAATACCCGCGCCGCGGCTCGTATACGATCGCGTTTCTGACCGGTACACCCGGCGGCGACGTGGTCAACCATCTGACGGAAGAGTACGTGAGCGTGTACGTGCCCACGACGCCGAACCCGACGTCGGGCTTCTTCCTGATGCTGCCGAAGAGCGAAGTCGTCGAACTCGACATGTCGGTCGATGCCGCGCTCAAGTACATCGTCTCGATGGGCGTCGTGGCGCCTCCGGCGCCGGTACCGGCGCCCGCCCGCCGCCCCGTCGAGCCGCCGCTGTAAGTAAAGAATCATCGCCCGGGCCGCGCGTTGCGGCGCCCGTTGATCAAACCGAACGAAAGCAAACATCATGTCGATGCGTACTGAATACTGCGGTCTCGTGACCGAACACCTGCTGGGCCAAACCGTGTCGCTGTGCGGCTGGGTGCAGCGCCGCCGCGATCACGGCGGTGTGATCTTCATCGACCTGCGCGATCGTGAAGGCCTCGTGCAGGTGGTGTGCGACCCGGATCGCGCCGAGATGTTCGCGACCGCCGAAGGCGTGCGCAACGAGTTCTGCGTGCAGATCAAGGGCCTCGTGCGCAATCGTCCGGAAGGCACGGTCAACGCCGGCCTGAAGAGCGGCAAGATCGAAGTGCTGTGCCACGAACTCAACGTGCTGAACGCGTCGGTCACGCCGCCGTTCCAGCTCGACGACGACAACCTGTCGGAAACGACCCGCCTCACGCACCGCGTGCTCGACCTGCGCCGTCCGCAGATGCAGCACAACCTGCGCCTGCGCTACCGCGTCGCGATCGAGGCGCGCAAGTACCTCGACGAGCAGGGCTTCATCGACATCGAAACGCCGATGCTGACGAAGAGCACGCCGGAAGGCGCACGCGACTACCTCGTGCCGTCGCGCGTGAACGCGGGCCAGTTCTTCGCGCTGCCGCAGTCGCCGCAGCTGTTCAAGCAGCTGCTGATGGTCGCGAACTTCGACCGTTACTACCAGATCACCAAGTGCTTCCGCGACGAAGACCTCCGCGCCGACCGTCAGCCGGAATTCACGCAGATCGACTGCGAAACGTCGTTCCTCGGCGAGCAGGAAATCCGCGACCTGTTCGAAGACATGATCCGTCATATCTTCAAGACGACGATCGACGTCGAGCTCGACGCGAAATTCCCGGTGATGCCGTATTCGGAAGCGATGGCGCGTTTCGGTTCGGACAAGCCGGACCTGCGCGTGCAGCTCGAGTTCACCGAGCTGACCGACGCGATGAAGGACGTCGATTTCAAGGTGTTCAGCACGCCGGCCAACGCGAAGGACGGCCGTGTCGCGGCGCTGCGCGTGCCGAAGGGCGGCGAGCTGTCGCGCGGCGACATCGACGGCTACACGGAATTCGTGCGCATCTACGGCGCGAAGGGCCTCGCCTGGATCAAGGTCAACGAGAAGGCGAAGGGCCGCGACGGCCTGCAAAGCCCGATCGTCAAGAACCTGCACGACGCATCGATCGCGGCGATCCTCGAGCGCACCGGCGCTGAAGACGGCGACATCATCTTCTTCGCGGCCGACCGCGCGAAGGTCGTCAACGACAGCCTCGGCGCGCTGCGCCTGAAGATCGGCCACTCGGAGTTCGGCAAGGCGAACGGCCTCGTCCAGGCCGGCTGGAAGCCGCTGTGGGTCGTCGACTTCCCGATGTTCGAATACGACGACGAAGACGCCCGCTACGTCGCCGCGCATCACCCGTTCACCAGCCCGAAGGACGAGCACCTCGAGTACCTCGAGACCGACCCGGGCCGCTGCCTCGCGAAGGCGTACGACATGGTGCTGAACGGCTGGGAAATCGGCGGCGGCTCGGTGCGTATCTACCAGGAGGAAGTGCAGAGCAAGGTGTTCCGCGCGCTGAAGATCGGCGCGGAAGAAGCGCAACTGAAGTTCGGCTTCCTGCTCGACGCGCTGCAGTACGGCGCGCCGCCGCACGGCGGTATCGCGTTCGGTCTCGACCGCATCGTCACGATGATGGCCGGCGCCGATTCGATCCGCGACGTGATCGCGTTCCCGAAGACGCAGCGTGCGCAGGATCTGCTCACGCAAGCGCCGAGCCCGGTCGACGAGCGTCAGCTGCGCGAACTGCATATCCGCCTGCGCCAGCCGGAGCAGCCGAAGGCATAACGCATTCGGCACCCGGTCGCGTGTGCGGTCATGCACACACGACGCAGATGAAAAAGGCGCAGCGATGCGCCTTTTTCGTTTTTTGCGGTACAGTCGCAGCACTTGCCGTACGTTCGGAGCACATGGCCGTCGCACGGCCCCGTGCCGCATGAAACAACGATGACGAAGCCGCCGAAAATCCCCGAATCCGTTCTTGTCGTGATCTACACGCCCGACCTCGATGTGCTCGTGATCAAGCGTGCCGACCAGCCCGATTTCTGGCAATCGGTCACCGGCTCGAAGGACGCACTCGACGAACCGCTCGCGGTGACGGCCGCGCGCGAAGTGGCCGAGGAAACCGGCATCGCCGTCGGCACGCCCGACGTGCCGGCCGCCGCGCTCGTCGACTGGCGTCACCGGATCGAATACGCGATCTATCCGCAATACCTGCACCGCTATGCACCGGGCGTCACGCGCAACGTCGAGCACTGGTTCGGCCTGTGCGTGCCGGGGCGCATCGACGTCACGCTGTCGCCGCGCGAGCATGTCGACCATGCGTGGTTGCCGTTCCGCGAGGCGGCCGCGCGCTGTTTCTCGCCGTCGAACGCCGAGGCGATCCTGCAGCTGCCCGCGCGCGTGGCCCTGTCGCGCGCGCCGCACGGCTCGTCCGCATGACGGCGGAGGCCCGCAAGCGCTTCGCGCAATTGCGGCAGATGTTCCTGCAGGAACGCGGCTCCGCATCGCGGCTCGCGTTCACGACCGGCAATACCGTGCGGCTGTGCGAAACCGGCGGCGAATTCTTCCACGCGCTGATCGAGCGGATCGATGCGGCGCGCGAGCAGGTGATGCTCGAAACCTACATCTTCTGCGACGACGCGGCCGGCCGGCCGGTGTCGGACGCGCTGATCCGCGCGGCGCAGCGAGGCGTACGTGTGCGCGTGATCACCGACGGCGTCGGCACCGCGCGCCTGCCGCTGTTCGACACGTGGGCCGAGGCCGGTGTCGAGCACTGCATCTACAACCGCTTCCTGTTCGGCCGTTTCGGCTTCTCGCGCACGCACCGCAAGCTCGCGGTGATCGATCATGCGGCCGCGTTCTGCGGCGGCATCAACATCGTCGACGACTACACGCAGGGCAGCGCGACGCTGCCGTTTCCGCGCTGGGATTTCGCGGTCGAGATGGCCGGGCCGGCGGTGTCCGACGTGCGCGCCGCGTTCGAGCTGCAGTGGCACCGGATCCAGTTCGGCCACAAGCCGTATGCGCAGTACGCGGCCGGCCTGCACGGCGGCGAGGCGTTTCCCGACATGTTCCGGCGCTGGATGCGCAGCCACCGGTGGATCAAGGCCGGCGCGCTCAGGGTCGTGACGGAGCCGAGCGTCGCGTTCGTCGCGCGCGACAACGTCGTGAACCGCCGCGCGATCGAAAAGGCGTATCTCGCGGCGATCGGCCAGGCGCGCCAGCGGATCCTGCTCGCGAATCCGTACTTCATGCCGGGCCGCAAGCTGCGCCGCGCGCTGACGGGCGCGGCGCGGCGTGGCGTCGACGTGCGGATCCTGATCGGCCGCAAGGAGTTCGCGGCGCTCGACACGGCCGTGCCGTTCCTCTATCACGCGCTGCTGCGCGCGGGCGTGCGGGTGGCCGAATACGACAAGACGATGCTGCACGGCAAGGTCGCCGTGATCGACGACAACTGGGCGACGGTCGGCTCGTCGAACCTGGACGCGCTGAGCCTGATGCTGAACAATGAAGCGAACGTCGTGCTGGTGCGCTACGATGCAGTCACGAACGAATTGCGCGACGCGATCGCCGCCGCGTTCGCCGATGGCCGGGAAATCGACGCCGCGCGTTTCGCGGCGCGCCCGCGCCTCGAGCGTCTGCTGAACTGGCTCGCGTACACCGCGTATCGTCTCGTGATGAAGGCGCTGACGGTCGGCGGTTACGACTGACGCAGACTAAGCATTCGCTTCAAAATATCTGTCCGCACGTTCGTGCGGAAAAGCCGCTCCGGTCCCGCCGGAATCGCGCAAAATAGCGGCTCGGTTAGACACCGGTTTCTAATAATTTCCTTGTTTCGCGAGCGGCCGCACTCAATAATAGTACGGCCGTTCGATTTTATTCGAACCCCCGAACGGTTACAGAAATAGCTATGCGAAAAGGCGAACAGACGCGTGCCGCGATACTTGAAGCTGCTTTGGACCTCGCCAGCCGTGACGGGCTGGAGGGGCTGACGATCGGCCTGCTGGCCGAGCGCATGCAGATGAGCAAGAGCGGTGTGTTCGCGCACTTCGGATCGCGCGAGGACCTGCAGGTCGAGGTCGTCCGCGAGTATCACCATCGTTTCGAAAACGAGGTGTTCTTTCCGAGCCTGCGCGAGCCGCGAGGCTTGCCGCGCCTTCGGGCGATGCTGGCCCGCTGGACGGAGAAGCGCATCCAGGAGGTGACGACGGGATGCATCTACATCAGCGGTGCCGTCGAGTACGACGACCGGCCTGACAGCCCCGTGCGCGAGCAGTTGATCGCGAGCGTGACGGCCTGGCGTGCCGCGATGCTGCGTGCCATTTCGCAGGCGAAGGAAGAAGGCCATCTGCGTGCGGATACCGATCCGGACCTGATGCTCTTCGAGTTGTACAGCTTCACGCTCGGCCTGCATCACGACGCGCGCTTCCTGCATTCGCCGGACGCCGTGCGCCTCACGTGGGCCGCGCTGGAAAAGACGATTGTTTCGTATCAGAGCGAGAGCCGTTAGCGGCGCGTGACCCGCCCGCCAGGAGCTCGAGCCGTTTTGCCCACCTTTGGAGAGAGTCATGGGACAGTACGCCGCGCCGCTGCGCGACATGCAATTCGTGTTGCACGAGCTTCTGAACGTCGAAGCCGAAGTCAAGCAAATGCCCAAGCATGCGGACCTCGACGCCGACACGATCAACCAGGTCCTCGAGGAAGCGGGCAAGTTCTGCTCCGAGGTACTGTTCCCGCTGAACCAGGTCGGCGACCGCGAAGGCTGCACGTATGAAGGCGACGGCGTCGTGAAGACGCCGACCGGCTTCAAGGAGGCCTACCAGCAATACGTCGAGGCCGGCTGGCCGGCGCTCGGCTGCGATCCGGACTACGGCGGCCAGGGCCTGCCCGCGTTCGTGAACAACGCGCTCTACGAAATGCTGAACTCGGCGAACCAGGCATGGACGATGTATCCGGGCCTGTCGCACGGCGCGTACGAATGCCTGCACGCGCACGGCGCGCCGGAACTCCAGAAGCAATACCTGCCGAAGCTCGTGTCGGGCGAATGGACGGGCACGATGTGCCTGACCGAGCCGCACTGCGGCACCGACCTCGGCATCCTGCGCACCAAGGCCGAACCGAACGGCGACGGCTCGTACTCGATCAGTGGCACGAAGATCTTCATCTCGAGCGGCGAGCACGACATGTCGAAGAACATCGTCCACCTCGTGCTCGCGCGCCTGCCGGACGCGCCGCAAGGCACGAAGGGGATCTCGCTGTTCATCGTGCCGAAGTTCATCCCCGACGCGGCGGGCGAGCCGGGCGAGCGCAACGGCATCAAGTGCGGCTCGATCGAGCACAAGATGGGCATCCACGGCAACTCGACGTGCGTGATGAACCTCGACGGCGCGAAGGGCTGGATGGTCGGCGAGCCGAACAAGGGCTTGAACGCGATGTTCGTGATGATGAATGCCGCGCGCCTCGGCGTCGGCATGCAGGGCCTCGGCCTTACGGAAGTCGCGTACCAGAACTCGCTCACGTACGCGAAGGAACGCCTGCAGATGCGTTCGCTGACGGGCCCGAAGGCACCGGACAAGCCGGCCGACCCGATCATCGTGCACCCGGACGTGCGCCGCATGCTGCTCACGCAGAAAGCCTACGCGGAAGGCGCGCGCGCGTTCACGTACTGGTCCGCGCTGCAGATCGACAAGGAACTGTCGCACGCCGACGAAGCGGTGCGCAAGGAAGCGGCCGACCTCGTCGCGCTGCTCACGCCGATCATCAAGGCGTTCCTGACCGACAACGCGTTCGAGTCGACCAACCACGCGATGCAGATCTACGGCGGCCACGGCTTCATCTCCGAGTGGGGCATGGAGCAGTACGTGCGCGACGCGCGGATCAACATGATCTACGAAGGCACGAACTCGATCCAGTCGCTCGACCTGCTGGGCCGCAAGGTGCTCGGCGACATGGGCGCGAAGCTGAAGAAGTTCGGCAAGCTCGTGACGGAATTCGCGGAAGCCGAAGGCGTGAAGCCGGAAATGGCCGAGTTCATCAACCCGCTCGCCGACATCGGCGACAAGGTGCAGAAGCTGACGATGGAAATCGGCATGAAGGCGATGCAGAACCCCGACGAAGTCGGTGCCGCCGCCGTGCCGTACCTGCGTACCGTCGGCCACCTGGTGTTCTCGTACTTCTGGGCGCGCATGGCACGCCTCGCGCTCGACAACGAAGCGTCGGGCGACCCGTTCTACAAGTCGAAGCTCGCGACGGCCCGCTTCTACTTCGCGCGCCTGCTGCCCGAGACGGCGTCGACGATCCGCGCGGCGCGCGCCGGCTCGAAGACGCTGATGGAAGTCGACGAATCGCTGTTCTGACGCGAGTCCGGGCGGGGCGCGCCGCGCGCCGCCCGAACGCAACGGTTCCTGGTACTCACTTCGTCGTGCAGCCCTCACATCCCGCGCTGCACGACACTATCCGGAGACATCCCGTGAGCAATTTCCTGATTCGCAAGGTCGCCGTGCTGGGCGCCGGCGTGATGGGCGCGCAGATCGCCGCGCACCTCGTCAACGCGCGCGTGCCGGTGCTGCTGTTCGACCTGCCGGCCAAGGAAGGCCCGAAAAACGCGATCGCGCTGAAGGCGATCGAGAACCTGAAGAAGCTGTCGCCCGCGCCGTTCGGCGTGAAGGACGACGCGAAATACCTCGAAGCGGCGAACTACGAGGACGACATCGCGAAGCTGGCCGAATGCGACGTCGTGATCGAGGCGATCGCCGAGCGGATGGACTGGAAGCACGACCTGTACAAGAAGGTCGCGCCGCACATCGCGCCGAACGCGATCTTCGCGACCAACACGTCGGGCCTGTCGATCACGAAGCTGTCCGAAGGGTTCTCGGACGAGCTGAAGTCGCGCTTCTGCGGCGTGCACTTCTTCAACCCGCCGCGCTACATGCACCTCGTCGAACTGATCCCGACCGCGCACACGCGCCCGGAGATCCTCGACCAGCTCGAGACGTTCCTGACGAGCGTCGTCGGCAAGGGCGTCGTGCGCGCGAAGGACACGCCGAACTTCATCGCGAACCGCGTCGGCATCTTCTCGATCCTCGCGGTGATCACCGAGGCCGCGAAGTTCGGCCTGCGCTTCGACGAAGTCGACGACCTGACGGGCAGCCGCCTCGGCCGCGCGAAGTCGGCGACGTTCCGCACCGCGGACGTGGTCGGCCTCGACACGATGGCGCACGTGATCAAGACGATGCAGGACAACCTCGCCGACGATCCGTTCTTCCCGGTCTACCGGACGCCCGCCGTGCTCGCCGAACTGGTGAAGCAGGGCGCGCTCGGCCAGAAGACGGGCGGCGGCTTCTACAAGAAGGAAGGCAAGGCGATCAAGGTGCTCGACGCGAAGACTGGCACCTACGTCGACTCGGGCGCGAAGGCGGACGAAACCGTCGGCCGCATCCTGAAGCGTCCGCCGGCGGAACGCCTGAAGCTGCTGCGCGAAACGGATCATCCGCATGCGCAGTTCCTGTGGTCGATCTTCCGCGACGTGTTCCACTACATCGGCGTGCATCTCGAATCGATCGCCGACAACGCGCGCGACGTCGACCTCGCGATCCGCTGGGGCTTCGGCTGGAACGAAGGCCCGTTCGAAGGCTGGCAGGCCGCCGGCTGGAAGCAGGTCGCCGAGTGGGTGCAGGAAGACATCGCGGCCGGCAAGGCGCTGGCAAACGTGCCGCTGCCGTCGTGGGTGCTCGAAGGCCCGGTCGCCGAGAAGGGCGGCGTGCACACGGCCGAAGGCTCGTGGGCGCCCGCCGCGAAGCGCTTCGTGCCGCGTTCGGATCTCGCGGTCTATGACAAGCAGGTGTTCCGCGCGCCGCTCATCGGCGAAGCCGGCGCCGATCCGAAGACCTACGGCAAGACCCTGTTCGAGACCGATGCCGTGCGCGCATGGGTCGACGACCGTGCGGGTGAGGACGACGTCGTGATCGTGTCGTTCAAGTCGAAGATGAACACGATCGGACCGAGCGTGATCGACGGCCTCGTGCAGGCGATCGAGCTCGCGGAGAAGGACTACAAGGGCGTGGTGATCTGGCAGCCGACGTCGCTGAAGCTCGGCACGCCGGGCGGCCCGTTCTCGGCCGGCGCGAACCTCGAGGAGGCGATGCCGGCGTTCATGATGGGCGGCGCGAAGGGTATCGAGCCGTTCGTGAAGAAGTTCCAGGAAGGCATGCTGCGCGTGAAGTACGCGAACGTGCCGGTCGTCGCGGCCGTATCGGGCATCGCGCTCGGCGGCGGGTGCGAGCTGATGCTGCACAGCGCGAAGCGCGTCGTGCACGTCGAGAGCTACATCGGTCTCGTCGAAGTGGGCGTCGGCCTGGTGCCGGCGGGCGGCGGCCTGAAGGAAGCGGCGCTGCGCGCGGCGGATGCCGCGACGGCCGCCAACGCGACCACCGACATCCTGAAGTTCGTCACGAAGTCGTTCGAGAACGCGGCGATGGCGAAGGTCTCGGCGTCCGCGCACGACGCACGCGCGATGGGCTACGTGAAGCCGTCCGACACGATCGTCTTCAACGTGTTCGAACTGCTCGACACCGCGAAGAAGGAAGCGCGCGCGCTGGCCGCCACCGGCTACCGCGCACCGCTGCGCGCGAAGGACGTGCCGGTGGCGGGCCGCTCGGCGATCGCGACGATCAAGGCATCGCTCGTCAACATGCGTGACGGCCGCTTCATCAGCGACCACGACTACCTGATCGCGAGCCGCATCGCCGAAGCCGTGTGCGGCGGCGACGTCGAAGCCGGCAGCCTCGTCGACGAGCAGTGGCTGCTCGCGCTGGAGCGCCGCGCGTTCGTCGAGCTGCTCGGCACGCAGAAGACGCAGGAACGGATCATGGGCATGTTGCAGACCGGCAAGCCGGTGCGTAACTGAGCGAGCAGACAAGGAGTCTGAAATGAGCAAACAACTGCAAGACGCATACATCGTCGCCGCCAGCCGCACCCCGATCGGCAAGGCTCCGCGCGGTGTCTTCAAGAACACGCGCCCCGACGAGCTGCTGGTTCACGCGATCAGGTCGGCGGTCGCGCAGGTGCCGGGTCTCGACACGAAGGTGATCGAGGACGCGATCATCGGCTGCGCGATTCCCGAAGCCGAGCAGGGCCTGAACGTCGCGCGCATGGGCGCGCTGCTCGCGGGCCTGCCGCAGACGGTCGGCGGCGTGACGGTCAACCGCTTCTGCGCGTCGGGCATCACCGCGCTCGCGATGGCGGCCGACCGCATCCGCGTCGGCGAATCGGACGCGCTGCTCGCGGGCGGCTGCGAATCGATGAGCATGGTGCCGATGATGGGCAACAAGCCGTCGATGTCGCCGCACATCTTCGATCGCAGCGAAGACTTCGGCATCGCGTACGGGATGGGCCTGACGGCCGAGCGCGTCGCCGAGCAGTGGAAGGTGAGCCGCGACGACCAGGACGCGTTCTCGGTCGAGTCGCACCGCAAGGCACTGGCCGCGCAGCAGGCCGGCGAGTTCAACGACGAGATCGCCGCGTACACGATCAGCGAGCGTTTCCCGAACCTCGCGACCGGCGAAGTCGACGTGAAGACGCGCGAGATCAAGCTCGACGAAGGTCCGCGCGCGGACACGTCGCTCGAAGGCCTCGCGAAGCTGCGCACGGTGTTCGCGAACAAGGGCTCGGTCACGGCCGGCAACAGCTCGCAGACGTCGGACGGCGCGGGCGCGCTGCTCGTCGTGTCGGAGAAGGTGCTGAAGGAATTCAACCTGACGCCGCTCGCGCGCTTCGTGAGCTTCGCGGTGCGCGGCGTGCCGCCGGAAATCATGGGGATCGGCCCGAAGGAAGCGATTCCGGCCGCGCTGAAGGCCGCCGGCCTGAAGCAGGACGATCTCGACTGGATCGAGCTGAACGAGGCATTCGCCGCGCAGTCGCTGGCGGTGATGCGCGATCTCGGTCTCGACCCGTCGAAGGTCAACCCGATGGGCGGCGCGATCGCGCTCGGCCACCCGCTCGGCGCGACCGGCGCGATCCGCGCGGCGACCGTCGTGCACGGCCTGCGCCGCCGCAACCTGAAGTACGGGATGGTCACGATGTGCGTCGGCACCGGCATGGGCGCCGCGGGCATCATCGAACGCCTGTAAGCGGGACGCGACGAAAGGCGACGACGGTGCGCGGGCCACGAGCTCGCGCACCGTTTTTTCATTCCGATAGAGGAAAGTCAAGGAGACGGTTGTGGCCGAAATTCAAGTGGAACGCGCCGAAGGCGTGATGACGATCACGATCGCGCGCCCGGCGAAGAAGAACGCGCTGACGGCGGCGATGTACCAGACGATGGCCGATGCGCTCGCCGACGCGCAGGAAGACAAGGCGATCCGCGTGATCCTGCTGCGCGGCAGCGACGGCAATTTCAGCGCGGGGAACGATCTCGAGGATTTCCTGAAGTCGCCGCCGAAGGACGACACCGCATCGGTGTTCCAGTTTCTCGCGCGGATCAGCAGCGCGAGCAAGCCGATCGTGGCCGCGGTGCCGGGCCTCGCGATCGGCGTCGGCGTGACGATGCTGCTGCACTGCGATCTGGTCTACGCGGCCGACACCGCGACGTTCTCGCTGCCGTTCGCGCAGCTCGGGCTGTGCCCGGAAGCCGCGTCGAGCGTGCTGCTGCCGCGCCTGGCCGGCCATCAGATCGCCGCCGAGAAGCTGCTGCTCGGCGAGGCGTTCGACGCGCTGGAAGCGCACCGGATCGGCATCGTCAACCGCGTGCTGCCGGCGGCCGAGCTCGACGCGTTCGCGGCGAAGCAGGCGGCCAAGCTCGCGGCGCTGCCGGCGTCGTCGCTGCGGGTGACGAAGGCGCTGCTGAAGGAGACGGGCGGCGTGGCGACGTCGGCGCGGATGGCCGAGGAAGCGGGCCACTTCGCCGCGATGCTGCGCGCGCCGGAAGCGCGCGAGGCGATGACGGCATTCTTCGAGAAGCGCAAGCCGGATTTTCGTCAGTTCGACTGACGGAGCAGGCCGTGCCGGCGGCGGATCGCCGGCCCGCGCCCGCGCTTGCGGTCACGCCGTGCCGTAGTCGACGTAGCCGGTTTCGCGGCAGAAGCTGACGAGCCGCAGGCCGGCCGCCTTCGCGATCTCGATCGCGAGCGACGACGGCGCGGAGATCGTCGCGACCAGCGGGATGCCTACTCGCGCGGCCTTGCGCACCAGCTCGTAGCTCGCGCGGCTCGACAGGAACACGAAACCGTCGGTGGCGTCGGCGCGCGACAGCACGAGCGAGCCGATCAGCTTGTCGAGCGCGTTGTGGCGGCCGACATCCTCGAATGCCATCCGGATCGCGCCTGTTGCATCGCACCACGCGGCCGCGTGCAGGCCGCCGGTCAGTTTCGTGAGCGCCTGGTGCGACGGCAGCCCGTGCGCCGCGCGCGCGAGCGCGTCGGGCGCGAGGCGTGCCAGAAAGCCGGTGTCGGGCACGCGCTCCGGCGCGAGGTCGAGCAGGTCGATGCTTTCGATCCCGCATACGCCGCAGCCGGTGCGCCCGGCGAGCGCGCGGCGCCGGTCCTTCAGCGCGGCGAATGCCTGCTGGACGACCTCCAGATGCACTTCCGCATGCGGCAGCGGTGCATCGGCGTGCAGGATTACCTCGATGTCCTTGATGTCGCTGCCGCGCGCGACGATCCCTTCCGAGATCGCGAAGCCGACCGCGAACGCCTCGAGGTCGCACGGCGTACACATCATCACCGCGTGCGAAATACCGTTGAACACGAGCGCGACCGGCCATTCCTGGCCCACGTGGTCGTGCGCGGTTTCCACGGTGCCGCCGCGCGTGCGGCGCACGGGCAGTTCGATCGCGCCGCGCGGTTCGTCGCGCAGCGCGTCGCGCGGTTGATCGATCTTGGTCGGATTCACGAGCACTCCCGTTGATTCGAGGCACGGCCGGCGACAATCGTGCCGCCGCCCGCGCGCAGAGGTTCTAAAATACCCCAGGCAGGCCGGCCGCGCCGGCATCCGCCACGTCAGGTAACGACCATGGGACTCAGCGACGCTCCGTTGCTCTTCAACTTCGAACACGATTCGTCGGAAAACTTCACGTACATCCCGATGATCGTGCGTTTCAATCTCGACCGCTTCGGTCTGCGGATTTCGCTCGAACAGTGGCAATTGTTGCCGCTCGAGGACCGCAAGCTGCTCGCGCGCTTCCCGGCCGACGACGACACCGCGATCGAGCCCAACTTCGATCATGCGCTGTTCGAAATGCTGCGCACGCATGCGGATCTGGAACCGTCATGGTTCCAGCCGGACGAGCAGCCGGCCTGGCGCACCGTCGACGCGGTGCCGGAATCGCTCGTGCAGCAGAGCGCGCTGGCCGGGCTGACGGCGCCCGCGCTCGCGCAGTGGCAGCGGCTCGCGCCGTTCCAGCGCTACGTGCTGGTGAAGCTGTCGCGCAAGCCGAAGCTGAATCACGATTTCCTGCCCGCGATGCGGGAGTTCGGGCTGACGGCCACGCACTGACGCGGCCGTGCGCCGCGCGGCCGCGGCGCGCGCCGGTCAGAGCGGCGGCAGTTGCCGCGGCTTGCGGTCCGTGCCGGTCGCGACGTACGTGAGCGTCGCTTCGGTAACCTTCACGACTTCGCCCATCAGGCGCATGCGCTGCGCGTACACCTCGACGTCGACCGTGATCGACGTGTTGCCGGTGCGCATGATGGTGGCGTAGAAGCTCAGCAGGTCGCCGACGAACACCGGCTGCTTGAACACGAACGAGTTGACCGCGACCGTCGCGACGCGGCCGTTCGCGCGCTGGCTCGCGGGGATCGAGCCGGCGATGTCGACCTGCGACATGATCCATCCGCCGAACACGTCGCCGTGGACGTTCGCGTCGTGCGGCTGCGGGACGACGCGCAGCGCGGGCTGCTTCTGCGGGAGTTCGAGGGTCGAATCGGTCATGGCGGGGGCTTTCATCCTGTAATAAATGGGCCGCCGCGCGCAGGCGGGCCGGCGAGGCCGCCGGCAGCGGCGCGAAGCGGCTTCTGCGACAATACAACGTTCGCAAATTGTACGAGAAAGCGCGCGAGCCGGCCGTCGAACCACGTGCCGTGCCTCGCCACAGAGACTCCCCCATGCGCCGATTTCCTGCTTCCGGCGAGCCCGTGCCGGCTTCGACCGGGCCTCGCAACGACTGGCAGACCATCCGGTCGCTGCTGCCGTACCTGGCCACCTACAAATGGCGCGTCGCGCTCGCGCTCGGCTGCCTGATCGGCGCGAAGGTCGCGAACCTCGGCGTGCCGATCGTGATGAAGCGCATCGTCGACCACCTGTCCTACGTGCAGCAGATCACCGCGCTCGGGCGCGCCGAGCAGTCGGCCGGCATCGTGCTCGCGGGTGGCGTCGGGCTGCTGGTCGTCGCGTATGCACTCGTGCGGCTGTCGACGTCGCTGTTCACCGAACTGCGCGAGATCCTGTTTTCGAAGGTCACCGAAAGCGCGGTGCGCCAGCTCGCACTGCAGGTGTTCCGGCACCTGCACGGGCTGTCGCTGCGGTTCCATCTCGAACGCCAGACGGGCGGCATGTCGCGCGACATCGAACGCGGCACGCGCGGCATCCAGCAACTCATTTCGTATTCGCTGTACAGCATCCTCCCGACGCTCGTCGAGGTCGGGCTCGTACTCGGCTTCTTCGTGGTCAAGTACGAGGCCTATTACGCGTACGTGACGTTCGCGGCGCTGGTCACGTACATCGTATTTACCGTGAAGGTCACCAACTGGCGCACCCATTTCCGCCGCACGATGAACGAACTCGATTCGCGCGCGAACTCGCGGGCGATCGATTCGCTGATCAACTACGAGACGGTGAAGTACTTCGGCAACGAGGAGTGGGAGGCGCAGCGCTACGACGAGAATCTCAAGCGCTACCGCAAGGCCGCGATCCGCTCGCAGAACTCGCTGTCGGTGCTGAACTTCGGCCAGCAGGCGATCATCGGCACCGGGCTGGTGTTCATCCTGTGGCGCGCGACGCAGGGCGTGCTCGCGGGCAAGCTGACGCTCGGCGATCTCGTGCTGATCAACACGTTCATGCTGCAGCTGTACATTCCGCTGAACTTCCTTGGGGTCGTGTATCGCGAGCTGAAGCAGAGCCTCACCGACATGGACCGGATGTTCGGGCTGTTGTCGGCCGCGAAGGAAGTGGCCGACCGGCCCGAGGCGCGGCCGCTCGCGGTGGCCGGCGCGCAGGTGCGCTTCGAACACGTGAACTTCGCGTACGAGCCGGCGCGGCCGATCCTGCACGACGTGACGTTCACGATCGATGCGGGCACGACGACCGCGGTGGTCGGCCACAGCGGTTCGGGGAAATCAACGCTGTCGCGCCTGCTGTTCCGTTTCTACGATCTCGACCGCCAGGCGGGCGGCGCGATCCGGATCGACGGCCAGGACATCCGCGACGTCACGCAGGATTCGCTGCGCGCGTCGATCGGGATCGTGCCGCAGGACACCGTGCTGTTCAACGACTCGATCTACTACAACATCGCGTACGGCCGGCCGACCGCGACGCGCGACGAGGTGGTCGCGGCGGCGCGCGCCGCGCACATCCACGATTTCATCGAAAGCCTGCCGAAGGGCTATGACACGCCGGTCGGCGAGCGCGGGCTGAAGCTGTCGGGCGGCGAGAAGCAGCGCGTCGCGATCGCGCGCACGCTGCTGAAGGATCCGCCGGTGCTGCTGTTCGACGAGGCGACGTCGGCGCTCGATTCGCGCTCGGAGCGCGCGATCCAGCACGAACTCGACCAGATCGCGCGGCATCGCACGACGCTCGTGATCGCGCACCGGCTGTCGACGGTCGTGCACGCGCAGCAGATCCTCGTGATGGATCACGGCCGGATCGTCGAGCGCGGCACGCACGACGAACTGGTGCGCGCGGACGGGTTGTATGCGCAGATGTGGGCGCTGCAGCAGCAGCGCGCGGCGGCCGGCGGCGAGGAGGCCGAGGCCGTGTAACAACGGGCGGCGCTGCACGACGCGCTGTCGTGCGGGGCGGCCCGCCGTCCGGTCAGCCCGCGGCGCGCAGCCGCGCGTCGAGCTCGCCGAGCTGCGCGGGCGTGCCGACGTTCTCCCAGATACCTTCGTACAATTCGCCGGTCGCAAGTCCGGCCTCGATCGTCGTCTTGAAGTAAGGCGCCAGCGCTCGGTGCGTGCCGGGCACGATGTCGCGGAACATCCGCGTGTCGTACACGCCGATGCTGCCGAACGTCACGCGCGGCGTGCCAGCGAGCGACAGCCGGCCGTCGTCGCGGAGCACGAAATCGCCGGCCGGATGGAACGGCGGGTTCGGCACCATGACGAGGTGCATCGTCGGCGTGGCCAGCGCGGCCATGTATGCCGCGCGGGGCGCGAGCGTCCGGTAGTCGAATGCGCAGAACACGTCGCCCGCGACCGCCGCGAACACGGCCGGCTGCCCGTCGCGCTCGATGAGCGGCAGCGCCTGCGCGATGCCGCCGGCCGTTTCCAGCGCGTCGCCCTCGGCGGAATACGCGAGCCGCACGCCCCAGCGCGAACCGTCGCCGAGCGCGGCTTCGATCTGCTCGCCGAGCCACGCGTGGTTGATCACGATCGTCTCGATGCCCGCGCGTGCGAGCGCCTCGATCTGCCACACGATCAGCGGCTTGCCGCCGGCTTCGAGCAGCGGTTTCGGGCGGGTGTCGGTCAGCGGGCGCATCCGTTCGCCGCGCCCGGCGGCGAAGATCATCGCCGTGGTCAGGGTAGTACTCATGTTCGACTGGGCGTGAGGACGGTCAGAACGTATAGCCGACGTCGGCCGGCGCGTTGCCCTCGAGCTCGTCGAGCAGCTTCGCGAACGGCACGAGCGGGCGATAGCGCAGCGCGACCTTGCGCGCATAGGTCAGGAAGCGCGGCAGGTCGTTCAGGTAGTGCGGCTTGCCGTCGCGGTAGTTGATGCGCGCGAACAGGCCGAGAACCTTGATGTGGCGCTGCAGCCCCATCCATTCGAGCTGGCGGTAGAACTCGCCGAAATCGGGATCGACCGGCAGGCCGGCCTTTTTCGCCTTTTCCCAGTAGTACGCGAAGCAGTCGAGCTCGAACTCCTCGTCCCAGCTGACGAACGCGTCGCGCAGCAGCGACACGACGTCGTACGTCAGCGGCCCGTAGACGGCGTCCTGGAAGTCGAGCACCCCCGGATTCGGCTCGCAGACCATCAGGTTGCGCGGCATGAAATCGCGCAGCATGAAACCCTGCGGCTGCGCATGGGCGCTCGCGACCAGCAGCGCGAACGTGCGGTCGAGCGTGCCGCGCATCGCGTCGGTGACGGGCTTGCCGAGATGACGGCCGACGAACCATTCGGGCAGCAGCTCCATTTCGCGGCGCAGGAACGCTTCGTCGAACGGCGGCAGCACGTCGGGTTTCGACGTGAGCTGGAAGCGGATCAGCGCGTCGAGCGCGTCGCGCATCAGCGGCCGCGCGGCGACCGGGTCGGCCGGGTCGAGCACCGAGATGTACGACGTGCGGCCGAGGTCCGTCACGAGCATGAAGCCCGCGTCGAAACCGTGGGCCAGCACGTCCGGTACGTGGTCGCCGGCCGCGGCGAGCAGCTGCGCGACCTGGACGAATTCCCGGCACTTCTCGGGCGGCGGCGCGTCGACGGCGATCAGCGTGCCGCCGGGGCTCGCGGCCGAGGCGACACGGAAATAGCGGCGGAAACTGGCGTCCGACGACGCGGGCGCGAGGGTCGACAGGTCGAGGGCATAGCGCTCGGCGAGCGGTTGCAGCCACGCGGTCAGGGCGTCGAGGCGGGCGTCGGGCTGGGATGCGGCGGATGGGGGCGTCATGAAACTCGGCGGAGGGGGGAACGTCTTGCCATATAATACCCCACGACTTTTTTGACGCGCCCCGCGTCAGCTTCCGCCGTGCAGGCCCGCTGCCTGTCGCGCCGCCCGCCCGATCGCCTCCCCGGTTTGCGCTCAGCCGCAGTCGCGGTGCGACGGCGCGGCCCGCCGTGCGCGCATGTGCCGTGAAGGCGCGGTTGACAAGGGGCGATTCGCCAAACGATAGATGCCGCCCAAACCGCTATTCCCGAATGTTTTCCCCGGTGACGGGGCGCCGCGCAAACGGCGGCTCGCGCTCGCGCTCCTGGCCGTGCCCGGCCTCGTGCCGGCCGTGTCGTACGCGCAGCTGTCGGGTGCGGCCGCGCAGCCGCAGCCGCTCGACTCGCCGTGGGATCTGCGCCTCGCGCCCCAGCTCGAGGATCATCCGCTGAAGGACGGCGCGAAGCCGGCCGCCTTCGTGATCGCCGACCACACGAGCGGCACCGCCGAGCAGGACCTCGCCGCCAAGGGCTCCGCCGAGCTGCGGCGCGGCGACGCCGTCGTGAAGGCCGACGCGCTCCACTACGATCAGGATACCGACATGGCCGATGCGTACGGCCAGGTCAAGGTGATCAATGGCGGTACGTCGTTCGCGGGCCCCGAGGCGCACCTGAAGATCGAGGCGAACCAGGGCTTCATGACGGCGCCGAAGTACCACTTCAACATGACGGGCGGCTCGGGTAGCGCCGAGCGCGTCGACATGGTCGACAACGAGCGCTCGGTGTTCGTCAACGGCACCTACACCGCGTGCCAGTGCTCGACGAACCCCGCGTGGTACATCAAGGGCAGCCGCTTCGACTTCGATACGGGCGCCGACGAAGGCACCGCGCGCAACGGCGTGCTGTTCTTCCAGGGCGTGCCGATCTTCGCGAGCCCGTGGATGACGTTCCCGCTGTCGGGCGAGCGGCGCAGCGGCCTGCTGCCGCCGACGTTCTCGGTGAACTCGAGCAACGGCTTCGAGCTGACGCTGCCGTACTACTTCAACATCGCGCCGAACCGCGACCTGACGCTCACGCCGCGCATCATCTCGCGGCGCGGCGTGATGACCGAGGCGACGTTCCGCTACCTGTCGCCGTCGTATTCGGGCACCTTCACGGCCAACTACCTGCCGGACGACCGGCTCGAGCACCGCAACCGCTACGCGATCTACTGGCAGCACCAGCAGAACTTCGGCGGCGGTTTCGGCGGCTACGTCTACTACAACAAGGTCTCGGACAACACGTATCCCGAACAACTGGGTTCGATGAACCAGTTCATCAACGGGACGCAGACGTTGTACCAGCAGGAGGCGGGCCTCACGTACAACAACGGTCCGTGGTCGGTGCTCGCGCGTTACCAGCACTGGCAGACGCTGCCGCCGTCGATCGCGCCGTACAGCCGCGAGCCGCAGTTGAACGTGAAGTACACGAAGTACAACGTCGGCGGCTTCGACTTCGGCGCGGAAGCCGATTATTCTCGGTTCCGCATCACGACGGCCGACGCGACCGAAGGCGATCGCATCGTCTTCAACCCGTATATCGCGTACGGCGTGTACGGCCCCGGCTACTTCGTCGTGCCGAAGGTCCAGTACCACTTCGCGTCGTACGACCTGAACTACCTGTCGTCGACCACGCCGAACAACCCGAAGCGCTTCACCGAGTCGATCCCGACCGTGACCTTCGATTCGGGCCTGATCTTCGATCGTTCGGTGCGCCTGTTCGGCCAGGACTTCATCCAGACCCTCGAGCCGCGCCTGTACTACGTGTACACGCCGTATCGCAACCAGTCGAACGCGCCGCTGTTCGACACCGCGGAATCGGATTTCGGCCTCGCGGAGATCTACCAGCCGAACACGTTCGTCGGCAACGACCGGATCGCCGACGCGAACCGGATCACGGCCGGCCTGACGTCGCGCTTCATCGATCCGCGCACCGGCGACGAGCGCGCGCGTTTCGTGATCGCGCAGCAGTACTACTTCGCCGATCAGCGCGTCACGCTGAACCCCGGGCAGAGCGCCGTGCTGGCGCGCCATTCGGACCTGATCGTCGGCGCCGCGCTGAAGCTCGGCTCGGGCTTCATGTCGGAGACGGCGTTCCAGTACAACCAGAACAACAACCAGCTCGTGAAGTCGAGCGTCGGTTTCGGCTACAGCCCGGGCGAGCGCCGCGTGATCAACGTCGGCTATCGCTACACGCGCACGAACACCACGCTCGACAACCAGCCGATCAACCAGTTCCTGGTGTCCGCGCAATGGCCGCTCACGCGCCGCCTGTATGCGATCGGCCGCTTCAACTACGATCTGGCCGGCGATCGCGTGGTCGACGGTCTGGTCGGCTTACAATACGACGCGGATTGCTGGGCGCTCGGGGTCGGGGTGCAACGGGCGGCGAACGGCATCAATTCGTCGGGACAGCAGAACTCGTCGACGCGATTCATGATGCAGCTGACGCTCAAGGGCCTGTCGACCGTCGACAACGGCCTCGTGTCGGCATTCCGCGCCGGGGTACCGGGCTACACGCCGCTGCCGCCGCCGCCGCCGCCGATGTCCCGCTTCAGCAACTACGAGTAACGCCGGCTTGTCTGCACCGGTCAGCACGATTTCAATGGAGTTTCAGTGGCAATGAAGAAAAACCTTCGTTTCGCGGCAGTCGTGTCCAGCCTCGCCGCGTCCGCCGCGCTGCTCGCCGCCGCGCCGGCCGCGGCGCAGGCGCTCGGTTCGCAAGGTGCGCAGCTCGCCGACGAAGTCGTCGCGGTCGTCAACAACGACGTGATCACGGGCCGCGAACTCGACCAGCGTGCCGGCCTGATCGCCCGCCGGCTGCAGCAGCAGAATGCGCCCGTGCCGCCGACCGACCAGCTGCGCGCGCAGGTGCTGAACCAGATGGTGCTCGAGCGTATCCAGGTGCAGAAGGCGAAGGACGACGGCATCCGCATCGACGACGCGACCGTGCAGTCCACGCTGCAGCGTCTCGCGCAGGCGAACGGGATGACGCTCGAGCAGTACCGTGCGCGTCTCGAGGCGCAAGGCGTGCCCTGGAGCATCTTCACGAGCGATGCACGCACCGAGCTGATGCTGTCGAAGCTGCGCGAGCGCGAGGTCGACGGCAAGATCACCGTGTCGGACGCCGAAGTCGCGAACTACATCGCGAGCCAGCGCGGGCCGAACGCGTCGCAGCAGCAGGATCTGCGCTTCCAGCACATCTTCATCAAGGCGCCGACCAACGCGCCGCAGGCCGACATCGAGGCCGCGCAGAAGAAGGCCGAGGCGCTGCTGCAGCAGGCGAAGTCGGGCGCCGACTTCGAGCGCCTCGCGAAGAACAACTCGGAAGCGAACGACGCGAAGAAGGGCGGCGACCTCGGTTTCAAGGCGCCGAGCGCGCTGCCGGCCGACGTCGTCGACGCCGCCTCGAAGCTGCGCCCGGGCCAGGTCAACCCGACGCTGATCCGCGTGCCGGACGGCTTCGAGATCGTGCGTCTCGTCGACCGCCGCCAGAGCCAGGGTGCGACCGCCGCCGCGCCGAAGATCGTCCAGACGCACGTGCGCCACATCCTGCTGCGAGTCGGTGAAGGCAAGTCGGAAGGCCAGGCGCGCCAGCAACTGGTCGACATCCGCAACCAGATCGAGGCCGGCGGCGATTTCGCGAAGTTCGCGCGCACCTACTCGCAGGACGGTTCGGCGTCGCAGGGCGGCGATCTCGGCTGGATCAGCCCGGGCGAGACCGTGCCGGAATTCGAGCGGGCGATGAACAGCCTGCAGGACGGCCAGGTCAGCCAGCCGATCCGCACCGAGTACGGTTACCACCTGATCCAGGTGCTGAACCGCCGCGAAGCGGAAGGGTCGGTGCAGCAGCAGATGGACATCGCCCGCCAGGCGATCGGCCAGCGCAAGGCCGAGCAGGCCTACGCCGACTGGCTGCGCGAACTGCGCGATTCGTCGTACGTTCAGTACAAGATCGGCGGCGTCGCCCCGGCGAACTGAGCGAGCTTCGGATGACCACGCCCGCGCTGCAGATCGCGATCACGACCGGCGAACCCGCGGGGGTCGGCCCGGAGCTGACCGTGCAGGCGCTGCGTGACGCCGCGCAGCGCTGGCCCGACGCGCATTTCACCGTGCTCGGCGATGCGGCGCTGCTCGACGCGCGTGCGGCGGCAGTCGGCGCCGAGCGCACCGTGCTGGCCGGCGGCGCACCGGTATCGGTCGCGCACCACGCGCTGGCCGTGCCCGCGCAGGCAGGTACGCTGGACGCGGCGAACGGCCGGTACGTGCTCGGGCTGCTCGACGCGGCGATCGACGGCGCGCTGGCCGGCCGGTACGACGCGATCGTGACCGCGCCGCTGCAGAAGAGCACGATCAACGATGCGGGCGTGCCGTTTACCGGCCATACCGAATACCTGGCGGAGCGCACGCATACGCCGCGCGTCGTGATGATGCTGGCGGGCACCGGCGACAAGCCGCTGCGCGTCGCGCTCGCGACGACGCACCTGCCGCTGAAGGATGTGTCCGCCGCGCTGACGATCGACGGTCTCGTCGAGACGCTCGCGATCATCGACCGCGACCTGCGGCGCGACTTCGGCCTCGCCGCGCCGCGCATCCTCGTGACGGGCCTGAACCCGCACGCGGGCGAGAACGGTTATCTCGGCCGCGAGGAGATCGACGTGATCGCGCCGGCGCTGGCCCGTGCGAACGCGCTGCGCATCGACGCGCGCGGCCCGTATCCGGCCGACACGCTGTTCCAGCCGCGCCATCTGGCCGATGCCGATTGCGTGCTCGCGATGTTCCATGACCAGGGCCTGCCCGTGCTGAAGTATGCGACCTTCGGCGAGGGCATCAACGTGACGCTCGGGCTGCCGATCATCCGTACGTCGGTCGATCACGGTACCGCGCTCGATCTGGCCGGCACGGGTCGCGCCGATCCGGGCAGCATGATCGCCGCGCTCGATACGGCCGTCACGATGGCGCGCCATCGCCGCGCGGCCTGACGCGGCCTCACCTCTTTCGTCGTATTTTTCGTCTTACTCAGTCGATGTCGAACAGCAGACAGCACCAAGGCCATTTCGCGCGCAAGCGCTTCGGGCAGAACTTCCTCGTCGATCACGGCGTGATCGATTCGATCGTGGCGACGATCGGCCCCGCGCGCGGCCAGCGCATGGTCGAGATCGGCCCCGGGCTCGGCGCGCTGACCGAGCCGCTGATCGAGCGCCTCGCGACGCCCGAGTCGCCGCTGCACGCGGTCGAGCTCGACCGCGACCTGATCGGCCGCCTGCAGCAGCGCTTCGGCGCGCTGCTCGAGCTGCATGCGGGCGACGCGCTCGCGTTCGACTTCCGTTCGCTGGCGGCGCCCGGCGACCAGCCGTCGCTGCGCATCGTCGGCAACCTGCCGTACAACATTTCCAGCCCGCTGCTGTTCCACCTGATGACGTTCGCCGATGCGGTCATCGACCAGCATTTCATGCTGCAGAACGAAGTCGTCGAACGGATGGTCGCGGAGCCCGGCACGAAGGCGTTCTCGCGCCTGTCGGTGATGCTGCAGTACCGCTACGTGATGGAAAAGATGCTCGACGTGCCGCCGGAATCGTTCCAGCCGCCGCCGAAGGTCGATTCGGCGATCGTCCGGATGATTCCGTACGAGCCGCACGAACTGCCGGACGTCGATCCCGTGCTGCTCGGCGAAATCGTCACCGCCGCGTTCTCGCAGCGCCGCAAGATGCTGCGCAACACGCTCGGCGACTATCGCCAGACGATCGATTTCGATGCGCTCGGTTTCGATCTCGCGCGTCGTGCCGAGGACGTGAGCGTGGCCGAATACGTCGGCGTCGCGCAGGCGCTCGCGGCAGTGCGCAAGGCCGGCTGACGCGCGGCGCGCGAAGCCGGACCGCAGGTGACGAAAGGGCTGCCCGACGGGCAGCCCTTTTCATTGCACGCGTGTATGTGGCCGGTCGCCTACGCCCGCCTGTGCGGCGGCGCGTTGACGAGCGCGATGCCGGCCAGCACGAGCGCGGCCGCGGACATGAAGCGCCAGCCGACCGACTCGCCGAGCAGCAGCACGCCGAACGCGACGCCGAACAGCGGCGACAGGAACGTGAAGACGGACAGCCGCGACGCACTGTAGCGCGTCAGCAGCCAGAACCACGACAGGTAGCTGACGAACGCGACGATCACCGACTGGTACGCGAGGCTCGCCACCGCGATCGGCGTCACGTGCGCGAACGACACCTGGCCGAACAGCGCGGCGAGCGCGACCAGCACGACCGCCGACACCGCGAGCTGGTAGAACAGCGTCTTGCTCGCGCTCGCCCGCGCGAGCGCCGTCGAGCGCACGACGACCGTCGTCGCGGCCCACATCGCGCCGCCGAGAATCCCGAGCGCGTCGCCGGCCAGCCCGGCCAGCACCGAAGCGCCGGGCGCGCGCGGCGTCAGGAAGCCGTCCGCGAACGCGAGCGCGATGCCGGCGAACGCGAGGCCGACGCCGGCCCATTGCGTGCGCTGCAGCCGCTCGCCCGGTGCGAACAGGTGCAGGCCGAGCGCGGTGAAGCACGGCGCCGTGTACAGGAAGATCGCCATGTGCGATGCGCTCGTCAGCGTGAGCCCGAAGAACACGCAGATGAATTCGCCGGCGAACAGCGCACCGGCCGCGAGGCCCGCGCCGAACGTGCCGTCGGCCCGGAACAGCGGTGTGCCGCGCGCGCGGGCCCAGCCCCACAGCAGCGCGGCGGCGATCACCGAGCGCAGCCCGGCCTGGAACATCGGCGCGATCGCGGCGTTCGTGTACTTGATCGCGACCTGCTGGAAACCCCAGATCGCGCACAGCAGCAACATCAGGCCGGCGGCGCGCAGGTCGAGCGCGCGGCGCACGGGGGCGGCGGCGAGTGGGGTCATCGGCGCGCCTCGCTCGATCGGGACGGCGGCAGCGAGGCTGGGCGGGCGGCGCGTCGGGCGCGCTCGAATTGGCGGTTTCGCACGGCGGTGTGGCGTCAGGGAAGGGTGGGTGGTCGCGTTCGGGTGGTGCGTGGCATGCCCGCTTTTGGTGCGAAGTGGAGGGATGTTACCCGATCGGCACGATCGACGGGGCGAGCCGGACCGTGCCGTTTTCCGCCATTGCGCGCGTGCCCCGATGCGCGGTATCGGCCGCCCGGTCTAGGCGCCCCCGGCTAGGCGCCCCCGGCGAGTTTCACCCGACTCTGGTAGAGTTTCCGGTTCTGGAAAGTCCCCACAGGAGTACAAGACATGCGTTTGCTGCATACGATGCTGCGAGTTGGCGATCTCGACCGCTCGATCAAGTTCTACACCGAATTGCTCGGCATGAAGCTGCTGCGTCGCGAGGATTATCCGGAAGGCAAGTTCACGCTTGCGTTCGTCGGCTACGAAGACGAACGCACCGGCACCGTGATCGAGCTGACCCACAACTGGGATACGCCGTCCTACGATCTCGGCAACGGCTTCGGCCACCTGGCCGTGGCGGTCGAGGATGCGTACGCCGCGTGCGAGAAGATCAAGGCGCAAGGCGGCAAGGTCACGCGCGAAGCAGGCCCGATGAAGCACGGCACGACCGTGATCGCGTTCGTCGAGGATCCGGACGGCTACAAGATCGAGTTCATCCAGAAGAAGTAAGCGCCGGACGAACGGGCCGCCGCGTGCGATGCGCATGGCGGCAAAAAGGGCGATGCGGGGTGACCCGCATCGCCCTTTTGCATCGACGGCGCTGCTGCGCGCGTCATGTCAAAGCGACGGCAGCAGCTCGGGCGGGTGGTGCTTGAGCGTGTGCCGCGCTTCGCGGAACTCGGGGAAGATCGATTCGACGGTCTGCCAGAACGCCGGGCTGTGGTTCATCTCGCGCAGGTGCGACAGCTCGTGTGCGACGACATAGTCGATGATCGACATCGGGAAATGGATCAGCCGCCAGTTCAGGCGGATCTTGCCGTCGCTCGAGCAGCTGCCCCAGCGCGTCGCGGCCGACGACAGCGCGTACATCGAATACGTGACGCCGAGTTTTTCCGCGTAGACCGGCAGGCGTTCGCCGAAGATGCGTTTCGCCTCGCCCTGCAGCCAGCCCTGCACGCGATCCTTGATCTGCTGCATGTCGGCCTGCACGGGCAGTGGCAGCGACAGCCGCAGCGCATCGGCGTCGAATGCGACGGCGCCCGCGCCGAGCGCGATCGTCACCGTCTTGCCGAGATACGGCAGCTGCGCGCCATCGCGCCAGTCGATCTGCGGCAGCGCGCGCTGTTCGGTGCGCGTCTTCCACTCCGCGAGCTTCGCGAAGATCCAGCGCTGCTTCTCCGAGATCGCCGCTTCGATGTCGGCGAGCGTGACCCAGCGCGGCGCGGTGATCGACAGCCCGCTGCCGTCGATCGTGAAGCCGATCGTACGGCGTGCCGACCGCTTCAGCCGGTATTCGAGCACGCGGCTGTCGAGCGCGAACGTGCGCACGCGCGAGCGGTCGGGTGCCGCGCCCGGAGCGGGCGGGGCGGTGGGAGCGGCTTCAGGCGGCGCCGGCGGCGTGGCGGGCGCCGACGGTGCGGCGGCCGGCCCGTCGAAGAGCGGCAGATCCATCTGGCGATGATCGAGGGCCACGACGGCAGGCCGTGGCCGCGGACGCTGTTTCATCAGTTCGCTTCTTTTTGTCGTACGCAACGGCTGCAATCCGGGGGCTTCAGGCACGCGCGGCATCGCGCGTGCCGGCATTGCCCGCCTGGCGATAGGAATCGGGATCGATGCGGCGCATTTCCGCTTCGATCCATGCTTCGACCTGCGAGTTCAATGCATCGGGCGTCAACCCGTCGCTGGGGATCGGCTTGCCGATCGACACGGTGACGATACCCGGAAATTTCGTGAACGAGTTGCGCGGCCAGACCCGACCTGCATTGTGCGCGATCGGCACGACCGGCGTGCCGGTTTCGATCGCGAAGCGTGCGCCGCCCGTCTTGTACTTGCCCTGCTTGCCGACCGGCGTGCGCGTGCCTTCGGGGAACATGATCATCCAGGCGCCTTCCGACAGGCGCTTCTTGCCCTGGCGGATCACCGACGCGAACGCGTTCTTGCCTTCCTTGCGGTTGATGTTGACCATGTGCAACATGCCGAGCGCCCAGCCGAAGAACGGCACGTACAGCAGCTCGCGCTTGAACACGTAGCAGAGCGGCTTCGGCATCAGCGCCGGAAACGCGAGCGTCTCCCACGCCGACTGATGCTTCGACAGCAGCACGGCCGGGCCGTCGGGCAGGTTTTCCATCCCCTCGATCCGGTAGCGGATGCCGTTCAGCCAGCGCACGACCCACAGGGTCGACTTGCACCAGCCGGCGGCCATCCAGTAGCGCGCGTCGGGGCGCATGAACGGGAACGCGATGAAGCACGCGGTGGCGTACGGCACCGTGTACAGGATGAAGTAGATCAGCAGCAGCAGGGAGCGGACGAAGCGCATCGGCGTGAGTCTGGTGTGAGGGAGGATGCGCGCGGCTGCCGCATCACTCGTGTTCGTGTGAAAGGAAGTCGAGCGCGAACGCGCGCAGGTCGTCGTGGACCTTCGTGCCGGGCGGCAGGTTGCCCGCGGCGAGCGTCTTCTTGCCCTTGCCGGTCAGCACGAGGTGCGGCTGGAAGCCGACCGCGACGCCGGCCTGCAGGTCGCGCAGCGAATCGCCGACCACCGGCGTGTGGCCGGGATCGATCTCGAAGCGCTCGGCGACCATCTGCATCATGCCGGGTTTCGGCTTGCGGCAGTCGCAGTGATCCTCGGCCGTGTGCGGGCAGAAGAACACCGCGTCGATGCGCGCGCCGACCGCGGCCGCCGCGCGATGCATCTTCAGGTGCATCTCGTTGAGCGCGGCCATGTCGAACAGCCCGCGACCGATGCCGGACTGGTTGGTCGCGACGACCACGCGATACCCCGCGTGGTTGAGCCGGGCGATCGCCTCGAGGCTGCCGGGCAGCGCGATCCATTCGTCGGGCGTCTTGATGAACGCATCCGAATCGACGTTGATCACGCCGTCGCGGTCGAGGACGACGAGCTTTCGGTTGGGGCTGATCGGCATCGTGCGGCCCTTATGCGGCGAGCTTCGAGATGTCGGCGACGCAGTTCATCTGCTGGTGCAGCGCGGACAGCAGCGCGAGACGGTTGGCTCGCAGTGCCGGATCTTCCGCATTGACCATCACGTCGTTGAAGAACGTGTCGACCGGCGCGCGCAGCGCGGCGAGCGCCGACAGCGCGCCCGTGTACGCGCGTGCCTCGAGCTGCGACTGCACGTGCGGCGTGACGGCCGCGAGCTGTTCGTGCAGCGCCTTCTCGGCGGCCTCGACGAGCAGCGCCGGCTGCACCGTGCCGTTCGCGCCGCCTTCCGACTTCTTCAGGATGTTCGAGATCCGCTTGTTCGCGGCCGCGAGCGCTTCGGCTTCCGCGAGGCGCGTGAATTCGCGCACCGCGTCGAGGCGCGCGACGAGATCGTCGACGCGCGTCGGGTTCAGGCTCAGCACCGCGTCGATTTCGCCGGCCGAATAACCGCGCTCGCGCAGCAGGCCGCGCAGGCGATCCATGAAGAACGCGAGGATCGCGTCGGTCGATTCGGCGACGCCCGGCACGCCTTCGAAGCGCGCGTGGGCCGTGCGCAGCAGCGACACGAGATCGAGCGGCAGCTGCTTCTCGAGCAGCAGGCGCAGCACGCCGAGCGCGTGGCGGCGCAGCGCGAACGGGTCCTTCTCGCCGGTCGGCGCGAGGCCGATGCCCCAGATGCCGACGATCGTCTCGAGCTTGTCGGCCAGCGCGACGGCCGTCGACACGGGCGTGGTCGGCAGCGCGTCGCCGGAGAAGCGCGGCTGGTAGTGCTCGGCGCACGCGAGCGCGACGTCGTCGGCTTCGCCGTCGTGGCGCGCGTAGTACGTGCCCATCGTGCCCTGCAGTTCGGGGAACTCGCCGACCATGTCGGTCAGCAGGTCGGCCTTCGCGAGGCGCGCGGCGCGCTTCGCGTGCGCGGCGTCGGCGCCGATCGCGGGCGCGATCTCGCCGGCCAGCGCCTCGAGGCGCTCGACGCGCGCGAGCGCCGAGCCGAGCTTGTTGTGATACACGACGTTCGCGAGTTGCGGCACGCGGTCGGCGAGCGGCTTCTTCTTGTCCTGCTCGAAGAAGAACTTCGCGTCGGCGAGGCGCGGGCGCACGACGCGCTCGTTGCCTTCGATGATCTCGCCCGGCGTCTTCGTCTCGATGTTCGACACGATCAGGAAGCGCGAGCGCAGCTTGCCGGCGACGTCGGTCAGCGCGAAATACTTCTGGTTCGTCTGCATCGTGAGGATCAGGCATTCCTGCGGAACCTGCAGGAATTCGTCCTCGAAGCGGCACGGGTAGACGACCGGCCATTCGACCAGCGACGTCACTTCGTCGAGCAGCGATTCGGGCATCACGACGGTATCGCCGTTCGCGTGTTCGTTCAGTTGCGTGCGGATCGTTTCGCGGCGATCGGCGAAGTGCGCGATCACGCGGCCCTTGTCGCGCAGCGTGTCGGCGTACGCGCGCGCATGCTGGATCGCGACGAGGCCGTCGGACAGGAAGCGGTGGCCGAGCGTGGTGTCGCCGGCATCGACGCCGAACGCGGTGACGGGCACGATGCGGTCGTCGTGCAGCACGGTCAGGCGGTGGACCGGGCGCACGAACTTCACGTCGGAGCCGTCCGGGCGCTGGTACGTCATGAACTTCGGGATCGGCAGCTTCGCGAGCGCTTCGTCGAGCGCGGCCTGCAGGCCGTCGGCGAGCGTCGCGCCGGCCGCAGAGTAGTTGATGAAGAACGCTTCGGCCTTGCCGTCCTGCGCGCGCTCGAGATCGGCGATCGACAGGTTCGGGTGGCCGAGTGCCGCGAGCTTCTTCGCGAGCGGGGCCGTCGGCTTGCCGTCGGCGTCGAGTGCGACCGACACCGGCAGGACTTTTTCGCGGACCTGCTTGTCAGGCGCGACGGCGCGCACGTTCTGCACGACGACGGCGAGGCGGCGCGGCGTGGCGTAGCGTTCGAACACGAGTTCGCCTTCGACGAGGTCGCGCGCCGCGAGGCGTTGCGCGAGACCTTCCGCGAATGCGTCGCCGAGGCGCGCGAGGGCCTTCGGCGGCAGCTCTTCGGTCAGCAGTTCGACGAGCAGGGGGGCGGGATGATTGTGCGTCATGGTTGGAATGATTCTCGTCTCGTCAGTCCTGATCGATCTTGCGTTCGACCTTGAGCGGCGGCGCCCATGCCGGCTGCGCGGCGTCCTGGGCGTCGGTGGTGAGGCCCGGCACGCCCGGCGGGTTGCCGAGCATCGGGAAGCCGAGCTTCTCGCGCGAGTCGTAGTAAGCCTGCGCGACGAGACGCGACAGTGCGCGGATGCGGCCGATGTACGCCGCGCGCTCGGTGACCGAGATCGCGCCGCGGGCGTCGAGCAGGTTGAACGTGTGGCCGGCCTTCAGCACGAGCTCGTACGCGGGCAGCGCGAGCTGCGCGTCGATCATCTTCTTCGCTTCCGCTTCGTAGCTGTTGAAGAACGTGAACAGCAGGTCGACGTTCGCGTGCTCGAAGTTGTAGGTCGACTGCTCGACCTCGTTCTGGTGGTACACGTCGCCATACGACAGGCGGCGCAGCTCGGGGCCGTTCGGGCCCTGCTCTTCCCACTCGGTCCACACGAGGTCGTACACGTTCTCGACCTTCTGCAGGTACATCGCGAGGCGTTCGAGGCCGTACGTGATCTCGCCGAGCACCGGCTTGCATTCGAGGCCGCCGACTTCCTGGAAATACGTGAACTGCGTGACTTCCATCCCGTTCAGCCACACTTCCCAGCCGAGCCCCCACGCGCCGAGCGTCGGGTTTTCCCAGTCGTCCTCGACGAAGCGCACGTCGTTCTGCTTCAGGTCGAAGCCGAGCGCTTCGAGCGAGCCGAGGTACAGGTCGAGGATGTTTTCCGGCGCCGGCTTGAGCACGACCTGGTACTGGTAGTAGTGCTGCAGGCGGTTCGGGTTCTCGCCGTAGCGGCCGTCCTTCGGGCGGCGCGACGGCTGCACGTACGCGGCGCGCCACGGCTCGGGGCCGACCGCGCGCAGGAACGTGTGGACGTGCGACGTGCCCGCGCCGACTTCCATGTCGATGGGCTGGAGCAGGGCGCAACCCTGCTTGTCCCAGTAGGACTGCAGCGTCAGGATGATTTGCTGAAACGTAAGCATGAAGAGCCTTCGTGGCGCTGGCGCTCCGTTGCGGGCGGCGCTCCGGGCGGGGCCCGGAGGGTCGGCTCGCGCGGCGGCGCGGCTTGTTAGTGTGCTGAAACGCGTAATTTTACCGGATCGGCGAGCGGATGCGGCCGGAACGCGGGCGAGGCCGCCGCCGGCGCGCTTCCGGAAGGGGCGCACGAGCGGGCGGCGCGGTCCGTGCGGCCGCCCGCGGGGTTGTCGCGACGCGCATGCCGTGCCGCTTCGCGCGGGCGTTAAGATGCGCATATTGCGGCGCGCGCCACGCGTGCCGCGTCACCGCTTGCCGACGCCGATCGCATGGACGACCCGACCGACCTCCTCATTCCGCTGCTTCCGCCGCTGCTCGCGCTGCTCGGCCAGGCCGCCGACGCGCAGGCGCGCGGCGAGCGCGCCGCGCACGATCTGTGGCTCGCCGCTGCCGCCCATCTGCACGCGGTCGACGCCGATGCGCTCGCGCAGCTCACGACGACGCTCGTCGCGCGGCAGCGCACGGCCGATGCGCTCGCGCTCGCCGAATGCGCGGCGCGCGTGCGGCCGGGCGCGACCGCGTACTTCAATCACGGTTACGCGCTGCAGATGGCCGACCGCCACGCGGATGCCGTCGCGCCGTACCGCGCGGCGCTGGCGATCGATGCGGGCCGGCCGTCGTTGCGCAACAACCTCGCGATCGCGCTGCGGTTGTCGGGCGGCGACCGCGCGGAGGAGATCGCGCTGCTCGACGCGGCCGTGAAGCACGATCCGCAAGACGTGCAGGCGTGGATCAATCTGGTCGTCGCGCGGATCGCGGCGCACGACCTCGACGGCGCGCTCGCGTGCGCCGCGCGGCTGGACGACCTCGCGCCCGGCAACGCGCTTGCGATGAACAACGTCGCGATGGCGATGAAGGAGGCGCAACGCTGGGACGATGCCGAGCGTTACGCGGCGCGTGCATGCGAGCTGGCGCCCGACGACGCGTCGTTCCGTTTCAACCTCGCGATCATCCAGCTCGTGCGCGGCAACTACGCGGCCGGCTGGCGCGGCCACGAGGCGCGCTGGGACGGCGCGGGCGAACTGCGCGGCCGCCGGCCGGCGCTGCCGGGTCCGCGCTGGCAGGGCGAGCCGCTGGCAGGCAAGACGCTGCTGGTATGGGGCGAACAGGGGCTCGGCGACGTGCTGCAGTTCTGCCGCTACGTCGCGCCGCTCGCCGAGCGCGTGCATCGCGAAGGCGGCCGGCTCGCGTGGAATACGTTCCCGCAGGTCGGCACGCTGATGCAGCGCAGTCTTGGCGCGCACGTGGACGTATTCGGTGCGGGCGGCGGCGTCGACGCGCTGCCGGCATTCGATTACGAGGTGCCGCTGATCGGCCTGCCGCTGATGCTCGGCATGGAGAACGAGACGCTCGGATCGTCGGTGCCTTACCTGCGGGCCGATCCGCACGCGCGCGATGCGTGGCGCGCGCGGCTTGCGGGCGAGCGCCGGCTGAAGGTCGGGCTCGTGTGGACGGGCAGCGCGGGCCACCAGCGCAACCCGTTTCGGCGCGTCGGGCTCGAGCGCTATGCGGACGCGTTTCGCGGGATCGACGGCGTCGCGTTTTATTCGCTGCAGCCGGGCGCGCACGCGGATGTCGCGGCGGCGCGCGCGGCCGGTTTCGCGATCGAGGATTTCACGGCGGAGCTGACGAGCTTCGACGATACGGCCGCATTCATCGGCGCGCTGGATCTGGTGATGACCGTGTGCACGTCGGTCGCGCACCTGGCGGGCGCGCTCGGGGCGCGCACGTGGGTGCTGCTCGACGTGAATCCGCACTGGCCGTGGATGCTCGAACGCACGGACAGCCCGTGGTATCCGAGCGTGACGTTGTACCGGCAGCCGGCGTTCGACGCGTGGCAGCCGGTGATGGAGGCGGTGAGTCGCGACCTGCGCGGCCTCGTCGCGCAGCCGGATCGACCGGGTCAGCCGGCCCGGCAGGCCTGAACGGCCGGCAAGCGGTCACCGGCCGCCGCTTGCGTCATTCGGGTTGATCGCCGCCGTTGTTGCGGCCATTGCGCCGGCGCAGCCCCGGCCCGAACGTGAAGCCGAACGCGAGCAGCACGAACGACACCGCGAGCACGATGTTGTTGCCGCTCGTCACGTAAGGCGTGAAGCCGCTCGTGCCTTCGATCCGCACGTCGAGCGAGCCGATCGTGAACGGCTTCAATTGGCCGAGCACGCGCCCGTGCGCGTCGATCGCGGCGGTCATCCCCGTGTTGGTCGAGCGCAGCATCGGCCGGCCCGTTTCGAGCGAGCGCATCCGCGCGATCTGCAGGTGCTGGTCGAGCGCGATCGTGTCGCCGAACCACGCGAGGTTCGTCACGTTGACGAGCACGCCGGGCGGCTGCGGGTTGTCGCGGATCGTCGCGGCGATTTCCTCGCCGAACAAGTCCTCGTAGCAGATGTCGGCCATCACGGGCTGGTTGTGCACGAGGAACGGCTTCTGCACCGGCGCGCCGCGCGCGAAATCGCCGAGCGGCATCTTCATCAGGTCGACGAACCATCGGAAACCCCACGGGATGAATTCGCCGAAGGGCACGAGATGGTGCTTGTCGTAGTGATAGATGTCGCGCGAGTTCGGCGTCACGCCGTACAGGCTGTTCGTATAGTCGACGTAGTGGCCGTCCTCGGTCACCGACGCGCCGACCGCGCCGAACAGCACGGCCGAGCCCGTCGTGTCGCTGAACTTGCGGATCGCGACGGCGAACGGCTCGGGCAGTTCCTGGATCATCACGGCGATTGCGGTCTCCGGCGTGACGATCAGGTCGGCCGGCTTCTCGATGATCATCCGCTGGTACATCTTGATCGCCGCGTCGATGCCTTCCTGCTCGAACTTGATGTCCTGCTTCACGTTGCCCTGCAGCAGCCGCACGGTGAGCGGCGCATTCGCGGGCACCGTCCACGTGACCTGCGACAGCCCGAGGCCGGCCGCGACGAGCGCGACCGCCACGCCGGCCGGCGCGGCGATGCGCACACGCGGGTTGCCGCCTGCACTCCCGGCGCCGTTGTCACGCGCGGGCGCCGGGCGCGCGGCGACGAGCGCCTGCACGACCAGCGCCGCGAACAGCGCGAGTACCCACGCGATCCCGTATACGCCGACCACCGGCGCGAAGCCCGCGAACGGGCCGTCGACCTGCGGGTAGCCGCTGGCGAGCCACGGAAAGCCGGTAAACAGCGTGCCGCGCAGCCATTCGCCGAAGGCCCACGCGCTCGCGAACGCGAACGCGCCGTGCCAGGTCGGCGAGAACGGACGTGGATCGGGGGTACGGCGATGCCACGCATGGCCCGCGCAGAACGACCACAGCCCGGCCGAGAACGCCGGGTACAGCGACAGGTACAGCGCGAACAGCACGAGCGCGCCGCCCGCGAGCGGCGCGGCCATCTCGCCGTACACGTGCATGCTGATGTAGAGCCACCAGATGCCGCTGATGAAGTTGCCGAAGCCGAATGCGCCGCCGGTGAGCGCGGCGCCGCGCCAGCTCGACGTGCGCGTCAGTTGCGCGAAAAACCAGACGAATACGACGAGTTGCAGCCAGCCGCCGTGCGGCGTCGGTGCGAAGCTGAGCGTATTGGCCGCGCCCGCGAGCAGCGCGGCCGGGTAGTGCCAGCGCGGCAGCGCGCGGCCGGGCGCCGGCGCGAGGAGGCCGCCAGCCGGGCGGGACGGGATCGGATCGTCCATGTGAAGCGGAAGTGGGCGAGCGGTTGAAGGAAACGCGGCTGGCGCGGAACGGTCAGTCTTCGTGCGAGGTTTCGGCGCGACGGCTGGCGAGCGGGTTGCGGCGCACCAGCAGCACATGCACCTGGCGTGCATCGCCGCGCTGGATCTCGAACACGAGGTTGCCGAGCTGCAGCTTCTCGCCGCGATGCGGCACGCGTCCGAAATGATGGGTGATCAGGCCGCCGATCGTGTCGACTTCGTCGTCGGGGAAATCGGTGCCGAACGCCTCGTTGAACTGTTCGATCTCGGTGAGCGCACGCACGCGGAAGCGGCCGTCCGGCCCCGAGATGATGTTGCCGGCTTCCTCGTCGAAGTCGTATTCGTCCTCGATGTCGCCGACGATCTGTTCGAGCACGTCCTCGATCGTGATCAGGCCCGCCACGCCGCCGTATTCGTCGACGACGATCGCGAGGTGGTTGCGGTTCACGCGGAAGTCGTGCAGCAGCACGTTCAGGCGCTTCGATTCCGGAATGAACACGGCCGGGCGCAGCATCCCGCGCACGTCGAACTCTTCTTCGGCATAGAAGCGCAGCAGATCCTTCGCGAGCAGCACGCCGATGACGTTGTCGCGGTTCTCCTCGTACACGGGGTAGCGCGAGTGCGCCTTTTCGAGGACGAACGGGATGAAATCCTCGGGCTTGTCGGCGATGTTGATCGCGTCCATCTGCGCGCGCGGCACCATGATGTCGCGGGCGCACAGATCGGAGACCTGGAACACGCCTTCGATCATCGACAGCGAGTCGGCGTCGATCAGGTTGCGTTCGTGGGCGTCCTGGAGGATTTCCAGCAGCTCGCCGCGGGATTCGGGCTCGGGCGAGATGAAGTCGGTCAGGCGCTCGAGCAGCGAGCGCTTTTCTTGCGGTTTGTCGGTTGGCTTACGACTGGGATACGAATCGTTCATGGTGGTGCGCCCGGGTCATGCCGGGGCGCGCTGTCACGGAGTAGGCAAGGATACACCAAGGGCACGACGCGACCGTGTCACCCCGGCCGCACGGCCAGGGCGGGCGGCTCGCGGGCCCCGCTCGCGGACGGCCGCGCCGGGCGCGACCTCGTCCTCGGGTCCATCCTATCCCAGAAAAGGGCGAAGGCGCAGCAGCGCAAAAAACAGGTTCGGGCAGGACGGGGCGGCGCAACGGGGAAAACGACCGGCCGGCCGGTTGGCATCGGCGGCAATCCGCCGCATGCGATCGCGGTCGAAGACGGGGGCGAAAGGGGGCTCGGAAGCGGAAGGGGGGCTCAGAAGCGCATGCCGGCCGAGCAGCCGCCGGCGGCCGCTCCGTTGGTCGCGGCGCCGCCGCAGCCCAGGATCCCGCAGCCGGACAAGGCGACGCTCGCGGCGACGAGCAGCGCGGCGACCTTGCAGCGCGACCAGCGTGACGGTTTCATCGGTGGGCGCCTCGTTCGAATGCGCGGGCGGTGCGGGATCGCGTCACTTGCATCGCGCGAGCAACCCTTCCAGCGCGCGATCGGGAATGCCGCTCGCGCGCAGCGCGTCGACCGTGCGGCTCACGTAGTCGAGCGTCGTGCCGTAGCGGCCGGCCGCGCAGCTGAACACTTCCTTCACGACGGTGTCGGACAGCTTGCCCGTATAGGTCGGTACGTCGCGGCGCATCACGAACGCGAGCGCGTTCACGCGTTCGCCGCCCTCGAGCGTGCAGGGCAGCCACGCGGGCCGGTACGACCCCATCGGCATCTCGCGCTTCCACAGTGTCTCGAGGTGCGGCTGCGCGGTCGGGCCCGACAGCCGGAACGCGATGCCCGAGCACGAGCCGCCGCGATCGAGCGCGAGCACGAGGCCCGGGCGTTCGGGCGTGCCGCGGTTCACGCGCGACCACAGGTAGAGCCCGCGGTGGTAGCCGTGTACCTTGCCGCGCACGGCGGCGACGGTCGGGAGACCGGGGTTCCAGATCAGCGAGCCATAGCCGAACAGCCAGAGATCCTGCCGGCCGTCCCAGTCGCGCATCGTGTGCGCGAGCGAGGCCGCGAGCTCGTCTTCCGTCAGCAGGCGCCCGTCGCCGATCGACGGCGGGTAGGCGGGCGGGAGCATCGCGGCGTTGCGCATCGTGCGAAAGGCTTACTGGTACGGGTTCGGGAAGCCCAGCTTCGCGAGGATGTCGACTTCGAGCGCTTCCATTTCGGCCGCGTCCTCGTCGCTCGTCTCGTGGTCGTAGCCCTGCGCGTGCAGCGCGCCGTGCACCAGCAGGTGCGCGTAGTGGGCCAGGAGCGGCTTGCCCTGCTCGTGCGCTTCCTTCTCGACGACCGGGCAGCACAGCACGAGGTCGCCGATCACGGTGCCGTCGGGCGCCGCGTCGTACGCGAAGGTCAGCACGTTGGTCGGGTAGTCCTTGTGGCGGTAGCCGGCGTTCAGCGTGCGCCCTTCGCCTTCGCCGACGAAGCGCACGGTGAGCTGCGCGCTCGCGAACAGCGCCGGCTCGATCCATTCGGCGATCAGCTTGCGCTTGGGCAGCGTCTTGCGCACGTCGCTCGTGATTTCGTCGCCATACTGTACGGACAGGTCGAGTTCCAGCGCGCGCGGTGCGTCGTCGTGGTCGTCCTCGCGCGGCGCGAGCTCGGCGCCCACGTGCAGCGTTACGCTGTCGTAGTGCTCCGGCTGCAGCGCGAGCTTCGCGCGCATCGCCGGATCGTTGTGCTGCGCGACGATCGCGACGGCCGCGTCGCCGGAGCTGCCCGACAGGTCGAACATCAGGCTGCGGCCGTCCGGGAAGTCGATCCGCAGGCCCTGTGCGTTGACGGTGCGGGCCTTGCCCTTCGCGTCGAACAGCGAAAGACGGGGGGATTCGGGCGCGGCGGACTGGGCGCGACCGGACTTGCGGGAACGGGAAGATTTCATGACGCGTACGGCGATTGGGACGCGTCGAGGATACACCAAACGGCCGATCCCACCCGAATTCGACCGGGCAAAAAAAGCCCGGCGCGCCGTGTGGCGGGCCGGGCCGGCAGGGTGGGGGCAGGGCAGGCTGCCGCTCAGCCGTCCTGATGCTGTGCGTGGAACTCGTCGTACGCCTCGACGATGCGGGCGACGAGCGGATGACGCACGACGTCCGCGCTCGTGAAGCGCGTGAGCGCGATGCCACGCACGCCGCCGAGCACCTGCTGCGCCTCGACGAGGCCGCTCTTGTGGCCGCGCGGCAGGTCGACCTGGCTCGTGTCGCCGGTCACGACGGCCTTCGAGCCGAAGCCGATCCGCGTGAGGAACATCTTCATCTGCTCGGGCGTCGTGTTCTGCGCCTCGTCGAGGATGATGAACGCGTGGTTCAGCGTGCGGCCGCGCATGTACGCGAGCGGTGCGATCTCGATCATCTGGCGCTCGAACATCTTCGCGGTCTTGTCGAAGCCGAGCAGGTCGTACAGCGCGTCGTACAGCGGGCGCAGGTACGGGTCGACCTTCTGCGCGAGATCGCCCGGCAGGAAGCCGAGCCGCTCGCCGGCCTCGACGGCCGGGCGCGTCAGCACGATCCGCTTGACCTGGTCGCGCTCGAGCGCATCGACCGCGCACGCGACCGCGAGGTAGGTCTTGCCGGTGCCGGCCGGCCCGATGCCGAACGTCACGTCGTGCGACAGGATCTGCTTCAGGTACTCGCGCTGCGCGGGCGTGCGGCCGCGCAGGTCGGCGCGCCGCGTGTACAGCTTCGGCGCGGGTTCCTCGTCCGGCTCGCTGGCGTCGAGCTGCACGACGGGCTCGTCGAACGGATGGTCGGGGTCGCCGCGGAAGCGCACGTCGAGCGTGTCCTGGCGGCCGTTGCCGGTCGTGTGGCGCACCTCGACCAGCGCGAGCTGGATGTCGTCGACCGACAGCGGATCGCGCGCGCGGTTGTAGAAGTTCTCGAGCGCGGCGAGCGCGAGCTTCGCGCCGCGCCCGCGGATCGTGATCCGGTGGCCGCGCCGCGCGAGCGTGACGTCGAGCGCCTGTTCGATCTGCCGCAGGTTCTCGTCGAGCGGGCCGCAGAGGTTGGCGAGGCGCGCGTTGTCGTCGCGCGGGGCAGTGAATTCCAGTGCTTGGACGGTCTTCAAAGTAGCGTCGGGCTCCTGTTGAGCGTCAATCAGTGGGTGGCCGCGCTCGCATCGCCGCTGACGAGCACGAGCTCGCCGCGCAGCGAATGCGGGTACGCATGGTTGATCCGCACGTCGATCATCTGGCCGATCAGGCGCGGGTGCGCGGCGAGCGGCGCCGGGAAATTCACGACCCGGTTGTTCTCGGTGCGGCCCGCGAGTTCGTTCGGGTCCTTGCGCGACGGGCCCTCGACGAGGATCCGCTCGACCTTCCCGACCATCGACTGGCTGATGCGTGCGACGTTCTCCTCGATGGTCGCCTGCAGATGTTGCAGGCGTTTGAGCTTCACGTCGCGCGGCGTGTCGTCGTGCAGGTTCGCGGCCGGCGTGCCGGGGCGCGGGCTGTAGATGAACGAGAAGCTCGTGTCGTAGCTCATCTCGTGCACCAGGGCCATCATCTTGTCGAAATCGTCCTCGGTCTCGCCGGGGAAACCGACGATCATGTCGGTCGACAGCGACAGGTCGGGGCGGATCGCGCGCAGCTTGCGGATCACCGACTTGTATTCGAGCACCGTGTAGCCGCGCTTCATCGCCATCAGGATGCGGTCGGAGCCGTGCTGGACCGGCAGGTGCAGGTGGCTCACGAGCTTCGGCACCTTCGCGTAGGTGTCGATCAGGCGCTGCGTGAATTCCTTCGGGTGCGACGTCGTGTAGCGGATCCGCTCGATGCCCGGGATGTCGGCGACGTATTCGATCAGCGTCGCGAAATCGGCGATGTCGGACGAGCCGGCCGCCAGCGCGCCGCGGTACGCGTTCACGTTCTGGCCGAGCAGCGTGACTTCGCGCACGCCCTGGTCGGCGAGGCCGGCCACTTCGGTCAGCACGTCGTCGAGCGGGCGCGACACTTCATCGCCGCGCGTGTACGGCACCACGCAGTAGCTGCAGTACTTCGAGCACCCTTCCATGATCGACACGAACGCGCTCGGCCCCTCGACGCGCGCGGGCGGCAGGTGGTCGAACTTCTCGATTTCCGGGAACGTGATGTCGACCTGCGCGCGGCCGCTCGCGCGGCGCGCGTCGATCATCTGCGGCAGGCGGTGCAGGGTCTGCGGGCCGAACACGAGGTCGACGTACGGCGCGCGCGACACGATCGACGCGCCTTCCTGGCTCGCGACGCAGCCGCCGACGCCGATCAGCAGGCCGGGCTTCGCTTCCTTCAGCTCGCGCACGCGGCCGAGGTCGGAGAACACCTTCTCCTGCGCCTTTTCACGCACCGAGCAGGTATTGAACAGGATGATGTCCGCGTCTTCGGGCGTATCGGTCTTCTCGAGGCCTTCGGCGGCGTTGAGCACGTCCACCATCTTGTCCGAGTCGTACTCGTTCATCTGGCAGCCGAAGGTCTTTACGTAAACTTTCTTGGTCATGGGGATTCGCCGTTCGCAGTGGTTGACCTGGGGGCGTCGTCAAGGGTGAATCGGGACGGCCGTGCGCGGCACGCGGATGCGCGCGGCGAGCAGGAAAGGCCGTCGGAAAAGCCTTCCATTATAGCTTTTCGCGCCGCCCCGGACGGGCGGCGGGTTGCGGCCGCGCGACGCCGGGTGTCAGGTTCCGACCCCTGAAAGGCCGGGTACCGGCCGTCAGCGGCACGCGTTCAGCAGGTCGTCGAGCGCGGTTTCCTCGCGCGCGAAGCGTTCGGCGAGGAAGTCGAGCAGCACGCGCACGCGCGGCGCCATGTAGCGCTTGCTGTGATAGATCGCGTGCAGCGGCGCGTCCTGGTGCCGCCAGTCGGGCAGCAGCACGCGCAGGCGGCCCGCGCGGACGTCGTCGGCGATGTCCCACAGCGACTTCAGCGCAATGCCGTGGCCGCGCAGCGTCCATTCGCGCGTGAGGCCGCCGTCGTTGGTCTCGAACGCGGTCGATACGGGCACCGTATGGATCTGCACCTCGTCGCCGCGCGTGAAATGCCAGGTGTTCATCGGCCCGGACGCGATCGTGATCACGTTGCATGGAAAACGGGCCAGATCGTGCGGATCGGCCGGCGAGCCGTGACGCTCGACGAACGACGGCGCCGCGCACAGCACGCGCCGGTTGGTGGCGAGCCGGCGGGCGATCAGCGCGCCGTCCGGCGGCGCGGCGAAGCGGATCGCGAGGTCGATCTCGTCCTGCCACAGGTTCGACGACGAATCGGATGCCGTCAGCGCGAACGTGACGTCGGGGTGCAGCGTCGTGAATTCGTCGAGCCAGTCGAGCAGCTGGTTGCGGCCGAAATCGGACGTCGACGACAGCCGCACCTTGCCGCCGACGACGTTGCGGCCTTCCTGCAGCATGGCGTCCGCGTCGTCGAGCGCCTGCAGCGCCTGGCGGCAGCAGTTCAGGTACAGCCTGCCCTCGTCGGTGAGCCGCAACTGCCGCGTCGAGCGTTCGAACAGCCGCGTCGCGATCTTCGCCTCGAGCTTCGCGAGGCGCGCGCTCGCGGCGGCCGGCGTGAGGTTCAGCTTGCGCCCGGCGGCCGACAGGCTGCCTAGCTCCGCGGCTTCGACGAACAGCCGGATATCGCCCAGTCGGTCCATGCGATTTTCCAGAAATTTTTGAAAATGGTTCAAATGCCACGCCAATTATCAAATATAGGCGTCTTCGGGACAATGCGCGCACATCCCGCTTCTTGTGCGGTGCGGCACCGATCGGGCGCCGCGGCCGCCGCCTTCCGGAGAACGTCATGCCCATCCCGTTACTGGCGCTCGCGATCAGCGCCTTCGCCATCGGCACCACCGAATTCATCATCATGGGCCTGCTGCCCGAAGTCGCGCACGACCTCGCCGTGTCGCTGCCGTCGGCCGGCCTGCTCGTCACGGGCTACGCGCTCGGCGTGGCGGTCGGCGCGCCGCTGCTCGCGGTGCTCACGAGCCGCATGCCGCGCAAGGCCGCGCTGCAACTGCTGATGGCGATCTTCATCGTCGGCAACGTGCTGTGCGCGACCGCATCCGGCTACGCGATGCTGATGGTCGCGCGCGTCGTCACGTCGTACGCGCACGGCTCGTTCTTCGGGATCGGCGCGGTGGTCGCCGCGTCGCTCGTGCCGGCCGACAAGCGCGCGAGCGCGATCGCGCTGATGTTCACGGGGCTCACGCTGTCGAACGTGCTCGGCGTGCCGTTCGGCACCTTCGTCGGCCAGCTGCTCGGCTGGCGCGCGTCGTTCTGGATCGTCGCCGCGCTCGGCGTGCTGTCGCTCGGCGGCGTGGCCGCGCTGGTGCCGAACCGTCACGACAGCGGGCCGGTCGGCCTCGGCCACGAAGTGCGCGTGCTGAAGGAGCCGCAGGTATGGCTCGCGCTGCTGATGACGGTGCTCGGCTTCGGCGGCGTGTTCGTCGTGTTCACGTACATCGCGCCGATTCTTGAAACCGTGTCGGGCTACGCGCCGCGTTCGGTCGCGCTGATCCTCGTGCTGTTCGGCGCCGGGCTGACGATCGGCAACACGCTCGGCGGCAAGCTCGCCGACCGCGCGCTGATGCCGTCGCTGATCGCGATCCTCGTCGCGCTGATGGCCGTGATGGCCGTGTTCGCGAAGACGAGCCACCTGCCGGTCGCGGCCGCCGTCACCGTATTCGTGTGGGGGATCGCCGCGTTCGCGACGGTGCCGCCGCTGCAGGCGCGCGTGGTCGAGAAGGCCGCGAGCGCGCCGCATCTCGCGTCGACGCTGAACATCGGCGCGTTCAACGTCGGCAACGCCGGCGGCGCGTGGCTCGGCGGCCTCGCGCTGGAGCACGGCCTCGCGCTCGACGCGCTGCCGTGGGTCGCCGTCGCGGTCACGTTCGCGGCGCTGGTCGTCACGTGGCTCGCGATGCGGCTCGACGCGCGCGGCCCGGCACGCGGCGCGGCGCCGGCAGCGCAGTGAGCGCGTCACGGGGCCGGGCGGCGACGCGATAGCGGCAGGAAAAGGTTCGCGAGAAACGCATTCCTCCGCAATGGTGATAACGGTGTGAAGATAACTTCGTTTGCCCGTGCCAGGCCGGGTGATAGCGTCTCGATACGCGCCATGGCTGGCGCAACCCGATTCCGATCCCGGCTTACCCCCTACGCAGGGCCGCACGGCGGCCCGGAGGCAATGCTATGTCTTCATCCCTGGCGCTCGTGCGCGACGTGTCTTCCTTCGAGTCCGGCAACGCGGCCGACCTGCACGCGTCCGCGTCGCTCGACGCCCTCGAGCAGGTCGTCGGCGTGAACCTCGCGCGTTTGCGCGCCGAGCGGCAATTGTCGCTCGATGCGCTCGCGCGGCTGTCCGGCGTATCCCGCGCGATGCTCGCGCAGATCGAGTCGGCGCGCAGCGTGCCGTCGATCAAGGTGCTTTGCAAGATCGCCGCGGCGCTGAAGGTGTCGGTCGCCGCGTTCCTGCGCCGCCACGCGGTAAACGGCTTCGAGCACCTGGCGGCGGAGCGCGCGTCGCGCGTCGTCAGTTCGAACGGGCGTTTCTCGGCACGCGCGCTGTATCCGGAAGGCGAGCCGGCCGCGGCCGAATTCCACGAACTGCGGATCGCGCCGCTGCATACGGAGCCCGGCGCGCGCCGTGCCCCCGGCACGACGATCAACCTCGTCGTCAGCGAAGGCACGCTCGAAGTCAGCGTGCATGACCGCCGTCAGTTGCTGGCGACCGGCGACGCGATCGTGTTCGATGCCGACCAGCCGTACAGCCTGCGCAACCCCGGCGACAGCGAAGCGCGCGCGTTTCGCGTGACGGTGAGCCCCGAGGTGCCGCCGCGCTGGCTCGTGCCCGATGCGGCGCATGCGGCCCACTGACCGCGCGGGCGCGACGCAACGGCCGCTGTCGCGCTGTGTCGCGGGCGTGCGGCCGGAGAGTCGGCCGTTCGGACGATGCCGTTAGACGGAGTCGTCAGTAAGGTTTTAGGTGTGGTGCGCTGCGCTTCGTGCGCAGCTGTTGTATGCTTGGCCCGCCGTTGACGGGGAACCCCCGTCCGGCAATCAGTGCGTCTTCAGGGCGGGGCGAAAATCCCCACCGGCGGTAGGCTGGCGTAAGCCGGCGAGCCCGCGAGCGCCCGCGCATCCGCGCGGGGTCAGCAGATCTGGTCGAATGCCAGAGCCGACGGTCATAGTCCGGATGAGAGAAGATGTGCAGATAGTCATGTCCGTCAGGGCCGCTTCGCGATGCGTGCGAAGCGGGTTGTCGTTCTGTCTGTTTGCAATGCCCTGGAACGTTTTTCGCCCAAATCGTATTTGCGAGGAGCGTTTCACATGTCCTTGATGTCCCGTTCGTCGGCACCGGCCGACGCCTTTGCCGATCTCCCGTTGCTGGATTCCGAACCGGTGCCGCCGCGCATCGCCGCTGCGCTCGACGCGATGCGCGCCGGCCGCGCGGTCGTGCTGCAGGACGACCACGACCGCGAGAACGAAGCCGACCTGATCGTCGCCGCCGAGCGCATCACGCCCGAGACGATGGCGCTGCTGATCCGCGAGTGCAGCGGCATCGTGTGCCTGTGCCTGACCGACGACACGGTGCGCGCGCTCGAGCTGCCGCCGATGGTGCAGACCAACGAGAGCCGCAACGGCACCGCGTTCACGGTGTCGATCGAAGCGCGCGAAGGCGTGCATACCGGTGTGTCGGCGGCCGACCGCGTGACGACGATCCGCGCGGCGATCGCGGAAGGCGCGAAGCCGCACGACATCGTGCGCCCCGGCCACGTGTTTCCGTTGCGTGCGCAACCGGGCGGCGTGCTCGCGCGCCGCGGTCACACCGAAGGCACGGTCGACCTGTCGATCCTCGCGGGCCTGAAGCCGGCCGGCGTGCTGTGCGAGCTGATGAATCCGGACGGCACGATGACGCGCGGCGACGACGTCGAGCGTTTCGCGCAACGGCACGGGCTGCCGATGCTGACGATCGCGGAACTCGTCGAGTTCCGCGAGGCGCTGGCGGCCGCGCGCGAGCGCTGCTGCGAGCCGGCCTGAGTGACGGGAAAGCGGGTGCGTTCGCGCATCCGCGGCGGGCCGGATCGACCTGATCCGGCCTGCATGAATCTCAGGACTGCACGTCGCCGAATTCGCCGCGCATGCCGGCCTCGACAAGCGAGGGCAGTTCGTCCATCTTGCGCATGATCCGTGTGATGCCCATCGCGCGCAGCGCGTCCGCGTAATTGTCGGGGATGTGGCTCGCACCGACGAACGCGATCGTCTTCATCCCGGCCGCCCGCGCGGCATTCAACCCCGATACGCTGTCCTCGACGACGATGCAGCGCGCCGGCGCGACGCCGAGCGTCTGCGCCGCGTGCAGGTAGACGTCGGGGTAGGGTTTCGGTCGTGCCACCTGTTCCGAGCTGAACACGCGCTCGCCGAAGATCTCGGTGAGCGACGCGCGCTTCAGCGAATTGCGCACCCGCACGAGCCGGCTGTTCGAGACCACCGCCGCCGGCAGCGTGACCTTCAGCAGCGCATCGCGCACGCCGGAGATCGGTGCGAGCGATTGCGCGAGCGCGACCTCGATGTTGTGTTCGATGGTCTCGATGAAGTTCGCGGGCATCTCGATGCCGAAGCGGGATTCGATCCCGGTGAGGAAGCGCGACGTCTGCTGGCCGAATGCCGACTTCGCGGCGGCTTCGAAATCGAGGTTCGGGAACGTGGCGGACAGCGTGTCGAGCAGCACGCGGTCGGCAATGACTTCGCTGTCGACGAGCACGCCGTCGCAGTCGCAGATGAGGTGATCGAGCATGATGGTGAACAAGCGGACAATCGGCGACGCCGATCAATTCGCCATCATACGTGCTTTCATGCGCGCGCCGCGTGACGTTTCGGCAAATTTGCCCGATGCGGCCGGGTCGTGCCGATCGGTGCGGAGGCCCGCCTGTCAGGCGCGCGGCCGCCGTTGTCGAAGGGCGTGCCGACGGGCGGGCGCGTGCTCGACGAGGACGCGGAAATCCACTCCCATCCGATGCGCATCGCGCGGCTCGCCGCCGCAAGCGGCTTCGGGCGTGCATCGGGATTCGTCTGGGAAATGCGGCTGGAGAGAATGCCGGTCGAGCGCGTGATCGACGTGACGCCGGTCGTCGTCATGGAGACGAACGTGAAGCGGAAATCGCGGGTGACGGCCGCGAGCGACCGGTAGCGAAAAGGGGGGGCGGGGCGAGAGAAGGACGAAGCGCGCGGCGCCGAACGCCACGTGCTTCTTCAGGCCGCGATCAGATCGTGGCGTGCAGGTGCAGATACAGGCCGGCTGCCGCGGCGCCGCCGAGCAGCGGGCCGACGACGGGCACCCACGCATAGCGCCAGTCGCTGTCGCGCTTGCCGGGGATCGGCAGCAGCGCGTGCATGATGCGCGGCGACAGGTCGCGCGCCGGGCTCATCGCATAGCCGGTCGGGCCGCCGAGCGAGATGCCGATGCCCAGCACGAGCAGGCCGACGGGCAGCGCGTCGAGTGCGCCGAGGCCGACCTGCGGCGACGCGAGGTACAGCACGCCGAGGATCAGCACGAACGTGCAGATCGCTTCGGTCAGTACGTTGTGCGTGACGCTGCGGATCGCCGGCGCCGTGCAGAACACCGCGAGCTTCAGGTCCGCATCGGCTTCCTTCGCGAAGTGCTGGCGATACGCGAGCCACACGAGCAGCGCGCCGGCCATCCCGCCGAGCATCTGCGCGAGGACGTAACCGCCGACTTTCGACCACGCGAACTTGCCCGCGAGCGCGAGGCTGATCGTGACGATCGGGTTCAGGTGCGCGCCGCTGAACGACGCGGTCACGTACACGGCGACGAACACGGCCATCGCCCAGCCCATCACGATCACGATCAGGTCCGCGCCCTTGCCCTTGGTCTTTGCAAGCAGCACGTTTGCGACCGCGCCGTTGCCGAGCAGCACGAGGATCGCCGTGCCGATGAATTCTGCAATATAAGGTGACATGTTGTCTCTCGTATGTCGCGGCGGACTCGCGCGTGGCGCGGTCCGCCGGTGTTGTTGTATTTCGTTGGGATACCGGAGGATTACTGGGCGTCGTCGGCCCATGCCTTCGCGGCGCGCACCGCGCGTTGCCAGCCGGACATGCAGCGATCGACCTGCTCCTTCGGCATCGACGGCGAGAAGCGGCGATCGAGCTGCCACTGGTCGCGCACTTCGTCGAGGTTCTTCCAGTAGCCGATCGCGAGGCCCGCGAGGTAGGCCGCGCCGAGCGCGGTCGTCTCGGTGATCTGCGGGCGCACCGCATCGACGCCGAGCAGGTCGGCCTGGAACTGCATCAGCAGGTTGTTCGCGCTTGCGCCGCCGTCGACGCGCAGCTCGCCGATGCTGATGCCCGAATCGGCTTCCATCGCGGCCAGCACGTCGAGCGACTGGTACGCGATCGCGTCGAGCGCCGCGCGCGCGAGATGCGCGGAGGTCGTGCCGCGCGTGACGCCGAATACCGAACCGCGCGCCCGTGCGTTCCAGTGCGGCGCGCCGAGGCCGGCGAACGCGGGTACGAGGTAGACGCCGTCGGTATGCGGCACGCTCGCGGCGAGCGCTTCGATTTCCGCGGCCGTCTTGATGATGCCGACGCCGTCGCGCAGCCACTGCACGACCGCGCCCGCGATGAAGATGCTGCCTTCGAGCGCGTACTGCACGTCGTCGCCGATCTGCCACGCGATCGTCGTGACGAGGTTGTTCTTCGACTCGATCGGCTTGTTGCCGGTGTTCATCATCAGGAAGCAGCCGGTGCCGTAGGTGTTCTTCACCATGCCCGACGTCGTGCACATCTGGCCGAACAGCGCCGCGTGCTGGTCGCCGGCGATGCCCGCGAGCGGGATCTTCGACGCGAACACGGTGGTCTTCGTGTGGCCGTAGATTTCCGACGACGCCTTCACTTCCGGCAGCATGCTGCGCGGGATGTCGAGCAGCTCGAGCAGCTCGCTGTCCCACTCGCGCGTGTGGATGTTGAACAGCATCGTGCGCGATGCGTTCGTCACGTCGGTCACGTGCAGTTCGTGCTTCGTGAAGTTCCACACGAGCCAGCTGTCGACGGTGCCGAACGCGAGCTTGCCCTGGCGCGCCTTCTCGCGTGCGCCCGGCACGTTGTCGAGGATCCAGCGGATCTTCGTCGCGGAGAAGTACGAGTCGATCGGCAGGCCGGTCTTCGCGCGCACCTTCGCCTCGAGCCCCTGCTTCTTCAGCGAGTCGCAGAAGTCGGCCGTGCGGCGGTCCTGCCAGACGATCGCGTTGTAGACGGGCTGGCCCGTCTCGCGATCCCAGACGATGGTCGTCTCGCGCTGGTTGGTGATGCCGATCGCGGCGATCGACGTGCCGTTCAGGCCCGTGCGCGTGACGGCTTCCGCGGCGACGCCGGCTTGCGTCGACCAGATTTCCTGCGGGTCGTGCTCGACCCAGCCGGGTTGCGGGTAGATCTGTTCGAATTCCTTCTGGGCGATCGAAACGATATTGCCCTGGCGATCGAACAGCATCGCGCGGGAACTCGTGGTGCCCTGGTCAAGCGCGAGGATGTACTGGTCCTGCATGTCTCTCATCTCCATCCGTGGATTGGCGTAGTTGTGATGCGCGCCGCATGTGGGGCGGCGCGTCGGTGAATCAACGTCGGTACGGCAACTGCAACAGCATCCGGATCACGCGTGCGGCGCGTGCGCGGCGGCGAACCATGCGTCGACCGCGGCCGTCACCGCGTCGAGCGTGCCCGGCGTCACGTGCAGGCCGAGCTTCGAGCGGCGCCACAGCACGTCCTGCGCGCAGGTCGCCCATTCGGCGTCGCGCAGGTAGCGCAGTTCGGCTTCGTGGATGCCCGGGGCGATTTCGGCGCCGAGGTCGGCGAGCGACTTCGCGCCGTCGATCACGCGCTCGGCGCGCGTGCCGTACGCACGCGCATAGCGGCGGGCGAGCGCGGCGGGCAGCCACGGATGGCGTTTTGCGAACGCGTCGGCGAATACGTCGAACTTCGCGTCCGCGATGTCGCCGCCCGGCAGCGCGACGCCGGCGGTCCAGGTTTTCGCGTCGCGGCCGAGCGCGCGGCACAGCATGTCGCCGGCTTCTTCCGCGAGCTTGCGGAACGTCGTGATCTTGCCGCCGAACACCGACAGCAGCGGGGCGCCCGCGCCGTCGTCCAGCTCGAGGCGATAGTCGCGCGTGACGGCCGACGCGTTCGCCGCGTTCTCGTCCTCGAGTAGCGGGCGCACGCCCGAGTAGGTCCAGTGCACGTCGGCCGGCGAGATCTTGCGCTTGAAGTAGCGGTTGATCGAATCGCACAGGTACTGCGTCTCGTCGCGATCGATCGCGACCTTCGCGGGATCGTTCGTGTACTCGACGTCGGTCGTGCCGATCAGCGTGAAGTCGTGCTCGTACGGAATCGCGAAGATGATCCGCTTGTCCGGGTTCTGGAAGATGTATGCGTGATCGTGATCGAACAGGCGGCGCGTGATGATGTGGCTGCCCTTCACGAGCCGCACGCTGTGATGCGCGCCGCGGCCGAGCGCGCCGTGCAGCACTTCGCCGACCCACGGGCCGGCCGCGTTCGCGATCGCGCGCGCATGCACGACCTGGATCGAGCCGTCGGCGTGCTGCAGCCGCGCTTCCCATTCGTCGCCGCGGCGTTCGGCGGAGACGAGCCGGGTGCGCGTCAGGATCTCGGCGCCGCGCTCCTTCGCATCCATCGCGTTCAGCACGACGAGACGCGCATCGTCGACCCAGCCGTCGGAATAGACGAAACCGCGCTTGATCGAGTCGATCAGCGGCGCGCCGGCCGCGTGGCGGCGCATGTCGATGCCGCGCGAGCCGGGCAGCAGTTCGCGTTTCGCGAGGTGATCGTAGAGGAACAGGCCGATGCGGATCAGCCAGGCCGGGCGCAGGTTCGGCATGTGCGGCATCACGAAGCGCAGCGGCCACATGATGTGCGGCGCCGCGCGCAGCAGCGTTTCGCGCTCCTGCAGCGCCTTGCGCACCAGCCCGAACTCGTTGTATTCGAGGTAACGCAGGCCGCCGTGAATCAGCTTCGTGCTGGACGACGACGTGTGCGACGCGAGGTCGTCCTGCTCGCAGAGCAGGACCGACAGGCCGCGGCCGGCCGCATCGCGCGCGATGCCCGCGCCGTTGATGCCGCCGCCGACGACGAGCAGATCGTAGCGATTCGGTTGGATCACCTGCTGTCCTTATCGTCTGTTGAAATAGAGTGAACACAAAAATGTTCGAATTCGAAATTTAACGAACGAAATCGAAAAAGTAAAGTTCGAAAAAGCGGGGCCAGTAGCGCGTGGCGCGATCCCGGACGATACTGGCGGAATCGACCGTTTCGCGAGGTGAATCATGCGTATTGGGATGTGGACCGGCGTGTGCGCCGTCCTTCTGGCGGGCTGCAGCGCCGGCACGCCGCCGCTCGCCGGCAACTGGCGGGCGCCGTCGTTCGTCGACCTGCAGACGTCGTGCGGCGGTCCGGCGCGCGACTGGGGCGCGGACGCGCAGCCGGTCTACTCGACGCTGTACGACGCGTATGTGGCGAAGCGGTATCGCGGGCTGACCGAGGCGAACTATTGTGCGTTCGTAAACGAACTTTCGACCCACTATGTGGCGCCTGACGCGGCGGCGCGCGCCGGTTGGATCGCATATTTCAACGGGGCGCGCGCGCAGGCCATCAGCTGGCGGGCGGCGGTCGATCCGACGCTGCGCGGCGGTTGAAGCCGGCCGCGGCGAACGGGCGGGGCAAGCGGAAACGACCGCGCGGCCGGAGTCGGCCGCGCGGACGGGTCAGGTCAGGAACAGCGGAATGTCACGAATAGCGGTACTTGATGGATCGCAGCGCGGCGTCGCCGGTCTCGGTCACGCAGTATTTGCGTCCCGAGCCGAGCCCTTCCAGGCGAACGAGCTGCTGTTCGAGCAGGATGTCCAGTTCATCCCGATCCATATCGCGCTGATCAGGCGCGTCCTTCACAAGCAATAGCGTGGCGAATTCATGCGGACTCAGCATCGTTCTCTCCATGGCAATCGGACTGCCCGCGCAGCCGGCGCAAACGCCAGCGCGCGATACCCCGCGGGGTATGGCTTGGGGGGAAAAGCTGCATTCGCCGGCCCTGCAGTTCGCACCGCCCTGGCACAGGCGGATCAGGCGAACGGGCCGGGGAACTGGAGTCTAGTCGAGCGCGCGGGCAACGACAAATCGTGCCCCGTTAATTTTCCGTTTGACAGGAACGGGGGCCGCAAGCGGTTCGCGCGCGGCGCCAACTTCTTGATTTCACTTGAAGTTTCAGGTGCGGTGCAGCATCGCGATCGTCATTCCGCGACGTACACCTGGGTGCCGGCCGCGGCCACCGTGTCGGCCATCTCGGGCGGCAGCGGCTTGTCGGTGAAGAGCGCGTGCACCTGGCTCAGGTGGCCCTGGCGCACGAGCGCCGGGCGGCCGACCTTCGAATGATCGGTCACGAGGTAGACCGTGCGCGCATGCTGCATGATCGCCTCGGCCACGCGCACCTCGCGCGTGTCGAAGTCGCGCAGCGTGCCGTCGGCCTCGATCGCCGACGTGCCGATGATCGCGTAGTCGACCTTGAACTGCCGGATGAAGTCGATCGCGAGCTCGCCGACGATGCCCTTGTCCCACGGCCGCACGATGCCGCCCGTGATCAGTACCTCGCAGTCGGGATAGCCGCTCATCATCGACGCGACGTTCAGGTTGTTCGTGATCACGTGCAGCCCGTGATGGCGATTCAGCGCGCGGGCGACTTCCTCGGTCGTCGTGCCGAGGTTGATGAACAACGACGCCTGGTCGGGAATGTGCGACGCCGCGAGCGCCGCGATGCGCCGCTTCTCGTCGTGGAACATCCGCTGGCGCGCGGTGTATGACACGTTCTCCGAACTGGTCGGCAGGCTCGCGCCGCCGTGGTAGCGGCGCAGCAGGTTCAGGTCGGCGAGCCAGTTCACATCGCGGCGGATCGTCTGCGGCGTCACGGCGAAGTGCGCGGCGAGATCGTCGACGGTCACGAAGCCGTCGCGCTGCACCCATTCGAGCAATTCCTGCTGGCGCGCGTTGAGGGTGAGGCGGGGATCTCGGGTCATGGCTCGATGGTCGTGTCGTGAGACGGAGCGGGTATTGTAAGGGCGGCAACGGCATTCGGCCGGCGCGGCGGGCGTCGCGGCGCGTAATTCATGCGGAAATAGCATGGATTCATGTGACAAATGAATTTGTGCGATCGCGCTGATCGCGCTGCAATGGCGGATTGCCTGCGCACGCGGGCGCGCGTTCACTCAGCTTTCCACGAGGTGGCATCGATGACTGGCTTCAACTGGCACAACCCGTATCCGACGACCCGCATTCCGGTATTCGCGCGCAACGTCGTGTCGACGTCGCACCCGCTGGCCGCGCAGGCCGGCCTGCGGATGCTGTGGAAGGGCGGCAATGCGGTCGACGCGGCGCTGGCCGCCGCGGCCGCGATCACCGTCGTCGAACCGGTGTCGTGCGGCCTCGGCGGCGACGCGTTCGCGCTCGTGTGGGACGGCGAGCGGCTGTCCGGGCTGAATGCGTCGGGCGTCGCGCCGGCCGCATGGAACGTCGACTACTTCCGCAAGCGCCACGGCGAGAACGCGCACGGCTTCGCGAACAAGCCGACGCGCGGCTGGGATACCGTGACCGTGCCGGGCGTGATCGCGGGCTGGGAAGCGCTGCACGCAAAATTCGGCTCGCTGCCGTTCGCGGACCTGCTCGAACCGGCGATCGAGATCGCGGAGCGCGGTTATGCGGTGCCGCCGATCGTCGCGCACAAGTGGGCCGCGGCCGTGCCCGAACTGCAGGGCCTGCCGGGCTTCGCGGACACTTTCATGCCGCACGGCCGCGCGCCGCACGTCGGCGAACGCGTGTGCCTGCCCGGTCATGCGCAGACGCTGCGCACGCTGGCGAAGGACGGCGCCCGGGCGTTCTACGAAGGCGCGCTCGCCGAGCGCATCGCCGCGTTCGCGCGCGAAGGCGGCGGCGCGATGACCGAAGCCGACCTGCGTGCGTACCGGCCGGAATGGGTCGAGCCGATCGGCAAGCGCTTCGGCCGCCACACGATTCACGAGATCCCGCCGAACGGGCAGGGCATCGCCGCGCTGATCGCGCTCGGGATCGCCGAGCAGGCGGGCGTGACCGAATGGCCGCTCGATTCGGTCGACTCGCAGCATCTGCAGATCGAGGCGATGAAGCTCGCGTTCGCGGACGTCTATCGTTACGTCGCCGATCCGCGCGCGATGGACGTCACGCCCGAGCAGATGCTCGACGACGCGTATCTCGCCGAACGCGCGAAGCTGATCGATCCCGCGCGCGCGACGCACTTCGGCGCCGGCCGGCCGCATTCGGGCGGCACGATCTACCTGTCGGCCGCCGACGAGCGCGGGATGATGGTGAGCTTTATCCAGTCGAACTACATGGGCTTCGGTTCGGGGCTCGTCGTGCCGGGCACCGGCATCGCGCTGCAGAACCGCGGGCACGGCTTCTCGATGGATCCGGCGTCGCCGAACGTCGTCGCGGGCGGCAAGCGGCCGTTCCACACGATCATCCCGGCGTTCGTCACGGAGGAAGTCGACGGCCGCACCGAGGCCGTGATGAGCTTCGGCGTGATGGGCGGCGACATGCAGCCGCAAGGCCATCTGCAGACCGTCGTGCGGATGCTCGGCTACGGGCAGCAGCCGCAGGCCGCGTGCGATGCGCCGCGCTGGAAGGTCAACCGCGACTTCACGCTCGACGTCGAATCGACGATGAACCGCGCGACCGTCGACGCCCTGGCCGCACGCGGCCATACGATCCAGTCGATCGACGATCCTTACATGGATTTCGGTTCGGGGCAGTTCATCTGGCGTCTCGACCGCGACGATCGCGAGCGCGGCTACGTGGCGGCGAGCGACAGCCGGCGCGACGGCCTGGCGGCCGGTTTCTGACGGATCGCCGCCGTTTTGCGTGCTCGACGGGCGGCCGAACGGCCGCCCGTTTCGTTTGGCGCGGCCCCGTACCGTCGACCGGGCGCAAGCGGTTTGAAGGACTCATCTAACGAACGGCAACGGACGTCGCGGAACTGCGCCTGTCGGGTATGGTCAGTGCTCTGGAGCACGAACCGCAAAGTCCGGCTAAGATGCCAGCATGGTTCGGCCGGACCAATTCACTATAAACGACGTAAAACGCCGCCTGCGGGAAGGCGGGCGCCTGTGCCGAAGGCATGGGCCGGCCCCCGCGCGACGACTGGGAGCGCACCACCATGGACACGAAAACGACGCATGTCATGCCGTGGCGTATCGAGGACATCGACCTGAACCGGATCGATCGTCAGCGTGCCGCCGCGAACGAGGATCTGCTGCTGCTGCTGTGCGCGTCGTCGTTCATCGAAAGCGGCTCGGATCTCTACACGAGCAATCTGAGCACCTTCTTCAATGACGATCCGGAAGTCTCCGCATGGCTCAACAATGCATGGGAGCACGAAGAATTGCAGCACGGCCGCGCGCTGAAGGCGTACATCGCGCACGTGTGGCCCGAGTTCGACTGGGATACCGCGTTCGCGAATTTCTTCGCCGAGTATTCGAAGACCTGCTCGGTCGAGGCGTTCGAGAAGACCCGCGCGCTCGAGATGGTCGCGCGCTGCGTCGTCGAGACGGGTACCGCCACGCTTTATCGCGCGATCAACGAGTGCTCGGACGAGCCGGTGCTGAAGGAAATCACCGACAACATCCGCACCGACGAAGTGCGTCACTACAAGCACTTCTTCAAGTTCTTCAAGAAGTACAACCAGGTCGAGGGCAACGGCCGGCTCGCCGTGCTCGGCGCGCTGGCGCGCCGCGTGATGGAAATCAAGAACGAGGATTCCGAGATCGCGCTGCGCCATGTGTTCGCGATCCGCTATCCCGATCGCGTCGGCGACAATCAGTACAACCGCGAGCGTGCCGCGCGCATCAATTCGCTCGTGCGTCGCAACCTGTCGGCCGACATGTGCGTGAAGATGCTGCTCAAGCCGCTCGACCTGCCCGCGAAGATCCAGCCGGGCGTCCACTATCCGCTCACGAAGATCACGCGGCACGTTTTCCTGCGCTGATCGACGCGGTACGGCCCGTCGCGCGTACGCTGGCGCCTCCTCGTCCGATCCGCTCCAGGGCCACGCCATCATGACCGATACCCATCGCCACGCACTCGAACAATGGACGTTCGATGCGTGGCCGTCCGCCATCGTGGCACTGTTCGACGGCACCGCGCTCGAGCGTCATGCCGACCTCGCCGCGTCGCTGATCGTCGCGACCGACGACGGCCAGTTGCGTACGACGCTGCTCGGCGTCGGCGAGATCTATGCGCACGATGCGCGTACGCTGCTGATCGCGCTTTGGCCGCAGTCGCGGGCCGCGCGCGCGATCGCGCAGCGGCGCACGGCCGCGTTGACGCTCGTCGCGGACGGAGCGTTCTTTCAGGCGCAATTGAAGATGACGCCGCTCGAAGGAGACTTCGGCGGCCTCGCCGGATTCGCCGCGACGATCGCGCGGGGCGAGGCGCAGCGGGTCGGCTATGCGCGACTCGCGACGGGTGTCACGTTCACGCTGGAAGGAGAGCGCGCCGCGGTGCTCGCACGCTGGCAACGCCAGGTCGAGCACCTGCGGCGCGCAGCCGCGCGGCTTCAGTGACCGCGCTGGCCGCTGCGCGACGAACGATTGCGGTTCGGGTGCGCGGCGTTGCCGTTCGCCGGGCGGGCGCTGTTGCCGCCGCCCGCCGGACGTCCGCCGGTACCGCCGGCGCCGCCTTGCGTGCGCGGCTTCGCGGCCTTCTGCTGCGAGGCTTTCGGTTGCGCGTTGCCGTCGCGTTTCGCGGCCGGCTGGCCTGAGCCGCCCGCCCGCGGCTGGCGATTGCCGCCGCCACCGCCGCCGCCATTACCACCACCGCGCGGCTGTTGCCCGCGACGCTGCTGGATCGGCTCCGGCTTCGCGTTCGGATCGGGTTCGAAGCCCGCGATCACTTCCTGCGGAATCTCGCGCTTGATCAGCCGCTCGATGTCGCGCAGCAACTGCTTCTCGTCGACGCACACGAGCGACACGGCTTCGCCGGTCGCGCCCGCGCGGCCCGTGCGGCCGATCCGGTGCACGTAATCCTCGGGCACGTTCGGCAGGTCGAAGTTGACGACGTGCGGCAACTGGTCGATGTCGATCCCGCGCGCGGCGATATCGGTCGCGACGAGCACCTGCAGCGTGCTGTTCTTGAACTCGGCCAGCGCGCGCGTGCGGGCCGACTGGCTCTTGTTGCCGTGGATCGCCATCGCGCTGATGCCGTCCTTCGTCAACTGCTCGGCGAGCCGGTTCGCGCCGTGCTTGGTGCGCGTGAACACGAGTACCTGGAACCAGTTGTGTTCGCGGATCAGGTGCGTGAGCAGCTCGCGCTTGCGATCGCGGTCGACCGGGTGGATCTTCTGCGCGACGCTTTCGGCCGTCGTGTTGCGGCGTGCGACCTCGATCAGCGCGGGCGAATCGAGCAGGTTGTCCGCGAGCGCCTTGATTTCGTCGGAGAAGGTAGCGGAGAACAGCAGGTTCTGGCGCTCCGGCGGCAGCTTCGCGAGCACGCGCTTGATGTCGTGGATGAAGCCCATGTCGAGCATCCGGTCGGCTTCGTCGAGCACGAGGATGTCGAGATCCGACAGGTCGATGGTCTTCTGCTGCATGTGGTCGAGCAGGCGGCCCGGCGTCGCGACGACGATGTCGACGCCGCGCTTGAGCGCATCGATCTGCGGATTGATGCTGACGCCGCCGAACATCACGGTCGAGCGCAGCTTCAGGTACTTGCTGTACGCACGGACGCTTTCCTCGACCTGCGCGGCGAGTTCGCGCGTCGGCGTGAGGATCAGCGCGCGCACCGCGCGCTTCGCCCCGCGATTGTCCGCGTAGAACGTATGCAGGCGTTGCAGGATCGGCAGCGTGAAGCCGGCGGTCTTGCCGGTGCCCGTTTGCGCGCCGGCGAGCAGGTCGCCGCCGCCGAGGACGGCAGGGATCGCCTGCTGCTGGATCGGGGTCGGCGATGTGTAGCCGAGCTCGTTGACCGCCTTGACCAGCGGTTCGGCCAAGCCGAGAGATTCGAAAGACATAGATACCACTCTTGAGTTTTATGATCGGCGACACCTCGCGCGGCCCGCGCGGGGACTGGCGTCGCAAAAAGCAAAGGGGCGCGGAACGCAGGTCACTCACCTGTTGCGGCGAGATCGGCGTACCGTTGTTGCCCCACGACATCCGGATGTACGTTACTACAGCTGCGACTTCCTGGTTCGACAGCGACTGCGCGAACGGCGGCATGCCGTACGGACGCGGGTTCTTGAACGTGCTCGGCGGATAGCCGCCATTCAGCACCATGCGGATCGGGTTGACCGCCGATTCCATCATGATCGAGTGGTTGCCCGCGAGCGGCGGATAAGCAGGCGGCTTGCCCGCGCCGGTTTCGGCGTGGCAGGTCGCGCAGTTGTCTGCGTAGATCTTCTTGCCCTGGTCGAACAGCGCGTTGCCGAATTGCTTCGACGGCTCGTACTGCATGTTCTTCGGCGCTTCAGCCTTCTGCGGGATCGACTTCAGGTACGTCGACATCGCGCGCGTATCTTCGTCGGTCATGTACTGCAGGCTGTTGTGGACCACGTCCGCCATCGGGCCGAACACCGCGCCCTTCTGCGACACGCCGGCCTGCAGCAGGTCGGACAGCTCCTGCACGTGCCAGTCGCCGAGGCCGAGTTCCTTGTCGTTCGTCAGCGACGGCGCATACCAGTTCTGCAGCGGGATCAGGCCGCCGGCGAACGCCGACGAACTCACCGGGCCGCCCATCATGTTGATCGACGTGTGGCACATCGAGCAGTGGCCGAGGCCTTCGACGAGGTACGCGCCGCGGTTCCATTCGACCGACTTCGTCGGATCCGGCTTGTATTCGCCTTCCTTGAAGAACAGCGTGCGCCAGCCGATCAGCAGGTTGCGGTTGTTGAACGGGAACTTCAGTTCGTGCGGCCGGCTCGGCACCGACACCGGCGCGACCGAGCGCAGGTACGCGTAGATTGCGTCCGAATCCGCGCGCGTGACCTTCGTGTAGCTCGCGAACGGGAAGCCCGGGTAGAGCAGGCTGCCGTCCTTCGAGCGACCCGTGTGCATCGCGCGGTAGAAGTCGTCCGACGTCCACTTGCCGATACCGTTCTGGTCGTCCGGCGTGATGTTCGGCGTGTACATCGTGCCGAACGGCGTCGCCATCGGCAGGCCGCCCGCGAACGACTTGCCGCCGCGCACGGTGTGGCACGCGATACAGTCGCCGACGCGCGCGAGGTATTCGCCCTTCTTGATCAGCGCGGCCTGGTCGGCCGGCGTGGCCGCGACGGCGGAAGCGCCGTGCAGCGTGTCGTTGCCCGGCCACAGGACCGGCACGAGGGCGGCGGCCGCGACGATCGCGGCGGCCGAGAGTGCAAACAGGGACTTGCGTTTCATTGTGTCTGTCTCCCTTGCCTTATTGCGGTTCGCTGCCGCAGGCGAGCGGAGTCTTCATCGAACGCGCCGGGGCCGGCACGGGGTTGGCGGGCGCCGGTTGCGCGGCGAGCCATGCGGTCACGGCCGTCACGTCTTCGTCGGAAAGCTTCGACGCGATGTCGTGCATGCAATCCGGCGCCTTCGCGTGACGGTTGCCCGAGCGCCAGGCGCCGAGCTGCGCGCTCAGGTAATCGGCGTGCAGGCCGACGAGGCCCGGGATCGCCGGCTGCATGCCGGTCAGCCCTGCGCCGTGGCAGGCCACGCAGGCCGGCAGCTTGCGGGACGGATCGCCCTGCGTGACGAGCTGCTTGCCGCGTGCGAGCGTCGCAGCCGGCAGCGTCGGCTTCGCCGGCGTCGGATACGGCGGACGTTCGGCCGAGAAGTGCTCGGCGATTTCGCGCAGGTAGTCGTCGTTCAGGTACGTCAGCAGGTAGTTCATCGGCGGGTACTTGCGCCGGCCGTCACGGAAGTTGACGAGCTGGTTGTACAGGTACTCGGCCGGCTTGCCGGCAAGACGCGGGAAATAGTCGTTGTCGGTGCCCTGGCCGTGGACGCCGTGGCATGCAGTACAGCCGCGCACACGCTCGGCCATGGTATCGGGTGCCTTGAGCGGCGCCTGCTGGGCGTGCGCTTGCTCCGTGGGCTTGGTCTGCGCTTGGGCAGCGCTCATAAGGCCCGCGCCGCCGATCATCAGAACGGCGAGCAGCGGACGGAAGAGGCGTCTTGAAGACACACGAGACTCCATGATTATTCGTCGGGGACCTTGTCCGGGCTACGATCGGCTCGGCGCATGGACGGCAGGACAGCCGGGCTGCTGCGACGCGGCATTCTATCATCGATGGGTAATGACGGCTATTTGGCAAAAGGACATCGGTTCCTGTCTGTTTGCGACTTGCGACAATTTGACGCGTATTGCGCCGCCGCTGTGTGAACCGGCGTGCGTTTTCCCCATCGAAGACCGTACACTCGCGGGTCGCGCGGCGCCGCCTCCGCCGCTGGTCCAGTCATTTCTCCCGTTTCCGGATTCATCAATGACGTTTTCTACCGTGCCGTTGCCTTCCTCACGCCGTCCGTCCCGTTGCCGCCTCGCCGGCCCGTCGCTTTCGGGAGGGTGCGCGCGATGAAGTTCGACAGCTTGTGGATCGGTCAGGTCGCGCTCGCGGCGCTGATGGACGCCGCGTTCGCGATGGCGGTCGGCTCGGCGCTGCTCAAGGCGTGGCTCGGCAAGGACGGCGCACGGCCGGTCATCTCGCCGTCGCATCCGGCGTGGCTGCGCGCGCAACATTCGCTGGTCGCGGCGGCGCTGGCGCTGGTGCTCGCGGATCTCGGCTGGCTCGTCTACGAGGCCGCGACGATGAGCGGCGCGGGGCTTGGCGGCGCGTTCGCCGCGATCCCGGTCATGCTGATGCAGACGCATACGGGCTTTGCGTGGAGCGTCGCGTTCGCCGGCGCCCTGGTGCTCGCGATCGTCGCGCTCGCGAAGCCGGACGGCCCCGTCGCACACGCGGTGCTGTGGTTCGCGGTGATCGTGATCGCGGCCGGCAAGGCTTCCCTCGGCCATGCGGCCGATACGGGCGCACTGTCCGCGGCGGTCGGCGTACAGACGCTGCACCTGCTCGCGACGGCGGTGTGGGGCGGCCTCGTGCTCGCGGGCGGGCTCGCGGTGCTGCCGGCACTCGGCTCGTCGGTCGCGCGCGGCGCGCTGATCCGCATCGGCCAGCACCTGTCGCGCACGTCGATCGCCGCGGTCGTGTTCGTGCTCGGCACGGGCGCGCTCAACGCGATCCGCGGGCTCGGCGGCTCGCTCGCGCCGCTCGACGGCAGCACGTGGGGGCGCGTGCTGTTGCTGAAGCTGCTGCTCGTCGCGCTCGCGCTCGTGCTCGGCGGCCTGAACCGCTTCTCGGCGCTGCCGCGCCTGCGCCGCACCGCGTCGACCGAGGACGCGCACACGTTCCGCAATATCCTGCATCTCGAGGGGATGACGATGATCGGCGTGTTCGTCGCGGCAGCCGTGCTGTCGTTCAGCGTGCCGGGCTTCGCGGCGCTCGGCTGACGGCCCGTTGCGCGCGGCGCCACGCAACGGTGCCGCGCATGCAGGCACGGCCGCCCGTCGGGCGGCCGTGCCTGCATCGGGGCGTACCGCGCGGGCCTCGGCCGCGCGCGATGCGCGTCGCGCTTACCACTCGGCGACACTGCCGTCCGCATGGCGCCACACCGGATTGCGCCAGCGGTGGCCGGTCTTCGCCATCTCGCGCACCTTCTCCTCGTTCACGTCGATGCCGAGCCCCGGGCCCTGCGGGATCGCGACGAAGCCGTCCTCGTAGCGGAACACCTCGGGGTTGCGCAGGTAGTCGAGCAGGTCGTTGCCCTGGTTGTAGTGGATGCCGAGGCTTTGTTCCTGGATGAACGCGTTGTAGCTGACCGCGTCGAGCTGCAGGCACGCGGCGAGCGCGATCGGGCCGAGCGGGCAGTGCAGCGCGAGCGCGACGTCGTAGCTTTCCGCGAGCGTCGCGATCTTGCGGCACTCGGTGATGCCGCCCGCGTGCGATGCGTCGGGCTGGATGATGTCCACGTAGCCGCCCGCGAGGATGTGCTTGAAGTCCCAGCGCGAGTACAGCCGTTCGCCGAGCGCGATCGGCGTGTTGGTCTGGTTGACGATGTCGCGCAGCGCCTCGGCGTTCTCCGACAGCACCGGCTCCTCGATGAACATCAGCTTGTACGGGTCGAGCTCCTTCGCGAGCACCTTCGCCATCGGCTTGTGCACGCGGCCGTGGAAGTCGACGCCGATCCCGACGTGCGGGCCGACCGCGTCGCGCACGGCCGAGACGTTCGCGATCACCTGCTCGACCTTGTCGTAGGTATCGACGATCTGCAGTTCCTCGGAACCGTTCATCTTGACGGCCTTGAAGCCGCGCTCGACGACCGCGCGCGCATTGTTCGCGACGTCGCTCGGCCGGTCGCCGCCGATCCACGAATACACCTTGATGCGATCGCGCACCTGGCCGCCCAGCAGCGCGTGCACCGGCACGCCGTGATGCTTGCCCTTGATGTCCCACAGCGCCTGGTCGACGCCGGCGATCGCGCTCATCGTGATCGGGCCGCCGCGGTAGAAGCCCGCGCGGTACATCACCTGCCAGTGGTCTTCGATCAGCAGCGGGTCGCGGCCGACGAGGTAGTCGGCCAGCTCCTGCACGGCGGCCTCGACCGTGTGCGCGCGGCCTTCGACGACCGGCTCGCCCCAGCCGACGATGCCCTCGTCGGTTTCGATCTTGAGGAACAGCCAGCGCGGCGGGACGACAAAGGTTTCGAGGCGGGTGATTTTCATGACGCGAGTCTCCATGGTTGACCGGCGCGGCCGCTCGGGCGCGGCGCACGGTCGCGTGCTTTCACGGTTATCCTAGCGTAGCCCGATAAAAAATAGTATTAATAGCATTATTATGCAGATAGTGGGCAGCCGGCCTGCCGGATCAACGGAGAACGACCATTCAACGCGACCTGCATGGACAGACGGCCTTCCAGCTGGCGACGGCGATCCTGCGCGGCGACCATCCGCCCGAATCGCTGCTGCCGAGGGAGCCCGACCTGATGGAGAGGTACGGCGTGAGCCGCACGGTGATGCGCGAGGCGTTGCGCACGCTGACGTCGAAGGGGCTCGTCGAGTCGCGGCCGAAGGTCGGCACGCGCGTGCGGCCGCGCCGTGCGTGGAACCTGCTCGATGCCGACCTGCTCGACTGGTATGCGCGCGTCGCGCCGCCGCTCGCCTTCGCGCTGAAGCTGCAGGAGATGCGCGAGATGATCGAGCCGTACGCGGCCGCGCTGGCCGCGCGCGCGCATACGCCGGAAGCGTTCGCCGCGATCGACGGCGCGGCGCGCGCGATGGCCGCCGCACGCACCGTCGACGAATGGGTGCGCGCCGACCTGCGCTTTCACCTGAGCGTGCTCGAGGCCGGCGGCAACGAACTGCTGGTGCCGCTCGGCACGCTGATCGACCGCACGCTCGAGGCGCAACTGCATCTGAATGCGCGCCGGGCCGACGTCTACAACGCGTCGCTCGCCGAGCACCTGGCCGTCAGCGACGCGATCCGCGTGCGCGACGAGGACGGTGCGCGCCGCGCGATGGCGTCGCTGCTCGCGGTGACGCGCGCGCGGATCGAGATGTCGTGACGGAAAGAGGCGGGCGGCGTGGCGCCGTCAGGCGTTCGCGCAGCCGCCCGGCTTGACGACGCGTTCCGTCGACGCCGGGTATTTCGCGAGCAGGCTCGCCGGCCGGCGCGGGCGCGCGACCAGGTCGCCGCCGCAGTTCGGGCAGCGACCCTTCAGCACGTTGTCGGCGCAGGTCGCGCAGAACGTACATTCGAACGTACAGATGCGCGCCTCCGCCGAATCGGGCGGCAGGTCCTTGTCGCAGCATTCGCAGCCGGGACGCAGTTCGAGCATGATGGTTTTTCCTGGGTCGACGAGGGGCGGGACGCGTGCCGCCCGACGTCGCGGGCGGCGCATGCGAGCGCTACTGTACGCGTTTGGATCGGCCTGGCCAACGGTGTTCGCCCGGATGCCGTGCGAGGCGCGCGCCGCTCCGGGAGACGGACGTGCTGGATCGCGGAAACCGCCGTCGTACGGCGGCGGCCAACGTCTGCCGTCTCGAGAATGTCTACCTCGACGCGCCGCCCGCCGGGCACGACGATGGCCGCCCGCGCCGAGCGGCGCGCGGCGGCGCGACCGGTCGTGCAGTCATCGGGAATCAGGACGGTTGCGCCGACGCGGCGTCCGGCGCGGGCGTTTCCGCTTGCGGCGCCGGGCCGGCCGTCCGCGTGCCGGTGCCGGCCGGGCGCTCGATCAGCGGCGCGAGCGCCGGCGCCATCGACTTCAGCAACTGCACGGCCATCGCGCTCGTGAAGTCGTAGCGGGCCGCGTACGGTTCGTGCGCGGTTGCCGTCAGGACCCCGAAGAACCGGTCGCCGATCACGAACACGAACGTGCCGCTGCGGTTGACCTTGCGCGACTCGATCAGCCGCGCGCCGCGCGCGTAGACGTTGAAGCGCTGGTCGCCCGTCCCCGTCTTGCCGTACACCGGGAGCGTCTTGCCGTCGGGCAGCGTGAGGCCGCCCGCGAGGCGGCGCGCGGTGCCGTTCAGCACGACGTCGCGCAGCAGCGTGTGCGCCACGTTGACGACCTCCGGCGGCAGCATCGGCTGCGGTTGCGCGGCCGCGCGCACGAAGCGCGTTTCGTACGGCGTGCCCTTCGCGAAGTCGAGCCGCGTGATCGTCTCGGTCGGCGCCTTCTGGCCGCCGTTCGCGATCAGGCCGATCAGTTTCGCGAGTGCGTCGGGCTGGTCGCCCGACGCGCCGATCGCCGCCGCATAGGACGGCGTGACTTCCGCGAACGGGTAGCCGAGCGCGCGCCACGACTTCGTGATCTCCGCGTACGCGCGCACCTCGACCATGCGGCGGATGCGCCGGTCCTGCGTCGCGTGGTAGCGCGTCTTGTACAGCCACGAGTACGTGTAGAAACGCGCATCGCGGCTGTCGCGCTGGACCTCGGCGAGCGACGCCGTCGGGTGCGCGCGCAGGTAGTTGAGCGTCCACAGCGCGAGCGGATGCACGCTTGCGATATAACCGCGGTCGTTGAGGTTGAAGCGGCCGATCGCGTACTTCGCGTAGAGCGCGGCAAGATCGTCGTCGGACAGCGTCGCGGCCGCCGTGCCCTTCAGCTGCGCGCGCATCTGCGCATCGAACCAGGCGAGCGATTCGTTCGGCGCGACGCTGCGCAGCACGGTCGCGATCTTCGGCGGCGACTTGCGCACGTCGCGCAGCAGCAGCGCGAGCGCATCGTCGGGTGCCTTGCCCGCGTAGCGCGTGTAATAGCGCCTCACGTAGACCTGGCTTTCGCCGTCGACGAACTGCTGCAGGTAACGCCGGCGCTGGTCGGGATCGCCGAGCCACGACGACGAGGGGCCGGCCGCCTGCAGCATCTCGTAGTGGACGATGTCGCGCATCAGCCGCACGAACACGAGGTTGACCGAGTGCTCGAACGCCGCGTGCAGCGTCAGGATGCGGCCGTTGTCCGACTTTTCGAAGTTCGAGAACACCTGCGCGCCGCCGCCCGTGTAGAACACGTCGGGGCTCGCCGAGTACTTGCGTTCGACGGCCGCGTCGAGCATCGCCTGCAGCGAGCGGTCGCGCGTATGCGACAGGTAGTCGAGCGCCCAGCGCGACAACTGGTCGATCGGGTCGGGCTTCACGCGCGCGAGCTCGGCGTTCGACAGGCTCGCGTAACGCGCATGCAGGTCGGACACGATCTGCAGGTACGTGATCAGCGTGCGCAGCTTCGCGGTCGAGCCGAGGTTGATGCGGCCGCCGCGATTCACGTCGAACGGCTGGTTCACGCTGTCGGTCTGCACGCGCAGCAGGTTCGCGCCGTTGCGGTGTTCGTACAGCGTGAAGCTGTACGTGAGGTGCGACGGGTCGTCCTTCGGCGCGAGCATCTCGAAACCGTACAGGCCGGCGGCCTGCGCGCCGTCGCGCGTCGACGCCTGCGCGAGCCGTTCGGCGACGGCCTGCTGCACGCCGTTGTCGAGCGTGCTGGTCGCCTGCAGGTCGAGCTGGTCGAGCTGGTACAGGTCGCTGATGCCGAGCGCCGACAGCAGCGATGCGCGCGCGGACGTCACGGCCTTGCGCGACACGAACGACTGCACGTGCGCGGCGGCGGGCGGCGCGCTGCGCTCGATCTGCGCGGCGAGCGCGGCATCGCGCAGCGCGGGAGAAATCACGCCGCCGTTCGACAGCAGCCGCAGATAGCTGTCGGTCAGCTTCTGCAGCGCCGGATAACCGCGGTTGAGGAAATACGACGGCGCGCGCTGCGCGATGATCAGCGACAGCACCTCGCGGAACGTCTTGCCCTGTTCGTCGATGTTGTCGCCGGTCGTCGGCGCGGACAGGATCCGGTTCACGTCGTTGAAGTCGCGGCCGTACCACGCGGCGAGACCGTCGCCGATGCCGGTGATTTCGCCGACATGCGGCCGGGCGGCGAGCGGCACCGAGTTCAGGTAGCGCACGACGATCGTGCGGCGCGCGAGCATCGTCTGCGGACCGTTCAGGTACGCGCGCACCGACGCGGACGCGATCTGCCGCAGCTTTTCGGGCGGCGTCGCGGTGCGGCCTTCGGGCGAATGGCGGAACTTCTCGATCTGCGTCGCGAGCGTGCTGCCGCCCGGGCGCGCCTGGTGACGGTTGACGACGTGCAGCGCCTGGTCGGCGAGCGCGCGGCTGAAGCGGCCCCAGTCGATCGCCGGGTTGCGGTTCGGCTCGTTCGCGTCGAGCAGATAGCGATCCTCGATGAACAGCAGCGAATCGACGACCACACGCGGCACCGTGTCGAAGTCGGCGTACACGCGCTGCGGGAACACGGTCGCGAACAGCGGTGCGCCGGTCGAATCGAACAGCATCAGGCCGGCCTGGTCCTTCTCTTCGTAAGGGAGGAACAACCCGCGATCGCCGAGCGACAGCATCCGCTGCGAATCGCGCGCCTGCTTGCCGACGACGAAACCGCGCGCGAGCAGCCGCTGCTGGAATGCCGGAAGCAGCGCGTAGCCGAGGCGCTGGTCGTAGGGGCCGTTCGCGGGGAAGCGGATGTGATCGCTCGGGCCCGTTTCGATCGTGTAGCCGACGTCGCGGGTGAGTTCGGACAGGTAATGCGCCTGCATCCGGGACGTTTCGATCTCGGTCTGCACGAGCCGCGCAACGATCGCCACCGCGATCAGCAGTGCGGCGAGCAAAGACCACTTGACCCACGTCCAGACCGATGCGGGACCGGTCACGCGCGGCAGGATACGATTCAGCGGCCGATTCATGGCGGCGTCTCCCTGAGGGCGCGGTTGTCCGGCCGCACCCCATTAAGGATTAGTGTAGTCCTCCGCAGCGGGCCGCCAAGGGCGTCGACTACCGAGATGCGCCGATGCAACGCGCGTGCCCGTGAGGCGCGGGAACGGGCGCCGCGCCGCGATGGTGCGCGCCGCCGCGGCGTAACGTTTGCGCGTGGCGCGCGGCGCAGCCCGCGCGGCAGGAAGCGGCGGCGGGCAGGCCCGCGTGGCCGGGCCGCCGGACGATGCACGGATTTCGTGCGTTGCGGTGCCGCTGCAATTCGGGCCGGAACCCGCGTGTGGAACGCGCGCCGTCGCCCGGCGACGCTACGGGTTTCCGCGATAGCCGCGCGCGCCGGCGGCGAGTACGATCGCCGGAGGTACGGCGCATTTCCGCTTACGCCCGGCGTCCCATGACGATCCATCCCGTCCGCCCGTGTGCGCGGCCATCCCCGGGAGGCTGCCGTTCGGCGGGCTCGGGCTCGTCGTGTCCGTCACGCGCTTTCGGCACACCATCGGAGCCGGGTATGCGCCCGACCCGACGAACGGGCTCCACAAGGTCGCGCGCGCATGGCAAGACAGCCGAATATGCGCCGTTTCTCGCCGTGCTGTTTCTCCATGTCGGCGCGCATGATCCGTCGCGCGTGATCCTCGCGCTGATCGTCGCGGCAACCGTGTGCCGCTGCCTGCTGGTCGTCTTATTGCTCGCCTGGCCGACGATGGCCGACCCGAATCCCGTGCGGTTCACCGGCGCGCTCGGCACCTATCCGTGCGAAGCCGCGCCGTGCATCGCGCTGTTCGCCTGAGCGGCGCCGCTACCGCCACAGCAGCGCCGCGCGATCGTGCCGGCGCACGGCTTCGACGAAGCAGTGGATCAGGTAGTCGCAGGCCAGCGTGTTCAGCGCATCGCGGCGCGTGAGCACGCCGACCGACACGGACGGAATCGTTTCCGCCACGTCGATCGCGACCATCCGCTCGCGGATCCAGTCGACTTCCATGAAGCGCTTCGGCACGCACGACACGGTGTCGGTGTGGACCGACAGCGAAAACGCCGCGCTGAACGACGTGCATTCGACGATCGGCCGCGGCGCCGGATAGCCGTGCGCGACGAACACGTCCTGCAGCAGCCGGCCGATGCTTTCCGGCGACGTGTTGAGGATCCATTGCGCGTCCTGCAACTGCGCGAGCGACGTGCAGTGACGCAGCGGATTGCTCGCGCGCGTCATCAGGATCAGTTCCGATTCGAGCAGCGGCCGGAACGTGAATTCCGGCGACAGCCGTGCTGCATCGACGATCGCGATCACGAAGTCGAGCGAGCCGTCGCGCAGCCGCGGCAGCGCGGTGTCGAGAAACCCTTCCCGCACGTCGAGGCGGATCGTCGGCATCCGCTGGCGGAAGGCGTCGAGCGCGGCCGGCAGGAAGCCGAGCGACACCAGCGGCGTCAGCGCGCATGCGAGCGCGCCTTCCTTGCCGCCCGACAGCTGGATCACGTCGTCGCGCGCGTGCTGCATCTCCGCGAGGATCAGCCGCGCGCGTGCGTAGACGGCCTGCCCGAAACGCGTGAGCTGCGCGCCGCGCGCATTGCGCGTGACGAGCGGCACGCCGAGATCGAGTTCGAGTTCGCGAATCGCCTTCGTCAGCGCGGGCTGAGACAGATGGATCGCGCGCGCGGCCGCGCGCAGGCTGCCGTGTTCGGCGATGGCGGCAAGCGCCCGGAGCTGGTGGTGTTTCACGGCGAGGCGGGGCGCGGCGGCAGTGGCGACGTTCGTATCCTACACCGCGTCGCGGCGGGGAAAGCACGCGATAACCGTGCGTTATCACGATCGAAAAATGTCGCTCCGGGCTGCGTATTTTGAATGCCTAGACTGCGTGCGCAGGCCGTCGAACGGGCCGGGCACACGACACGCGTAACCAGTACGGAGACATACCTTCATGAAGGCGCCCCGAGCAGACAGCATGTTCGGCGGGCATGTCGGCGACGTTGCCGCATCCCCGTCCAATCGTCAGCTGATTGTCGCGATCACGATCGGCAACGGCCTCGAATTCTTCGATCTCACCGTGTTCAGCTTCTTCGCGGTGCTGCTCGGCAAACTGTTCTTTCCCGCGGTCTCCGCGCAGCAGCAATTGCTGATGTCGGTCGCGACCTTCGGCGTCGGCTTCATCGCGCGGCCGGTCGGCGGCGTCGTGATCGGGCTCGTCGCCGACCGCTTCGGCCGCGTGCCCGCGATGAACCTCACGCTCGTCACGATGGCGATCGGCACCGGGATGATCGGTGTGCTGCCGACCCATGCGCAGATCGGCCTCGCGGCGCCCGTGCTGGTCGTCGTCGCGCGGCTGCTGCAGGGCTTTTCGGCCGGCGGCGAGGTCGGCGTGTCGACGTCGCTGCTCGCCGAGCGCGCGCCGGCCGGCGAACGCGGCTACTACACGAGCTGGCAGTTCGCGAGCCAGGGCGCCGCGGCGCTCGCCGGCTCGTTCGTCGGCTTCCTGCTGTCGCATTTCCTCGATACCGCCTCGCTCGAAACGTGGGGCTGGCGCGTGCCGTTCCTGCTGGGCGTGCTGATCGCGCCGATCGGCCTCTACCTGCGCGCACGCTTCAGCGCGATCGAACAGCACGCGCCGGCCGCGGCCGCGCGGCGTTCGTCGGCGGTGCTCGGCACCGTGCTGCGGCGCGACGGCGGTGCCGTGCTGACCGCGCTCGGCCTCGTGGTCGGCGGCACGGCCGCGCACTTCATCGTGCTGTATTACATGTCGACGTACGCGATCAAGGTGCTGCACCTGCCGATGGATACCGCGCTGTGGTGCGGGATCCTCTCCGGCGCGGTGATGTTCGTCGCCGCGCCGATCGGCGGGCGGCTGTCCGACCGCACCGGCAGCAAGCGCGTCGCGCTGTGGTCGCGCGTCGCGCTGACCGTGCTGATCCTGCCGGGCTTCTGGCTGATCCGCGCGGTGCCGTCGATCGCGACGATGTATGCGGTCGTGATGCTGCTCGCCGCACTGCACTCGATCAACGCCGGCGCGAACGGCGTGATCCTCGCCGAGCTGTTCCCGAAGAGCACGCGCGCCACCGCGCTGTCGATCGCGTATGCGGGCGGCGTGTCGATCTTCGGCGGTTTCGCGCAGTTCATCGTCACGTGGATGATCGGCGCGACCGGCAATCCGGCTGCGCCCGCGTGGTACGTGATCGTCTGCGGCGTGCTGTCGCTCGTCGCGCTCGCGTTCGCGTCGGATCGCAGCGAACACGATGCGTGATTGCCGCCGTCTCCTTCTTTCCTCCTCGCGCCGAACCGTATGACCGCCACCGTTTCGCTTTCCTCACCGCCCGCCGACGTCACGGCCGGCGAACTGTGCGACCTGTCCGCCCGCACGATGCTCGACCTGCTGATGACCCGGCAGATCAGCGCGTGCGACCTGCTCGACGCGCATCTCGCCCGGATCGCGACGGTGAACCCTCGCGTGAACGCGCTCGTGACCGTCGTCGATCCCGACCTGCTGCGCGCTCGTGCGCGCGACATCGACGCCGGCTGGATGCGCGGCGCATGGCAGGGGCCGCTGCACGGTCTGCCGGTGTCGCAGAAGGATCTCACCGCGACGCGCGGCGTGCGCACGACGTACGGCTCGGCGTTGTTCGCCGATCACGTGCCGCAGCATGACGCGCTCGTCGCGCGCCGCTGCGCGAGCGCCGGCGCGTTGATGATCGGCAAGTCGAACACGCCCGAATTCGGCGCCGGGTCGCACACGTTCAACGACGTGTTCGGCGCGACGCGCAACCCGTGGGACCTGACGCGTTCGGCGGGCGGCAGCAGCGGCGGCGCGGCCGCCGCGCTCGCGTGCGGGATGAATCCGCTCGCGTGCGGCAGCGACATGGGCGGGTCGCTGCGCAATCCGGCCGCGTGGAATAACGTGGTCGGATTGCGGCCGTCGCCGGGCCGCGTGCCGCGCGCGCCGGACCTGAACGGCTGGGCGACGCTCGGCGTCGACGGGCCGATGGCGCGCGACGTGGCCGATACCGCGCTGCTGCTGTCGGCGATCGCCGGGCCGAGCGGCGAGACCGCGACCGAACTCGCGGAACCGGGCGTACGCTTCGCGCAGCCGCTCGAACGCGACTTCCGCGGCACTCGCATCGCGATGTCGCGCGGCTTGCCTGGCGTGCCGGTCGATCCGGAGATCGGTCGGGCGGTCGATGCGCAGGCGCGTGTGTTCGCGGCGCTTGGCTGCGAAGTCGAATTCGACGATCCCGACCTGTCCGATGCGGAGGACGTGTTCCGCATCGAGCGCGCATGGATGATCGGCACGCTGGTCGACGGATTCGACGAAGCGCAGCGTGCGGCGCTGAAGCCCGAGATTCACGATGAATACCGGCTGCATCGGTCGCTGACGGCCGCCGATCTCGGCCGCATGTTCGTGCGCAAGACGCGGCTGTTCGAGCGGATGCGCGCGTTCATGCAGCGCTACGCGTTCTACGTGCTGCCGGCCACGCAGATGATGCCGTTCGACGTCGACCTGCGCTCGCCTGCGCACGTGCAGGGTGTCGCGAGCACGTCGTACATCGACTGGATGCGCGTGTGCTGGTACCTGTCGTCGACCGAGGCGCCGATCCTGTCGGTGCCGTGCGGCTTCGGCGCGACCGGTTTGCCGATCGGCATGCAGATCGTCGGCCGTTACCGCGACGACTGGGGCGTGCTGCAGTTCGGTCACGCGTACGAAGTCGCGGCCGGCCGCCGCCGGGTTTCGCCCGCCGTCGTCGCCGACGCGATGCGCTAGCCGTCTTCCCCGATTCACCGCTGACCGTTCCGGTGTGCACCGGAGCAGGCCGCGCGCCTGCGGGGGACGCGCACGCCTGCGTTTTGCCATTCGACCCGCGCAATGGAGACCTTCCGATGAAAAAACGGCTGTTGGCAGGCGCGGGCGTCGCGCTGATCGCGGGTGCGGCGCACGCACAGAGCAGCGTGACGCTGTACGGCATTATCGACGAGGGGCTGACCTACACGAGCAACCTCGCGGTCGCCGGCCCGAACGGTGCCGTGAGCGGCAAGCCGGCGTGGCGGATGCTCGGTGGCGTGCAGCAGGCGAGCCGCTGGGGGCTGCGCGGGGTCGAGGATCTCGGCGGCGGGCTGGCGGCCGTCTTCACGCTCGAGAACGGTTTCGACCCGAGCACCGGCAAGCTCGGGCAGGGCGGGCTGATCTTCGGCAAGAAGGCGTTCGTCGGGCTGTCGGGGCCGTTCGGCACCGTCACGCTCGGGCGTCAGTACGACACCAACGTCGATTTCCTCGGGCCGCTCGAGGCCGCCGCGCTGTTCGGCGGCTACATGGTTGCGCACCCCGGCGATCTCGACAACGTGAACAACGCGAACTCGACCAACAACGCGATCAAGTTCACGAGCCGCGACTACGGCGGATTCCGCTTCGCGGCCATGTACGGCGTGGGCGGCATCGCGGGCGCGGCGACGCGCAACCAGGTGTGGTCGATGACGGCCGGCTACGCGCGCGGGCCGCTCGTGGTCGCGGCCGGTTACCTGAATGCGCGCAATCCGAACGTGTCGTTCTTCGGCACGACCGGCAGCCCCGCGCCAGTCGTCGGCGGCGTGCCGGGCAACAACATGCTGTCGCCCGTGTATGCCGGTTATGCGTCGGCGCGCACGCTGCAGGTGGCGGCGGCGGGCGGCACCTACGCGATCGGCGCGGTGACGCTCGGCGCGATGTACACGAACACGTCGTTCCGTCGACTCGGCGACCTGTCGTCCGGGCCGAACCCCGGCGGCGTGTCCGGCAACGCGGTGTTCAACAACGTCGAGGCCAGCGTGCGCTACCAGTTCACGCCTTACCTGTTCGGCGGCGTCGCGTACGACTACACGCGCGGCGGTGGCGTGAACGGCCGCGACGGTGCGACGTACCACCAGGTCGCGGCCGGGCTCGACTACTTCCTGTCGAAGCGCACCGACGTGTACCTGACCGCCGTTTATCAGCGCGCATCGGGCACCGACTCGACGGGGCGCGCGGCGGTCGCCGCGATTAACGGCCCCGGCGCGTCGGCGAACGACCGCCAGTTCGAGGCGCGGATCGGCATCCGGCACAAGTTCTGACGGGGGCGGGCGCGGCAACCGGCAGGCGGCCGCCGCGCGCGGTGATATGCTCGCGGAACGCCCGCGACCGACGGGCGGATTCCGATTGCCCGCATGCGGCCGCGTTGCCGCGCCGCGCGGCGTTTCCGAGGGAAGAACCGACACATGAGCCGCAAATTCATTCTGAAAGGCGACACGACCGACCACGGTGGCGTGGTGCTCGAAGGGATCGCCAACTCGTCGTTCGACGGACGCGAACTCGCCTATCTCGGCGCACCGGTGCTCTGCGCCGCGTGCAAGACCACCGGCGTGATCGTGTCGGACGGCGGCGAGCGGACGATGACCGTGATGGGCAAGGTCGTCGCGCTCGAACACGACCTGTGCCAGTGTCTGTGCACGCCGCAGCCGAAGCTGATTCCGTCGCAGGCAACGGGGACGATCACCGGCTGAAGCCCGCCTTCGTCGTACGTCGTCGTCGCGCGGCTGCAGGCCGCCGTCAGACGCTGCCTTCCGTTTCGATCACGAGGATGCGCGCTTCGCCGAGCGGGTGCGCGACATGCTCCATGCCGGCCGTCGCGTGGAAGACATCGCCCGTTTCCAGCACCGCCGCATGCTCGACGCCCGCTTCGCGATAGCGCATCTCGACGCGGCCGTCGAGTACCGCGAACACCTCCTCGCCGTCGTTCACGTGCCATCGATAGGGCGCGTCGGTCCAGTGCAGCCGGACCGTGATGCCGTTCAGTTTGGCGATGTCGAGCGCGCCCCATGCGCGGTCCGCCGTGTAGTCGGCACTCCGGACAATGTTCATCGATGCGTGCTCCGGCGCGAATGCGCGTCGTGTTTCCGTCATTTCATTGGTATCCGCATTCAGCGCGACGTCGCGCGCAGCGCTTGCTCGACGATCGCCTTGCGCTTCGCGAAGCCGGCGGCCGACCGTTCGGTGACGCGCTTCACGACCGCTGCCGGCGCGGTGTCGGGCGAGCCGGCAGCGAACGGCGGCGCGGGCGCGTATTCGAGCTGCAACTGGATCGCCTGCGCTTCTTCGTCGCCCACCAGCTCGGCGGCGATCGTCAGCGCGAAGTCGATGCCGGCCGTCACGCCGCCGCCCGTGATCAGGTTGCCGTCGCGCACCACGCGCTCGCGCACGGGCACCGCACCCAGCGGTTCGAGCAGCGCGTGGAACGCCCAGTGCGTCGTCGCGCGCCGCCCGCGCAGCAGGCCGGCCACGCCGAGCAGCAGCGCACCCGTACAGACCGACGTCACATAGCGTGCGGCGGCCGCGCGCTGTTGCACGAACGCGATCGTTTCGGCGTCGAGCAGCAGTTCGTTGATCCCGATGCCGCCCGGGATACAGATCACGTCGAGCGGCGGACAGTCGTCGAACGTGCAGGTCGGCGTGAGGGCGAGGCCGCTGCTCGACGCGACGGCGTCGCGCGACTTCCAGACCAGGTGGACGGCTGCGTCGGGCAGCGACGCGAGCACGTCGTGCGGGCCGGTGAGGTCGAGTTGCTGGACGCCCGGAAATACGAGAAGGCCGATATGCAGGGTCATGCGAAGACTCCGAGTGGACATGGAGCGCGCCGTTGCCGGCACGGGATGGACAGATCGATTCTAGGCGCGTAGTGTTTGGCGAAATTGCCATATCACCCACGTTTTCAGCCAATCGCCATGCCTGCCGCTCCGCGTTCGATCCTGGTCCTCGCGTTCCCGCGCGCGCAACTGCTCGACGTGTCGGGGCCGCTGCAGGTGTTCGCCTCCGTCAACGAGCTCGCGCTGGAGCGCGGGCAGCCGGCGCCGTATGCGCCGCGCGTCGTGGCGGTCGACGCGGGGCCCGTCGAGACGTCGTCGGGGCTCGTCGTGATGGCCGAGTCGCTGCGCTCGGCTGCCCGCCCTCCCGATACGCTGATCGTCGCCGGCGGCAAGGGCGTGCATGCGGCGTCGAAGGATGCGCGGCTGGTGCGCTGGGTGCGGCAGCAGGCCGGGCGCGCGCGGCGTGTGGCGTCGGTCTGTACCGGCGCATTCTTGCTCGCCGAGGCCGGGCTGCTCGACGGGCGGCGCGCGGTCACGCACTGGGCGCGCTGCGACGAATTCGCGGCGCGCTACCCGAACGTGCGCGTCGAGTCCGATCCGATCTTCATCCGCGAAGGCGCGCTGTGGACGTCGGCCGGCGTGACGGCCGGCATCGATCTCGCGCTCGCGCTGGTCGAGGAGGATCTCGGGCGCGCGACCGCGCTCGACGTCGCACGCGAACTCGTCGTGTTCCTGAAGCGTCCGGGCGGGCAGGCGCAGTTCAGCGCGATGCTGTCGATGCAGCGCACCGACGACCGGTTCGGCGAACTGCATGCATGGATGGCCGAGCACCTGACGGCCGACCTGTCGGTGCCCGCGCTGGCCGAGCGCGTACGCATGAGCGAGCGCAGCTTCGTACGCCACTATCGCGCGGGAACGGGCCGTACGCCCGCACGCGCGGTCGAGCAGATCCGCGTCGAGGCCGCGCAGCGCCTGCTCGGCGAAACGGCGTGGCCCGTCAAGCGGATCGCCGCGCGCTGCGGCTTCGGTTCGGAGGAGACGCTGCGGCGCAGTTTCGTGCGCGTGCTCGGTGTGTCGCCGCAGGGCTATCGCGAACGCTTCGTGCGATGACGTGCGGGGCGTGATCGAGGACGGAGCGGCTGCTGTCCGGAACTGAACGGAAACCGGTCGGTTTCGAGTCCGAAATGCCGAAACTATTCAGGATCGGAGAATAATAGGCGGGGGCTTGTGCCGTGCCCGTCGCGCGCTCTATTCTGTTTTGTTGGCGATTCGAAGGGGGAAGCAGGATGGACCGAATCCAGGCAATGGAAGTTTTTACCCGTGTGGTCGACGCGAACAGCTTCACGCGCGCGGCCGATACGCTCGCGATGCCGCGCGCGTCGGTGACGACCATCATCCAGAATCTCGAGGCGCTGCTCGGCGTGCGCCTGATGCACCGGACGACGCGCCGGCTGTCGCTGACGCCGGAGGGCGCCGCGTACTACGAGCATTGCACGAAGATCATCTCGGAGATCGCGGAAGCCGACGCGAGTTTCCAGGCCGGCAACCGCAAGCCGAGCGGCGTGTTGCGCGTTCACATGCCGAGCTCGCTCGGGCGGCGCATCGTGCTGCCGTCGCTGTCGATTTTCCGGCAGCGCTATCCGGACATCACGCTCGAGCTGGGGCTGTCCGATCGCTATGTGGATCCGGTCGAGGAAGGCATCGACTGCATGATCCGCGTCGGGCCGCTCGAGGATTCGTCGATGGTCGCGCGGCGCATCGGCATGCTCAAACGCGTGACCTGTGCGTCGCCGGCGTATCTGGAGCGTCACGGCGAGCCGCACGAGATCGCCGATCTCGCCGAGCACCATGCGGTGAATTTCCGTTCGAGCCACGGCGCGCGGGCGATTCCGTGGGTGTTCATGATCGACGGCAAGCCGTTCGAGGTGCGGATGAACGGCAGCGTGACGGTCAACGATTCGGATGCCTACGTGACGTGCGGGCTCGAAGGGTTCGGGATGATCCAGCCGACGCTGTTCATGGTGCTGCCGAACCTGCTCGACGGTTCGCTGGTCGAGGTGCTGCCGGACTGCAATCCGAAGCCGAAGCCGATTTCGATCGTTTATCCGCACAACCGGCATCTGTCGCAGAAGGTGCGGGTGTTCGCCGACTGGATCGCGGAGGTGTTCGAGTCGACGCCGGCGCTGGAGGGCGGGGAGAACTGGCGGGGGCGGGTGGGGGCGCAGGCGGCGAAGCAGCAGAGAGGGGCGGTAGCGGCGTAAGGCGACGAGACTTGCCGTGAATGCCTCATCCGTCGATCGTCGGGCAGCTGAACCGTCACGTCTTATGGCGGGCCTACCAGCGGATCGCGTACGGATTTTCTCCGAGCGCCCAGTGCCCGTTGTCGTCCCGTTCGAGGAGAATTCCCTTGTGCGCCCAGCCGTCCTCTTCGGGATAAAACGTCAGCGAGCGCAGCAGGTCCGGGTCGGCCAGCCACGGCGTGGCTGGCCGACCCGGCTTCCACAGGAAATTGACCCACGAGACCAGGTGCGGATTGTCGTCGAACGGATTCTTGGACGGGTCCATGAATTTTTCGACGCCACCATAGGTCACGTGCGCGCAGAACAAGTTCACCATGAGCAGCGCCCGTCCACCGGGAACCGACCCGTCGGTCGTCTCGAGTTCCTCGTACCGGTAGAACGACTTTCCGACGGGGGTGAGCGCGATGTGGCTCAACGGGACATGGGTGTCGCGTGATTCGTAGTCCGGATTTCTCACGGTCGGTCGTCCTTTGCCTGCATTGAATTTCACGGTAATCAGTCCGCGGTTGATCAATGCCCGCACGTCTGATCTCACTACGCCGTCGACCCTCGGCAAATCCTTCGCATTGACGTCCGCAGGAAGTTCGGCGCCGGCCAGGCTGACGCAGGCGTCGGTCGGAGCGGTGTTCTTGTCCGCGAGCGCGGCCTTCAGGATTGCGTCGATCTTGCTTATGTCCAGGTCGTCTCGCGGTGAAACGACGCGCATGCCAACCAGCACGGCCACCGCGCCTGCCACCGATCTCGACCGGATTTCGTCGTGGCCGGTTCGCGATCTTGCCTACAACAGCCAGCGGATGCTGGCGGAGACCGGAGCGGTCGACGCGATGTGATTTCGCCGCGGGAGCGACGAACGTCGGGAAAAAACGGGATCGGTGGGCGGTCGCGACACGCCGGAACGGGCCATGCTGGCGGATGCCATTAAGCGCATGACGGATCCCGATTGCGGAACCCGCTGGACCGGGCGTACGCGATGTTTATCGGCGGGGGCTGCTGCCGGAGCCACGCAGCAATGAAAAAAGCCGCTGTTTCTTTCGAAACAGCGGCTTTTCGCATTTGGTGGCGAATCAGGGATTCGAACCCCGGACCTGCGGATTATGATTCCTGGCCTCTGATGTGCCTAAAAGCCTTATCTGGCAAGGATTCCGGCTTGACGGTCGTCTAATATTTCCTGCTGAATCGGAGGATTTCGCGCCAGTTCTGGCGGGGTTTCCCGCATTTTATTAGACGATGGTTTGCTGCCGATTGGGCTCGACTGTACCCCGCCAGCGGCACTTCACGTAGATCTCGGTCGTCGTCACGGAATCGTGACCACATAGGACCTGAATGCGCTCGAGCGGGACCCCAGCGAGCCACATGTCGGTCGCGCCCTTCGCTTTCATGTCGTACGGCCCGAAAGTTTCAAACGGTCGCAGCCCCTTCGCTTTTCGAGCACGGTTGACCTTCGTAATGTACCGATGGAGCATCGATGTCAGCCCGGAGTACGCGTAGGTGTCTCCGTTGCGCTTTCGAATCCACGTCATACCAGGGCCTGGCGTCGGGCCAGTGCCTTTTAGATCGGCGAGGATCGCGTCGATTTCGGGCGTAATTGCAATGTCGACGACGGTTCCAGTCTTGCCTTGATCGTTGCGGATCACGCGACGTACCGAGCCGTCTGGTTCGCGTTTGTGGACTATGTTTGACGGCCCCCAGAGAATGATGTCTTCCGGGCGCTGGAGTGTGCGATACGTCAGGTCCAGAAGCCCGCGAACCTGAGCGACAGCGATACGATGTACGGCGTCATATTCCTCGTGTTCGACGTATCGCTCGCGTTTTGTTTCCTTGTTCCGCTTCACCCCGAGGCACGGGTTGACCTTCACGCTGGCTTTCCCAGTACGAATCAGCCATGTAAAGCAAGTGGAAAGGCATGCCTTTTCGCGATTGCCGCGCACCGGCCGGCCGTTTTCCGCGCATAGGTCGAGGTACGCGCCGATGTGCTTCGGCTCGATACTCGCGGGCGTCATGCGCCCGAAATACACCTTCAGCGGTTCGGCGTCCCGTTTGTAATCCTCGTACGTACGGGGCTTCAGATAGCCGAGCAACACCCGTTTTTCACAATGCACGACGAACTCGTCGAGGAAGTACGCCATGGTGCCGTACGTCGAGTCGGGATCGTTATAGAGATTGCCCTTGCGTTTGGCTTCGGCCAGATCGGTGCCGAGACGTTCCCATCGTCCATCGCGATGCACGTAGTAAAACGCTCCATGCTTGGGATAGACCCGATCAGGCAGCCCCAAATCGTTGTTCTTACGTTTTCGACCCATTCAACACACCTTGTTCTTGTTGTTTCGAGCGAATCGCTGCAGCAGCGCGGCAGCGTTCGGTGAACTCGTCTCGTCGTCGCCACTGTCGACGGGCGCTGATTCCCGACCACGCATGACCTGGTCGAAATGGCCGCGCGAGACTAGCGGCATTCCGTTCGGCTTCTGTTTCACTTCAAAGCCGGCCCGCTTGAACCAGCGCATGATCGCGGCCGGCTGTCGCAGCGGTTCCGCGATCCGGCGCATTTCGACGTCCGTGAGAAACGGCGGCGGCAAGCTGGCTGCTTCGTATCGCGGGCTCGACGGCACCAGCTCAAGATTCTGCATTGCAATCCTTGTCACAAAAAGGGACCACACGCAGCGCAATTGAGGGATTGGGGGATTGCGCGAAATGTGTTCGTAACTAATTGATTTTGTTGAAAATTGGTTGCCCCTATTCGCCCTCAAATACACGGGGCAGGGCGTTCTGACTCGGGGCCTAAAAAATAGGCAGCGTCCGCGACTAGGGGCAAAACGGGCATGACTCGGGGCATAGCGTTCGAGTTGATTCCTTGCCTCTCTTCGTATTCTTTCTTCTTCTTTTTCAATGAATTAGAGAGAGAAGAGAAAGGGGCGACGGCGGCCGGCGCAAAAATCCGACTAGGGGCAAAATCGATGCAACTCGGGGCAAATGCGAGGCAACGTGGGGCAGGTGTCCTCTCAATAATCAAGGACTTACGAGCGGATGCACCCCAAATCCCCGAGTTTTCTGCGCTGCCTGCCCGGTTCCCGTGGAAAAATCCGCCCGCGCGGCCGGAAAGATTGAAGGAAGGAGTACGGCCGCACGGCGGCCGCATCGGCTGAGAGGGCGTCATGCTGCGCTCCCTTGCAATGCGTCGGTGGCCAGGTCTTCGCGAATGGACACGTGCAGGCCGAACGCGGCCAGGCGTTCGAGGGAGATCGGCGTGAGGTAGCGCACGCGGCGCGTGTAGATGCGGCGTTCGACTTCCTTGTCGCCGACGATGACGCCGGCGTGCTTGAGCTGCGCCTTGAACACACGGTCGGATTTCACGGGCAGGCCGTTCCATTTGTCGCGTAGCGCGCTCGTATGGGCGATGTGGTCCATCACGTGGCCGGTGTTGATGAGCAGGCAGAACTCGCCGTCCACGGTGTCGAAGGTGTACGGGTGCTTGTAGTTGCCGCAGTCCATTTCCGACAGCGCGGTTTCCATGATCCATACCCACGGCTCGCGATCGGCGCTGGTCTCGGCGATGTGGCCGTTCATCTCGGCGAGCAGGTCGCGCGGGAAGTCGCCTTCGCTCGGGTCCATGCCGGCGAACTCGCACAGGTAGCGCCAGGCGAGTGCGACGGCCGCATAGTTGCCGGCCATCCGCTTCGCGCCGTCGTCCTCGCCGCTGGCGCGGCAGTTGGCCAGCGCCTTGTCGCGCAGCGTCGCGTATTGGTCGGACACGGTGCGCTTGTCCAGGCCGGCCAGGAACTCAAGCCACTGCCGAACCGGGAAGCGAGGCAGCTCGTCGGGCATGAGCGGGCCGCGCTTGCCGGTCAGCGTCGTGCGGACGAGCTTGCCGAGCAGGCTGCGTACCGGTACGTCCTCGCCGGCCAGCATGACGGGCGCGCACAGCAGGTATTCGGTCATGTCGGTGCCGCGACGTGTCACGGTGTACTGGTAGTTTTCCTGCAACAGCCCGACCGCCTTGTCGATCACGTCCTGCCGGCGCGCGGACAGCTCTTCCCATCCGACCGGGTGGCTGGTATGGCTGATGCTGGTCAGCAGCCGGAACTCGGTCTGCAGTGACTGCCCCGAAAACATCGTGAACGCGAGCGAGCGCTCGAGCCGCTTGATGAGCGTCGACTTACCGGCGCCCTTGTTCGCCTGGATGGTGATGTGCGGCCAGAACCCGAGCAGCGCCTTCAGGTGGCCGCCGAGCGCCCACACGAGCGGGATCGTCGCGGCGTTCTGTTTGAACGTCGCCTGGTACGCAGCGATGACGCGGCGCGCGTCGCTGGCCGGCCCGGTCGGGAAGGTCAGGTTGTGATACGGGCACTGCTTGTCGGCTTCGGTGAAGTAGCAGTCCGGGCCTTCGTTGACGATCAGGCGGCCGTCGCGCCAGGCGAGCCCGACGAAGTTGGCCGCCTGGCGCGCGCCGAGGTCGGCGCCGCGCTCCAGGATGTTCACCATTCGCTTGAACGGCGCCGGCGACCAGATCGGGCCGAACTTGCCCCACTGGTCGACGTTGTGGAGCTGGTCGTCGAGCATCACGCGGCGCACGAGCTGCGCGCCGTGGCGGGGCGCCTGGACCGACACGGCGAAGTAGACGGTCGGCGCCTGGTCGGCGTCGCCTGTCATCGTCGACGTCGCACTCGCAACCGACACGCGGCTGATGCCGGCAATGCGGAAGCCGCACAGATCCGTTACGACCGGCGTTTCAACGCCCGATTCCTCGTTACGGTCCATCTTCGTGATGTAGCTGGTGAAGTCCGGCCGGACACGGAAGCGCCAGTACTGCGCGAAGTCGTGCGAGGGCAGGAAGATGCGCGGCCGGCCGCGACGCGTGGCGTCGCCGGCCAGGCCGGCAATGAGCCAGGGCTCAAGCTGGTCGAGCGCGCGCTGCAGATCGGCCGGGCCGCGCAGTTGCAGGTAGTCGTTCACGTCGTTGATCGGCTTGACGGCCTTCTCGCCGTCTGCGAGGTCGGCGAACCAATTCGCCTGGTCGACGAGCACAGCGCTGATGTTCAGCGCCGTGAGCCGTTCGTAGAGCGCCCAGGCAGCTTCCGGCCCAGGCCGGCGGCCGGCGCGCGGGTGGCCGTCCGCGAACGGCTCGTCGTTGTCCAGGCAGATCACGACCTGTTTGCCGCGCAGGAACGTGAAGTCGATGCCGTCGACGTTCGCCAGGCCGCGCAGCGCGAGCGCGGCCGCGCCAGGCATCGCGCAGGTGTCGATCGACAGCGCGTTGATCGCGCTTTCGACGATGAACACGCGCTTCGCCTTGTCGAGCCGGCGAGGATCGGCGGTCCAGCCGTAACCGGCCTTGTCGCCCTGGGTCTGCGTCTTGACGCCGCCGTTGAGCGCCGGATCGACATAGCGCATGTCGACCGCAACGACGCGGCCGTCGCCAGGCGCGCGCACGATGAACGCGGCCGCCGGGCCGGCGTGACCCACTTCGCCGGCCGCGACCTTCGAGCTGGTCCACGTGTTGAAGCCGAGCGAGCGCGCGGCGATCGCTGCGTCGATCGCGGCTGCGGAAATGCCGCGGCCGACAAGGTATTCGCGCACCTGGTCGCGCTCGGCGAAGCACCGATCGGCAATGTATTCGACGGTCGTTTTCTCGCGGCGCTCGGCCGGCGCCTGGCGATCGAGCGGGATGGCGTACGCGTCGTGCAGGTATCGCACCGCGTCGGCGACCGTGCCGCCGCGCGCGTGAATGACCAGGTCGATACACGAGCCGCCGACGTCGGCGCTATGGTCGCGCCAGCCGGTGCCATGCTTCGGGTGGTTCATGTAGATCGACAGGGACGGGCTCTTGTCTTCGTGGTGCGGTGAGTGGTAGAGCGCCTTGTCGCCGCCACGGCCGCGCTTCATGCCGAGCCGGTCGGCGAGGTCGTGCAGGTCGATGCGTTGTTTCAGTTCGTCGATCGAGGCCATCGTTATTGCTGTTGATGCAGGGAGAGGGCGGCAGGGTTGCCGGGTGTCGCGGGGCTTTCGACGAGCGCGCGTAGCGCGCCGGCCGACGCGGGGAAGGCGAGCGCCAAGCGATCGCCAAGGACGCTGACGAACAGCGCGAGCGCCGCGATGCGCTGCAGGCTGCCGGCCTCGTGGTCGAAGCGAAGGACGTCGGCGGCCGCTGCGATGGAAGCCGCGAGCGCGGCATCGTGAGGGGTAGTCGTGCGCGTCATGCTGCGGCGCCTCCGAGGATGTCGTGGTGGTTCTGCTGCAGGCGATAGGCCGCGTGCTGCAGCTCGTAGCGCGAGACCGTCGCTTGCTCGAGGATTTCGCGCAGCCGGCGCCGATTGCGATCGACGTTCGACGTCGCGTTCGCGAGCGCCGCAGTGCGCGTCGCGCCGTGGCCGATGCGCATGCCCGATATCAGGTGCGTGACGATCCACTTTTCGGGATGGCCGTCGTGTAGGTGAGGCTCGGCATGGATGCCGAACGTCGCACCGGCGCAGTTCGGGATGACGACGTGATCGCCGGCAACAGTGCGCAAGCCGGCCAGCGTCAGCAGCTCGTAGCGGATGGTGGGTTCGTGCGACATCGAATCACCCCCGCGGCGGTACGGACCAGGCCAGCGCCACGATCAGGACGACCATCGCGACGCCTCCGATCGCGAAAGCGATCGCACGAGCGTTTCGAACGTCGAACAGGCGCAGCACGTCGGCGGCTAGGCAGTAGATGCCAGTGAGGGAGAGAGAAAGCATCAGCAGCACGCTGATGCCGAAAACGTAGGGCTTCATGGTGTGGTTCCAGATCGGTGCGCCGGAGGCCGGCACAGATGGGTCAGTTGAAGTCGTTCGCGGCGCGGCGTTTCCCGTCGATAGCCGGCAACTCGGGGGCGAGTTCTCGATCGCGCCATACGTTCGCCGTGCATTCGAATGCGTGGCGCGCGGCCGGGCACAGGGCGTCGAAATTCCCGACCATGCGCAGGCGGCGCCACATCGCACGCAGGTCGAGGTCGGTCAGGGGCGCGCGCATCGCGTCAGTGCATCCAGTCGAGCACCGGCGTGCCGCGCGCCAGGTCCCAAGACACGGCGAAGCCCAAGGCACGGGCGGACGCGACGAACACATCGGCGCGTACGTCGGAAGCGGAGATCTTCGTGAGGTAGGCGACGCGCTCGTCGTAGGACAGCGATTGAGCGAGTGCGGCGATCGGTGCGGGGATAAGCGTTTGCATACGGCCTCCAAGAAATTTCAGGCAAAAGGAGTCCCTCACGCCCGCAGAGCGGGCGCGTTGGGTGTTCAGCGAAACAGCGGGTTAGGGCTTAGGCGTCGAGCAGCGGGAGCTGTCGCGAATCGGTCGGAAGCCGATCAACCTTGCCGATCGGCACGTACACGTGCGGATTCGGGTTGAGGCTCGGCGCGATCGTATGGACGGTCGCGACGTGGATCTTGTAGGTCGTCGCGCATTCGATGTTGGTGCACTGACAGTACGCTTCGCGAACGAGAGCGGACAGCGTGCGGCTGGTTCGGATGACGGCGCGGCTGCCGCAGTGATGGCACTTCAATTTCATTCGGGATGCTCCTACGGGCGACTGCATTCGCCGCGACCTTGGCGCGCGCATTGGCAGAACATGCCGACTTCACCCAAGGTCGCGACAGCGTCGAGATATTTGCGGGTCACACAAACGAAGCCCACAGCAGCAACTAGCGTGTCAATCTTGTCGATGACGATGCCCTTGCCGCCGCTCAAAAAACGGCTGACTTCGGAGTCGTCCCATCCGAGCGCCGTTTGTACTTCGTGACGTTTAGGACCATGCAGCGCATGGCGCAACGCAGGTTCGATTAGGGCGGGTGGTTGCATGACTCAACGCCTGGCAAAAGAGGTTGAGTGCGGTTGAGCCGTGGAGCCGGTAACTTTGGCGCGGTACCGTTCAACGCCCTCGAGGTAGATTAGGCGGGCGACGCTCGACGTCGACCGGTTCAGAAACGCGGACAGTTCTTCTAGCGCGCGACGTTCATCCGGCATAAGCCGCATGTAGACGGGCTTGCTGGAGAGCACGCCGCGCGGTGAGCGTGTGATGGGAGCTTTCTTGCGAAGCATGGCGGTATACTTTCCCTTCGTTAACCTTGCACAAGCTAAGTGTAATTGCCAATTTGGCAAATTGCAATGGAAAACTTGCCCTTATGGAAATTTTTGGTGAGCGTTTAAAAGCGGAACGGAAGCGGCTCGGCCTCAAACAGGCTGAGCTTGCCGACCGAGCAGGGACGACCAATGTCGCCCAGAGCCGCTACGAGAGCGGCGATCGTTCGCCTGATTGGGGGTATTTGTCTGCCATAGCCCAAGCTGGGGTCGACGTGCTCTTTGTCCTGACAGGGCAACACAGCACATCGGAGCTATCGGCGGACGAACATGCCTTGTTGGCGGGATACCGGTCGCTCGACGCGCAGGGGCGCGCCGGCGTGCTGGGCATGATCGGAGGGATGACGCAACCCGTCACCACCGCACCGACTGCCAAGAAGGGCACGACGGTTCATCAGAATTTTCAACGCGCCAGCGTGGGGCAGCACGTCACAGGTGATGTGACGGGCCCCTTCTCAATCAACATGGGCGGCGCAGGGCGGAAGAAGAAGCGAGAGAGTTGACTGTAGCGAAAGTGCACTACACGGCAGGGCCAGCCGTAGGAGAAGAAGAAGTAAATGAATCAGAAGTTCAGTGGTGATGTCGGGCAAGTTGCTGGCGGGGATGTGAAAAACAATAGCGCACAGACGAACGTCAATGTGCACTTCCACGGCGGCGAATCCACGCCCGTTGTGACGAAATTCATCAGCGACAAGCAGCGCAACGCGATCGCGCGCAAAGCGTTCGAGATACAGGCAAAGACGGGCACCGATAAGTTGATGGTGTACCGCCGGCTCATGTCGGTGTTCGACTTCGAAAGAATGGACGAGATGCCTCGCCACGTGTACGAGCGGGCGATCAAGTATCTCGATGGCTGGATACGCAGAGGTACTCTCGGCCAGACGCCCGACACGCCCGCCCAGCCGGAGGTCGCAACGCCAGCTTGGACTGCAGCATCGCCGATCGTACGAAATGAGTCTCTCGCTGAACGGCCAATTCCGCCGATCGCTGCTGCGACGCCATTGGAACCCGCTCGAGCGGCGGAGCCCGCAGTAGCAACAGCGTTCGCACCAGTACAAATAGAAAGAAAGGGATTGCCGTGGACTGCGGTATCGATTGCCGCAGCGTTGACGGTGGCCGCCTCGCTTTATGTCGTGGCCTCCCGCCGTGAGGCGCCAGCTCAACTTCAGGCAGTCGAACTGCCACGACACTGCGAGTACGGTGGTAACCGATATTCACCCGGCGGCGTAGTGATGCAGGCGGGTATACGTCAGCAGTGCGTTACCGACGGAGAGCGAGGTGCGCGATGGGAGCGCGCGCCTAGCGGCCGACAATGAATGGCGCGCTAAAACAATTTCTAACAGGCAATCAATTGCTATGCATCCGGGGGATCAATGAAGAAAGTATTCAGTATTGCGGGATTTGGAAGCGCGGCTCTGGTCGCGTTGATGTTAGCGGTTGGCATATCCGGTTGCTCCGACCAGAATAGCAACAAAGGCCCATCACCCGATAGCGCGGCAAGCGCGGTAGCACCAAAAGCTGCGGAGCAAAGGGAGAGTTCGACCGTAGAGGCGAAGACTGAACACAACGAAGGCTCGCCTGTAGAAGAGGAAGCTGCCGAAAAGAATCTGGACATGACGCCAGATCAGTATGCGAAGAACTTCAATGCCATCATGGCAAAACTGAAGGAGCCGTTCCGGATTAAGCCGCATGTGGAAAAGGGTGAGTCCGCCGATACATTCAAATCCGCACTCAACGACAACCTGTATGTGATCGGCTCTATCAGCAAGACTTCAGGGAAGCTGACCAGCATCGTGTTTATGGGCGCTGGTGACGGCACGGTGGAGTCTGGCGCGAACATTATCATCGTGGCAACAGGAGCCCTGACGGCTGCGGTCCCTAACGGGACGACGAAGACTGTCGGTCCGGTCGTTGGGTCGCTGATGAGCGATTTCGATCAGAAATCCGGCAAGTCTGCGTCGAAGATCTTCAACGATGTGAAGCTCTGGCACACCCGAAGCGAGCAGATGGGGGCATGGTTCGGAGCGGAGCCAGCGTAAGGGACCGGACTTCTAGTCAGCGCCTTCCGAGGTGTCGATCTCCGGCACCTCGGTCGCCTTGACCTCTAGGTCGAGGTCCGATGTAAAACCGCCGTTACCATCAATCGAATGTGTAACGCGCGCAATGATCCAGTTGCAATCATCAATGACACGTTTGTAACCGCGCACGGTTACAGGTAATTCGGTCATCAGCTCGGGGCGGCCGAGCGCCAGCACAATGCTGAACTCTGCAACGCCGCGCTGCAACTTCTCCCATTCCGCTTTCGCCGCGCGCGTCGCGTTCGCCTTGTTCGCGTACGTGTGCCGCAACGTCTTCACGTTCTCGGCCGTGCCGAACAACACGTCGCCGCTCTTGTCGATCGGCTTCTTCTTCGCCGTCGTGCGACGCCGGCGCCGCTTCACGGTGGTCGACTGCTTCTTCGCGGTGCGCGTGTTCAGGTAGAACGCCTGCACGCCGGAATACGTGTCCCGATCGGCGACGCCGAACTCGTGACGGTCGCCGACGTCGCGCGTGATCGTGACGGCCGGCAGTGGCTTACCGCTCGCCGTGGTTGCCTCGCCGGCCTTGATGAAGAGCAGCAGCCCGTTCTTCACGGTGGCGATCGCGTCAAACATCTTCGCTAGGCGCGACAGCAGATTGGCATCCGACTCGGCCGTCTGGTCGATGTGGTCGACGAGCTGCCCGTCGAGCGCCTTGCTGATACGCGCCTCGACCTTGTTCTGACTGGCGATCGCGCGCACGATTGCGCCGACCGTCTGCCGATGCCAGGAGCGCTCCTTCTTGATCGACAGGCCCGCGCGTAGATCGACGCTGCGCGCGCGGATCGTCAACACGTCCGGCGTGCCGGTGTGCCGTACCTCATCGACCATGAATTCGCCCTTGTCGACCAGGCCGTTCGCCGCGCCGGCCCAGCCGATCGCCAGCTTCAGCGTGACGCCGCGATTCGGGATCTCGAGGGCACCGTCAGAATCGTCGAGGCTGATGTCGAGCTGGTCCGCTTCGAAGCCGCGGTTGTCCTGCAGCGTCAGCGAGATCAGCCGGCCGTCGAACTTCTTCGTGATGTTCTTGCCGTTGAGCGTGATCGAGTAGATCGCACGCGGTACGCGATCGTCGGCGATCACGACCTTCTGCACCAGGTCGGCGCCAGGGATGTCCGACAGGTTCATAGCGAGATCGCCCCCTTGATGGCGTCGGTCACGATGCCGAGCATGTCGAGATCGTCGTTGCGCGTCAGGGCAATGGTGAACTCGATGCGCCGCGCGGTGCCGTCGTCGAAAAACAGCGTGCGTGTCGTGTCGATGTTGTCGATCGTGAACATGCCGTAGATGTGGCCGGTGCCCTCGATCAGCGGCCAGGCGGTGTGCTGGTCGGCCATCGCTTCAATGACGGCGAGTGACATGTCGCCGCCCGTCAGCTCCGGCAGCAGCACGCCGGACAGGCTGATGGTTTCGTCGTCCTCGCCGACGTACTGCCGCGCGGGCTTTTTGCCGACGCGGTTGTTGCTGGCGAAGCGCCAGCCGCGCCGGCGCTTCAGCTCCTGGTAGGGCAGGGTCGACAGGCTGAACACGAACAGCCCGAGCGCCATCATCATGCGAACCTCTCCTTCAATCCCGATCGCGCAGTCGCGAGCGCTCACGCGCGGCCTGCGTGGCCTGTTCCTGGCGAATCACCTGCAGCACCTTTTGCGCGAGCGCCTGTTCATCCATGCCGGGCGCCGCATACACCTGGATCGTGATCGGCGCCGGCGCGACAGGCGCGCGGGCAGCGGCCGACGCGACCGTGAGCGGCGGGCGGTTGTCGACCGTGAGCGGTGCGCCGCCGGCGATCGCCGCGCCCGTGATGCCGATGCCAGCGCCGGCGGCAACGATCCGCTTACCGACTTCGAGCACGGTCGACAGCGGCCCGTCCTGGCCCTCGCGCAGGCCCTGCTCGAGGCCCGCCATCGTGAAGCCGCCGAGCGCGGCGAACACGCGGCTCGGCGAATGGATGCCGAGCTTTTCCTTGAACCACCCGATCACGCTGCCACCGGCCGACTCGATCGCATCCTTCACCGAGCCCAAGCCGCTTTTGATGCCATTGACCAGGCCGGACATCAGGTTCGCGCCGAAGTCGACGAAGCGCGCAGCAGCCTGCGCCGCGACAACGACGATATCCGCGAGCCACGCGCCGAACCCCTTGCCGGCGCTGGCCGCCGCGTCGAGGCTCTTCTTGCTGCTGTCGACCGGCCCCAACAGGCGCATGATCCAGTCCCACGCGCTCTTTACGGCACCGACCAGCCAGTCGAACACGGGCTTCAGAGGCGCGAACGCCGCGCCGAGCGTCGCGAGCACGCTGCTGAAGATCGGGGCGAGCGGGCGCAGGCCCTCGGTCAGCCCCTGCCAGAAACCCGAGAAAAACGCCTTGATCGGCTCCCAATACTTGATGACCAGGAGCGCGGCGAGCGCGATGCCGGTGATCACCAGTCCGATCGGATTCATCAGCGCGGCGCGGCCGACGAACAGCAGCGTCTGCGCGAGCCCGCCGAGCGCCGCGCGCACGCCGTTGATCGCGCCCATCGTGCCGCCCTTGACCAGGTTGAAGCCGCCGCGCGCGGCGTCGCCGGCAACGCCGGCCGCACCGCGCCGGCCGACGTACTGCCGGGCTGCGGTCCAGCGCGACGCCGCAGCCGCGCGTGTCGCGGCCGCCTGCGCGGCGACGGCGCGCCACACCTGGACGGTGTACTGCCGCGCGGCGCCGGCGCCATCCTTCATCGCGGTCGCGGCCGACACGCCCCATTGCTTGATTGACGCCATCGCGGCCCGGCACGCGGCCGGCACGCGCTGCGCGAGCGACGCGATATAGGCGCGCAGCGACGACGCAGCAGCACGAGGCGACGACGCCTGCCATGCGCTCGACAGTGCCGTGCGGATGCGCCCGGCTGCAGACTGCGTGCCCTTGCCGGCGGACGTGACACTGGCGGCTGCGCCGGACGCCGCGCGGGAAATGCCGCGCAGCGCGCCGGCGCTGGCGCCGAGCGCGCGGACGAAGGCGCCGCCCTGGATGCCGAGCATCGACATGCTGAAGCGCACGATCGCCAGTGGCCCGAGGATACCCGCGAGCGCGATCGTCAGCGTGCCGAGTACGGCGAGCAGCACGCCGAGGCCGGCCGCGCCGATCGCGACCGCACGAGTGAAATTCGGGTATTCCTTCGCGAAGCCGAGCAGCCGCTCGAGCACGCTCGTCGTCAGCTCGAGCGCGCGGTTGTACACGGGCAGCACCTGCTCGCCGATGACGGTGCGCAGGTTGCGCACCTTCTCGAGAGCGATCAGCTCCTTCCCTTCGGTTTGCTTCTGCCCTAGCTCGTGCAGCTTGTCGATGCCGTACGCGCCACGGTTCAGCTTTTCATTCTTGTGAATCTGCTCGCGCTGCATGTACATCGTGGCGAACAGGTTCGCGCCGTTGCCATTCGTCATGATCGTGGAGAATTCCTCCAGGATCTTCGCGTCGGACGTGATGCCCTTGGCCTTCAGCTTCGGCAACAGCACTTTCTCCAACCACTCGAACGGCGATGCGTTGAAGAGGTCGCCCTGGATCAACGCGCCGGGCTTGATGCGCTTCACGTTGCCGATCGTGTTGTATTCGACCGACTTCTTATCGACCAGGCCCAGCTCGACCAGGCGCTTCGCGGCACGCACCGTCGTCTTGCCCTGCATCAGGTTGCTGTACGCGGCTTGCACGCCAGTGCCGGCCGCGTGCCCGCCCATTTCCTGGATCAGCGGTTCCATCTGGTAGTAGAACGCGTCCTGGCGCATCTGCTTCGCCGCGACCTTGCCGGTCTGGATGAAGTTGCGCCACTCGTCGCCGCCGACGCGGCCGCCCGTGGCGGTCAGCACCTGCTGGACCATGTTCGCTTCGCCCTTGAACGCTGCCTCGCTTTTCGTGCCGCCGCGCAGCTCGATCACCTTCAGCATGTTCATGAACTTTTCTTCGTTCTCGTGCCCCTGGCCGGCACCGAACATCGCCTCGTTCGCGAACTTCATCTTCGCAAGCGTCGGCATCACCATCTGCGCGTGATGCTCGTCCGCGAAGATGGACATCGCGTCGCGCATCAGTGTCATGTTTTCGGCAATCGCCACGCCCGGCGATTTCATCGCGCGCACGTAGCGCTCGGCATCCTGCGTCGCATGGTCGCCCAGTCCGAGCCCTTGGATGCGGCCGCGCTCGTTCTGCACCTTCTTCGCCTCGGCGAGCGGCTCGCGCAGATCATTGAGGATGTGCGAGCCCGTCGCACGCGCGGCATATCCGCCGATCGCCATTTCTGCCGCTGCGCTGCGCGCGGCGCCCATCTTGGCGCGCGCGTCCGCGATGCGCTTCTGGCGGATGTTCAGCGCGTCGAGCCGGCGCGATTGGGCGTCGATCGCGCCGGTCGTTGCGGCGATGTCGGTGCGCAGCGTGCGCTCGTGCTGGGAGAGCTTGCCCGTGTCGACGCCGGCGCGAGTCAGCCGCGTGCGCAGCTCGTCGATGCTGGCGGATTGCTTCTTGAACGCGGCGCCGAGCTTCGACGAGGCTTGCCGCGCCTTCGCCAGCTCGGCAACCATCTGTTGCGACGGCGGCCCGTACGCTCGCAACGAGGTCGCGAGTTCCTTGACCTTCTTCTGTGCGTCCGCGAGCTTCGTCGCGGTGTTGGCGAGCCCCGTGCGCATCTCGCGGAACTCGCCGACGCGCCGCTGCGTATCGTTGAGTTCCTTCAGCCGCGCGCGGGAGTCCCGCAGCTCCTTCACGAGCGTGCGGTTCTTGGTGGCGATCTCGCGGATCGGCCGGCTCGCCTGGTCGAGCGCCTTGAGGACGACCTCGAGGCGCAGGGAACGGTCACTCATTCATCGCCCCGTTCGTAGCGGACGCGCGCGTGCTCGCGCCAGGTCATCAGTTCTTCCAGCGACATGGCGTTCATCACGTCAGGCGTCCAGTGGAAAACGAGGGCGATGTCGGCCATCACTTCGTCGACGGATCGAGGGATGCGTCCTGCTTCACGGAGTTCGGTACCAAAAAACCGGCAAGCTCCGTGCCGAGCTTGACCAGGTCGGCCGGGTCCATGCGCAGCACGTCCTGCTCAGTCAGCATCGGATTGCTGATGCGCGGGAGCACCTTCGACAGGGCGATGACGTCGAGCTGCAGGACATCGGTGAGCGTGACACCGCGCAGTGCGCCGCTACCCGACATGGTCAGCGTGACAGCATCGATCTTTTGGTCACCGCGCGCGATCGGGGTATCGAGGCGCAGCGTGTCGGTTTGTTTCAGGGACATGGTCATTCCTTAGAGAGGTGAAGGGGAGGGCGGTTACAGGCCGAGCGCGCGGCGCTGCTGGGCGAGTCGATCGACGCCGCCGACGATCTCGACGAAGTTGCGAATGTCGATTTCGATCAGGGTTTCGCCGTTGACGACCAGGCGGTAATACGACAGCGACATGGTGCCGGTCTGGTCGGCGTTGTCGCCGGCCTTGGCCTTACCGGGGTCGATTTCCTTGTAGCGGCCGCGCACGTACACCTCGACCGCGTCGGTTCCTTCGGTGTCGTCGCGTTGATAGGAGCCGGCGAAGCGTACGGAGACGCCGTCGATCTTCGACGTGCCCCACGTCTTGAACATCTCCTTCATGAAGCCGCCCATCGTGAGGCCCAGCTCGAGCTTCTCCATGCCGAGGTCGATGTCGACCTCGGCGTTCATGCCGCCCCCGCGATACGCCTCCATCTTGCGCGACAGCTTCGGCAACTGGACTTCGGGCACTTCGCCGACGAACGAGACGCCGTCCTCGAACACGTTGAAATTCTTGAGTTTGGATGGCAGAGCCATTGCGTTTTCCTATGGTGAGTGGCGGGCCGTCAAACGGCGATGCTTTCCGCGAACTTGAGCAGGTAGCGATCCGTGATGCGCTGGCGGAACGTCAGGTTCTCGAGCGGCGGGGTCGGGCAGAAGTCGTAGTCGAGGAAGCCCTGACCGGCCTTGAGCGAATCCTTCTCGTTGGCGGCCGGATCGAACCAGCACTCGCCGTCGATCAGGTAGCCGGCGGTTTTCCACGCGCGGAACTTCGCATTCACGCCGTCGACAATGTCGCGGATCAGCGTGCGGCTCATCGGCTGGTCGACCGCCCACAGGTGCGCTTCGGCCATCGTGTCGGCGATCACCTGGGCGCTGCGTACGTAGTTCTCGAACGCCCACAGCTTGTCCTCGGAACAGGTGCGCGATCCCCACAGACGGTAACCATTCGCGTTTACGATCGTGGTGACGTCGTGGCTGTTCAGGTAGCCGGCGTCGGTGTTCGGGTCTTGCAGGTCCCAGAACACGTCGCGGCTGATGCCGGTGACGCCGTTGACGACGACGTTGGAGATCGTCTTGTGCCAGCCCGTCTCCTCGTCGATCTTTGCGCGCATGCCGAGCGCCCGCGCCGTCGCCCAGGTGATGTCCTCGGCGTTGGTCGTGGTGTTCCAGTTCACGAAGTCCGGCCAGATCGTCATCAGCTCGCGCTGACCGAAATTCGCGCGGTAGGCGACGGCCTCTTCTTTCGTTTTCGCACCGAAGGCGTTGATGTATGCGAAGCCGCGCAGCTGTTGAGCGACCGTCGCCAGCTCGGTCGCGACGGGCAGAGTGTCGAGGCCCGGACAGCCGAGCACGCGCGGTTTGACGCCCAGCCGGGTATGCGCCGCGAGCAGCGCCTTGATGCCGGTGTATTGGCCGTCCGCAGTCGTCGTGCCGATCACGTTGCTGGTCGTTGCATCCGCGTCTTTGCCGGTCGGCACGCGCACGGCGACGATCAGCGGCGAGGTCTGCGCAGCGATCGCGTCGAGCGAACGCGCGAGCGTGCCCTTCGTGCCAGCGCGGCCGATCGCGGCTCGCACGTCCGTGATGAGGACGGCGCGATTTTCGGGGAACATGGCAGCGTCGGCATCGTCGCCGGTACTGACCAGGCCGATCACGGCTGTGCTGACCGTGCGGATGGGGCGCGTACCGTCATTGATTTCAATGACGCGTACGCCGTGGTGGTAATCAGAAGGCAAGCTTTTCTCCCGGAAGTGAGCCTTCCGAAAGATTGCCTTCCGCGCGCGCGGAGATCACGCGCGGGAGGTTGTACAGCGGCAGGGCACAACCGAAGCCGCTGCAGGGTGTCGCTACGCGGCGACGGGCAGCACGTCCAGCTCGGCGAGGCGCGCGGTCGCGACCTGGTGATAGCTCGGCTCGAGCTCGCAACCGATCCAGTTCAAGCGGGCCTCCTTCGCTGCGGCGAGGAACGTGCCGGACCCGGCGAACGGGTCCAGGACGACGCCACCCGCCGGCGCGAGACGCACGACGTCGCGCGCGAGCTGCGCGGGCTTCTCGGTCATGTGGCGCTTCGGATGCGCGAGGCGTTCGGAGAACACGCCAGGCAGATACACGTCGGCGCGGCGCACGGCCCCCTTCGTCGCCCAGACCAGGAACTCGCTCTGCTGCGAGAACCCGCCAGCGCGCGGTCGAGTGCGCCCGCCAGTCTTGTCCCACACGGCGACGCCGCGCCAGGTGAAGCCGGCAGCCTGGATCGCATCGGTCAGGCTCGGCAACTGGCGCCAGTCGACAAAGCAAGCCAGGTGCGCCTCGTTGCGACAGACGCGGTAGGCTTCCGCCAGCCAAGTCATGCACCAGAACGTCCAGGAGCGCTGGTCTTTGCTGTCGTGCTGGAACTCGGGGTAGACGGTCTTTGTGTCCGTTCGAATGTATTTGCTCGACGGCGCCTGGCTACGCGACGCGCTCGTGGTGCCGCCTGACGAGTAGGGCGGATCGGTGAAGACCAGGTCGACGCAGGCATCGGGCAGCGCACGCATGATGCTCAAGGCGTCGGCCTGGTGCACGTGGTTGATCAGATCAGCGGAAATGGTGTGTTGCATGGGGCGATTCCCTTATATCGGAGGCTCGGTGGCCTGCGGGTAGGGGGCTCTCGGCCCTCAGAATATTCATTGCGCCGCAACGCGGGCATTTGATGGTGAGCCGGACGTATTCGCCGGCGCCGAGCTTGCGGTTACAGCTACCGCATCGGATGTCCTGCATGGGGTGATTCCTGCCTGTGCTAGGATGCCGGCGCCTCTCGAGAGGTGTCGCGGCCCTGGCCAATCCTGCAGGTCTGCTCTGCTGGTGCGGGGCGTGCGCGATGTTCCTGCATCGCGCACGTCGCCGCGTCCTTTCCTTCCTATGTCGCCTTACGCGACGATCTCGCCGCCCGCGAGCATGTAGCGGTCGAGCGCGTTGTACGTCGTTGTCGGTCGATCGCCGGCCGGCTGTTCGTCATCCGGTTTCGCTTCGACGAGGCGTCGGTGAATGTACGGCACCGCCCCCTCGTTCTCTTCCGGTACGCCTTCGACGGCAATGGTCGACGACAGCTGCAGCGGCTGCTTGCCCGCCTTATACGTTTCTTCCGACACATAGCTGTTGATCGACGCAACCGTGGTACCGCCCAACACGTCGAGCGTGACGTTACCGATTACGTGGTAGCCGGCCGTTGCGCCGGTCGATGCGAGAACAACACTTTTCTTGATTGCCATTTCAGTTTCCTTGGAGAAGGGGTTGGTAACGTCGTTTAAGCGGGGGACTGCGGCCAGTCGATATCGAACGGGAATCCCGGCTGTTCGGGGAGTGCGCGCAGGGCTTCGCGATACGCGATCCAGGCTTCCGCCTTCGCCCGGACCGCGTCGGGTGCATCCGGGGGCGCATGCGCGAACTGGTCCGTATTCCGCAAAATGTCGTCGCGCAAGGAACGAGCATCCGCTTCTCGAATCGACCGCTCCTGTGCCTTGAAGGCGCCATACACGTCGGCGTACTTCGGCTCGGGGTCCGCGCCCTTCCATTGCATGATCAGCGGGTTGCCCGCTTGCTTTCCATTCGGGCCGACCGGCACGCCGACGATGAAGTCGGGTCCGTGTTTCTTGCCTGGATACATCGTTTCAAGCGTGCGGACCATCAAATCGTGAGTCCATTCAAAGCGATTCATTTTCAGATCCTCAAACGTGAGCAGCGGACATAGATACGCCGCGTGCCGCCTTGTGAAACCAATCCCGTGATAACTGCGTTGTCGGGCGCGGTGACTTCGATGTTTGCTGTGTTGACGTCGATGTACCCGATCTCGAAGAAATCCGTGCGCACGACGCCGGTGCCGGCGTTGGCTTTACTGCCGAGTGCGTTGTCGATGGCGGCCAGTTGATCGGACAGCCACACGCCACGCCACGAGAGGTATAGGTTCCCATCTGTATTGAGAATCTGCTGGCCGCGCATGAACATCGTTCCCCAGTCGTCGACGGCCCACGTGACTGCGTTGTATGCACTGTTGATGATTTCCATCCCGCCGTTATCGCGTGCGCGCAGGTACGTCCACGAGTCGAAGCCGGGCCGGTTATTGCGCAGGCCGATGTCCGCCTGCCAACCGTCACGGTTCAGGGTGGGGCGGTTGTAGAAGCGCGAAAGCGCCGTGACATGGATATTCGAGTTGAAATGGACGCGGTTGTCGTCGTTGTAGACAACGATGACATTCGACTGCCAGTTGCCATCCGGTTTCATGGTCGCCCATGCCGAATAGTTGCCGTTCATCGTGCCGTGAAGCCAAGCCTGTCCGGTGCCATCTGCGCGTGCGAGGATAAGGCCGCGTGCATCCGTGTTGTTCGGCTGTTTGATGCCGAGGTCGCCGGTCATCATTTCGCCCGACTTGTTGACCTTCGTGTTCGGGTCGAAGTTGCCCGTGTCATACGGGGTCAGGCCGCCCGCCCATTTCGGGCGCTTTGCCAGCGAAACAACTTGGGTGCCGCGAGCGATGTCCAGTACCTTGGACTGAGTGGTGCCGTCGTCGGCCCACGCGGTCATCGCGAAGTCGTCGGTATCCGTCTTGCCGATCGCGAAGCGCGTCTTGGTGCCGTTCTTGAAATAGATGGTCGCCCACGACGACCCACCGTCCACAGCGTATCCACGCCCGCGCACGAGCCCTTCGGCGTTGAGGATCGAACCATCGTCGGCCGCGCCACCAATCAGCACGCGTCCGCCGTTCGGCATCAGATACATGTTCCCCGCCGCGTAGCCCGCACTGCGCGAAACGGTGAGCACGTTCTGCGAAGCGGAGTAAGCATCGTTCACAGTGCGGATGCCAAAGCCGCCCCCGGCGTCGTGCAATAGCTCCCATTGCCTCTGGTCCGTTGCACCGCCTTCGCGGCGCAGGATGATCGACGTTTGCCCTGCGCCGCTGCCATTGGATGCGACCAATGCGCCAACACTACTTGCCGCCTTGATCGGACCGTTCGACTGAATCAATGCGCTGCTGCCGTCGTCGCCAGTCTGGCCGACGACAAACTTACCGTTTGCCGTGACCCGCGCTCGCTCCGTCCCGCCCGCGCTGATCGTGAGCGCGCCCGCGCCGATCGTGGAGCTTCCGTAGAAACCGATGTTCGGCCCGTTGGCCCCCTTGTACATGCCGATAAGGCCCGACGAGCCAACGCTCTGATCGTTGATGAAGTAGTTCCCGGCGCGCACGCTCCCTGCTATCTGGGCCGTGTTCGAGCCGTCGTCGGCGGTTCCGCCTAACGTCATCCGACCACCCGGATAAAACCGCGCGGCCTCCGAATTTCCCGCGAACAGTTGCAGCGTACCGGTCGGGCCTTCACTACCGACCGAGACGTGTCCGTTCGAGCGGAAGAAGCCCCATTCACTGCCGCTGTTCGCCCACGCGGTCGTCTTTCCCTCGCCGAACCGATGCAGGCCGCGCGTGCTCGCGTTGCCGGCAATCTGGAACATGTGCCCGTCATCGACGGTCGTGCCAACTAGGACGCGGTTCGGCTCGCTAGCGAGGAAGCGCATCGTTTCCCGACCGTTGTTCGTAACGGCAAACACGCCATCCGCGATGTGGAAAAAGCCAGTGTCCGGTGCGCCGTCGTTCACGAATGAATAGCCGGGTCGCGTCACGGTGCCTTCGGCGGCCAGAATCTGCCCCGACATCGTGATGCCGCTCGTTTGCGCCGGGTTCGGCAAATTGCCCGCGTTCCACACTTCGTTGCCGACGACGGTCAGATTCTTTTTCGCGAAATCGAATGCGAACATCGCGCCCGTGGACGGGAGATAGAACCCGGCAGCGTTGCTGGTCCCGAAGAAGTAGCCGCCGCTCGGGCCGATCTGCATGCGTGATTCATTCGGGCCATTGCTGACGTTGAGCAAGCCCTTGACGGCCAATTGCCCGCCGACGTACGTCCCGGCCCCCGTGTCGTCCAGCATTACGGCGCCCGTGACGACGTTGATCGTGAACGGCCGATACCCGTTCCACGATGCGCCAGCATCGCTGTTGTTGGTCAGCAGCACATAGAAGTTCGAGCCGTCATTGCGCAGCAGCACATCGCGACCATTCCGCAGCCGGATATTGGCGCCGCCGGCGTCGAGCCCGGACGACGAAATGCCGCCCGTGAACGCGCCGTCGCCGCCGACCTGAAACGCGGTCTTTCCGTCATCTTCGCGATTGCCGACGACGGTACGGCCGCCGTACGTGATTCGCAACGCGCGCACCTGATTGGTGTCGTTGTTCGCATCGTTCGCGGCGCGGTTAATCCAGAAGTCCAGGTACTCACGGCCCCATGTGCCGCCGTCGTAGCCTGCGCGGATCGACGCGACATAGCGTGCATTGGTGTCCGCCGTGCCGGCCGCGAACGTGCCGAGGAAACGGAGCTTCGCCCCGCGATTGAGGGCGCCCGAGGCCGCCGCCACGGTGAGTTGCGCGTCTTGGTCCGTCGACGTCGACGTGATGCTGACGGGGCCGGTGAGCTGCGGGCGTACGAGCGGCGCATATCGTGCGGCGGCGGTCTTCGGCGTCACGGCGCGCACGCTATCCGCACCGGCGTCGACTTCGGCCTGCGTCGCCAGCTCGACAACGCCCTGGCGCTCGGTGGTCGCCGGCGGATTGAGGAATGATGTCGAGCCGAACACGAGCTTCGTCACGTCGATCGAGGCGAACACGGTATCCGCGGCCAACAGCAGCATCGAGGCCGGCGCCTTTTCGAGGATCGGGTCGTTCTGCACGTAGACGCCGAACAGCACGCCGTTGTCCAGGTACAGCCCGAAACCGAACAGCTTGTACTGGTCCGCGCTGTCGTCCTGGATCACGATGTGAATCGTGTCCTTCGCAACGGTATCGCCGCCGAAGGTGGTGATGCGCTTCAATTCGCTCGGCATCGCGGTCATGTCCGGCTTGAACGCGAAGGATGCCGTGGCGAGGCCGATTTGCGTGACCTGGCGTGCGGTGGTTCCGGTGTTGCCGGGCGCTACCAGTGCGGCGCGGCCGGCGTCCGTGATGTAGATGAGGTTTCCAGCCATGTTCGTTAGTCCGTGAGAGAGAGGCGGCGATAGACGGCCGCGCGCACGCCGCATGCAATGCCGATCGCGCCGTGCATGCTGAAGCCCTGCGTGAAGGTGTAGTGGGCGGTGCCGCGCTTCGCACGATCGACCTCGGCGCGGATGTCGTTGACGTACTGCGCGGTGGCGGGCACGCCGTCACGCCCGCCTACCGTCATCACGATCTCGAACGTGCCTGGCACACCTCGCGGCGTTTTCTCGAACCACTCACGCATCACCACGTTCGCACCGAACGACGCGCACACGTCGCGCACGGCGTCGGCCGTGCCCTTTTTGCGGGCGATCCGGATCGCGGATTTCACGCGTGCGCGCTTCACCTGCTCGGGCCATTCATCGCGCCAGGTATCGACGCCCATGTGCCAGGCGAGCCACGGCAGGAAGCGCAGCGGGATTCGATCCGGGTCCATCAGCGTGTCGATTTCGACCGGGATGTTCAGCACGTCCGCGTTGGCTTCGGCCAGGCGCCGCTCGAGCACGGTCGCGTTCGGCGGCAGCAGGGAGACGGCTGGCTTAGTCATCGGCCACCCCACCGTCCGTCAGCTCGATCCCCGTGCAGTACGGCGCCTGGTCGATGGCGATCGGCACGCCTTCGGCCGGCGTGTCGAGCAGCACCTTCTGGACGCCGGCAACGCGCATCGACGCGTACAAGCCGTCCTTCGTGACCTCGGAACCCGGCCGGTGCATCGAGTCGGCGAACAGTTGCGTTTTCTTCCGCGCTTCCGCGAGCGCGACCGCGCGATCCGGGCCGTTGAAGAAGCGCAGAGTCGCGCGGATCGCGTACGGCACGATCTTCGCGCTTTGCACGATGACTTCATCGGCCTGCGGCCGCTTCTTCTCGAGCGCCTTCCTGACGATGTCGATCAGTTCCTGGCTCGCGGTGCCGTCGCCTTCGCGCGACAGAACCGTGACGATCATCACGCACGGCGACGGGCTATACGCGGTCGCTGCCTTCACGCGCCCGTCTGCGGCACGCGCATGGAACACGTACGCGTCGTCGGGGCCTGCGACTGAGAAACCGCGCGGCGCGAGCTGGATGCGTTCGCGCAGGCTGTCGTCGTCCTCGTAGATAGGATCGATGCCCTGGTCGGGATCGCCCGGCGAGATCAGCAGACGGTCGACGTCGAAGAGGGCGCCGATGTGGTCGAGCGTGCTGCCCTTCGCGTACGCGAGCAGGATGCCACGCGCCTTCTCGTTCATGAGCGCGAGCAGCAGCATCTTTTCGTACGCGCCCTCCTGCAGCAGCTTCACCATCGGCTCCGATTCGAGCTCGAGCGTGGCCGCGATCTCGTCCTGCTGGTCCTTCGGGTACAGGGAGACCAAGCGGGCTTTCTTCTCGGCCAGGATCGTTTCGTAGTCGAGTTCGTCGACGATGTCCGGTGCGGGGAGCTGTGACAGATCGATCGGCGTCGTTCTCATGTAGCACCTCGCCCGTTCGTCGCCGGCAGGCGCATGGAGAAGGCAGCGCCCGCGCGCGGGCCGTCCGTGCGCTCGCCTTGCAGCTCGAGCACGGCGCCACCGTCAATGCCGGTGCTGCCGAAATCCACCTGGTTGACCTGGATACGCGGTTCCCACCGGGCCAGCGCCATCACGGACGCCGCCATGACGCGCATGCGCATCAGGGGATTGACCGGGCCGTCGATCAGCTCGGGCAGCAGCGAGCCGTACTCCCGGCGCATTGCGCGCGTGCCGAGGGGTGTGAACAGGATGTCGGCTACGGACTGCTCGATGTGGGCCTGGCCAGCGATCGCGCGGCCCGTGCGTGCGTTCATGCCGTTCATGCGCCACCTGCGATCGGTTTCGAGGTCGGCGCGAACTCGCCTTGTGCCAGGTGCGGATGACCCACGAGGCTGACGCCCTGCGACTTCACATCGACGTCAGCGGTCACAGTGCCGGTGAAGTGCGCGCTGCCCTGAATCTCAATCACGCGGCCACCGCTGCCGGCGGCGCCGCCGCCGTTCTTACCGGTCGCGCCCGATTCGAACGTGAGCGGCCCCTTCACGAGCAGCGAGCCCGTTACGGTCGTATCGTCGGCGTCGAGCGTGACGGATTTCGCCTTGACGGTTGCGGTTTTGGTTTCGACCGTGACGCTGCCAGGTGCGATGACATGAACAGTGGCGCCGGCCGGAAGCGTGGCGGTGAGCGCGTGCGCGTCGAAGTCGTACTCGACGCGCGCGCCGTCGCGGTAGACGCGCACGTGTTGCGTCGGGCTCGAACTCGGCGAGTCGTGGCCGTCGCAATACACGCCAGGCAGAAAGAGGGCCGTCGTCGGTTCCCCGGACGGGCAGAAGAGCAGCCCCGGCTCGCCGATCGACGGCGGGTCCCACACGATGCTGTCGCCGGTGCGCTGCGCGAGCCAGCGAATCCAGTCGGTTTGCAAGCCGCCGGATTCCACACGTACGCGGCGGCCGCCGTGGTCGACTTCGATCACGGTGCCTTCGCGAAGCAGGCTCTCGATGCGGCGGTTCAGGTCAGCAAAATCATCCATGCGGCAAGGATGCCGCGCGCGCGGGAGAGGGTCATGCGAAAAGGGTTGTACACGGCTGGTTAACAACCGTGACCCAGGGCGAGCGGACGGAGCGTCGCGCTATCGCGACAGGAAGTCGAGAACGACGTCTGCGATTCGGTCGACGTCGGCATCGGCCAGGCCGAGCAGCTCGCGCACCGGATACTGGACGACCGGGCCGTTGCGCTCGACGCGATCGCGCAGACCCTCCTGGTGCACGCGCGCGATGCGTTCGACCTGGCGCGTGAAATGCAGCACTGACGCGTCGGCGGTCGATGCGGTTTTGAGGAAGCGCGCGGTGCGCAGCTTCGCGAACATCGCGCGCCGGATGCGGCCCTTCTTGCGCCGAGCCTGCGGCTTGCGCGGCGCGTACCGGCTGCCGTCCGGATTGCGGGCCTCGGCGATGCGCCGCGAATGGCGCCGGCGCAGCTCGACGGCCAGCCCTTTTGCCAGGACCGCGCGCTGCGCGGGTGTGAGCTGGTCGAGCAGGCCGGACGCCCATTCTTCGGCGCGGGAAAGTCTGTCGACCATCAGGTCCCCGCGATCGGCGGCTCGCCGAAGTGGCGAATCTCGTAACCGTCCGCCTTCTCGGTTACGCCGACACGCTCAGTGAGCTTCAGCAGAATTTCGACATCGGACGTGTCGTTGTCGAGCAGCTCGGCCTGGAACTTGAACCCGTCGCGGCAGAGGTCGCGGTTCAGCAGTAGCTCGGGCTGGTGGATCTTCAGCCAGGCGATGATCGGCACCATCAGGTGATCCGAATGGCCTGTGTAGTTGGTCACAACGATGTCGAGTGTGTACGCGTACTCGAACGACAGCGACTTCGCGGCGGTGACGGCGATCGACCCGTGTTCGATGAAGATGTGCAGCCGTTCGGGATTGCGCGCGAACTCGGGTAGCGCCGCCGTGAGCGCCGCGCGCAGGCTGTCGGGCTTGTTCATGGGGCCGGTTCCTCAGGGTCGCGCACGCGCGCCTGCAGCGCGATCAACTGCTCGGCGTTTTCGTGACAGGTGGTGTAGTTGCCGGCGACGGTGGCGGCGACGGCAGAGAGCGCAACGCCCGAGGGGGCCGCATCAGCGCTTCCGGGATCGCCCACTGGCACGTTGGCGGCGGCGCCGTCGTGCACGCGCACAAACCCAACAGGAACAACGCAGGCGCGATCAGCTTCGCGATCCACATAAACGGGTACCTCTTTGATGATGGTGTCGCCCTTCTCGCGGACGACCTGGACACGGTCGACGTACTGCGTGACGACCTTCACGTCGCGGCGTGCCGCGTCGCGCTCGGCCGTCCGATCGCGCACGTCGCGCGCGAGACCGTCGACGCGCTGGCCGGAGTCGACCAGGCGCGCATGCTGGATCGCGATGACGACGGCAGCTACGGCGAGCGCGATCGCGCCGGCGACGAAGATACGGGCGCCGGTCGTCACGCGGCCGCCCGGCTGTAGCGATCGAAGGCCCGTTCGAGCTTCACGTCGTACAGGTTCTCTGCGTAAGCCTTGCCGTTGTACAGCTCGGCGAACTTCGCCCACTTCTTACCGCGCAATGCGGCGAGCATCACCTTGTCCGCCAGGACGAAGCGGACGAATGCCTCGAGCTGCTCGGCCTCGCTGACCTTCATCGCCTCGACGAACGCGAACACGTCTGGATAGCCGAGCGCCTTCCAGTGGAAGCCCATGATTTGAAACGCGCCCCAGCTCGTCGCCTCGAGCGCGCATGCGGCCGAGATTTGCGACGCGCTCGCCAGGCGCGCATGTTCCGCCGCGTCGCCGGCATAGCCGCCGGGCTTCGAGTTGACCAGGGCTGGATATTTCGCCGCCAGCGCGTCCGCGTCCAGGCCGGCCGCCGCGAGCTGGCGATACATGATGTGCCGCTCGTACAGGATCACGGGCCGGCCGTCAGGCAGGAACCCGGCGCCTTTCGATTCCACCTCATTGACGGCACGCACGGCCGCGATATCGACCTGCAGCCGATCAGCCGCGCGCTGCAGGTCGGCGTCGGTGAGGTGGCGCGGATCGCGCCGGCCGGCCGCGAGCGTCGACCAAGTCTTCGGGCCGGCGATGCCGTCTGCGACCAGCCCGTGCGTGGCCTGGAACGCCACCACGGCGTTACGGGTTGCGCTGCCGTAGATTGCGTCGGTGTTGAGGCGCGCGCCGGCCGCGATGAGCTGGCGCTGCAGGTAGCTGACGTCGGCGCCGCGGTCGCCGAGGCGCAGGGTCTTATACATGGCGCCCCCATACCTTGAATTGCAGCACGCGCGCGATCAGGGAGTCGCGCGGGTTGCCACGGTGGAACAGCTCGACGACGTTGCCGCGAACACCGTACACGGCGAGGCACAGGACGCCGACCAGCACCGTGTCGGCAAGATTCGCCGGCGGCAGCATGCCGAACGCGGCGCGGATCGGCGCGGCGCCGGCGGCGACCGCGATCGTGTACGCCAGGCATGCCGCGAGCGGCCGGTGGGCGCTCGTGCCACGGCGGAAGGTCACGAGGCGCAGCGCGAGTGCCGCGCACAGCAGCACGTAGACGGTCGTGAGCATTACTTTTCCCTCCCCTTGAACACGTTCAGCAGCCGATCGGGCGCGTCGGCCTGGGCGATCAGCCACAGCAGCAGTTTCACGACGAGCGCGGATGCGATCAGCGCGCCGATGCCGGCGTGCACCTCGACGCGGGCCGGGAGCACCGCGTCGAGCGCGGCGGCGAACAGCTCGGCCGTGAGGCACCCGGCGACGAACGAGATCACGAAGAACGCGATGCGTTTCGGAATCGACGGGTCGGCGGCCGTCATCACGAACAGCAGCGAGCCGGCGAACGCGCCCATGACGACGTTGGCGTCGACACCGGGAAACAGCGACAGCGTTGCGACGCCGAGCGCCGCGACCGTCGCGGACGACGTGGAAATAGGTTCAGCCATTCTCAGTCCCATAACTGGAGCCGCTCGGCGCCGGATTGCGCCGCTTGCGGTACTTCGTCG
>NZ_JBVVNQ010000020.1:0-119242 GCF_055810675.1 Burkholderia sp. YHN3-13 | reverse complement strand
CGCCGCCTCCGTCACGCGAGCATGTAGCCCGAGCCGCGCACCGTCTGGATCATCGGTTCCGCGCCCGGCGGATCGATCTTCTTGCGCAGCCGGCCCATGTGGACGTCGATCAGATTGGTGCCGGGATCGAAGTGATAACCCCACACGGTCTCGAACAGCATCGTGCGCGTGATCGTCTGGCCCGCGTTGCGCATCATGAACTCGAGCACGCGAAATTCGGTCGGCAGCAGCGGAATCTCGTCGCCGCCGCGCCGTGCGCAGCGCGAAATGAGGTCGAGCTCGAGTGCGCCGACCTTCAGCAGCGTCTGCTGCGGCACGCCCGATGCCTGCCGACGGCGCAGCAGCACCTCGATGCGCGCGCTCAGCTCGCCGGAATCGAACGGCTTCGTCAGGTAATCGTCGCCGCCCGCGCGCAGCCCGCGGATGCGCTCGTCGACATCGCCGAGCGCACTCAGCATCAGCACCGGCGTATCGATGCCGACCGTGCGCATCGCGGTCAGGATCGCGAGTCCGTCCGCGCCCGGCAGCATCCGGTCGAGCGTGATCGCGTCGTACGATGCGCTCATCGCGCGCATCATCCCTTCGCGGCCGTTGTCGATCCAGTCGACCTCGAACCCGCGCGCGGTCAGCTCGCCGACGATCTCGTTCGCGGTCACCGCATCGTCCTCGACCGTCAGTACTCGCATGATTGTCCTCTCAATGAACGTCGCGACGGGCGCACACGACGCGCCCGCGACTATCGTAGGCGACGCGCTCGCCGTCCGGCGTTACATGAAAAATGCTTCATCCCGCGCCGCGACAAGCACGCGTGAAACATGTTTCATCCGTGCGTCGCTCGCCTCGTCGTGCGGGCCGCCTACGCTGACGTCATGCGGCATCGAGCCGCGCAACCAGGAGCCACCGGATGAAACTGTCGACCACCGTCGCCTGCATGCTGCTCGCATGCGCCAGCACCGCCGCGTTCGCGGGCCCCCGCCTCACCCCGCAGGAATGTCGTGCGTACCCGTTCGTTCACACGGGCCACGACGTCACGCATGCGGACCTCGTGCGCGAACTGACCGAGCTCGAACAGGTCGGCTACAACCCGGCTCACGCGAGCCCCTACTACCCCGACGATCTCGACGATGCGAAGCAGCGCCTCGCCGCCGAATACCGCGCGGACTGCACCCATGCGCTGACGGCCGACGCCGGCGTGCGGCACTGACCGCGCACGGCCCGGCGCAACGCGGCCGGGGGAGAAATGAAAAAGGCGGCACGCGAGTGCCGCCTTTTCGTCATGAGCGCGCATGGATATCGACCGCCGCGCCGCGAAGCCGCTCAACGCGACATCATGTTCATGCTGACGTTGTGCATCACCCACAACGTGCCGACGATCAGGATCGCCGCGGTCAGCACCGTGTAGCTGAACGCCATCACGTTCCAGCGCTGGCCCGACGAGCCGTTCATGTGCAGGAAGTACACGAGGTGCACGACGATCTGCACGAAGGCGAGCACGGCCAGCGCGATCAGCGACGCATGCGGCGACAGCACGCCGCCCATCACAAGGCCGAACGACGCGGCCGTGAGCAGCACCGACAGGATGAAGCCGGCGACGTAGCCGCCGACGCTGCCGTGCCCTTCTTCGAGTTGAGACGAATGCGAATGGGCCATTTAGATCACGCTCGCGAGATAGACAAAGGAAAACACGCAGATCCACACGATGTCGAGGAAGTGCCAGAACAGGCTCAGGCACGTGAGGCGCCGCAGGTCGCGATCGGTCAGGTCGCCGCCGCGGAACACGATCTGCCCGGCGAGCACGATCATCCACAGCAGGCCGGCCGTCACATGCAGCCCGTGCGTGCCGACCAGCGTGAAGAACGCCGACAGGAACGCGCTGCGCTGCGGGCCCGCGCCTTCCGCGATCAGGTGCGAGAACTCGCGCAGTTCCATCGCGAGAAACGCCGCGCCGAGCACGAACGTCACCGCGAGCCATGCGAGCAGCGCGCCGCGCCGCTGCTTGTACGCCGCGAGCATCGCGAAACCGTACGTGATGCTCGACAGCAGCAGCGCGGCGGTTTCCACCGCGACGCCCGGAATGTCGAACAGCTCCTTCGCGGTCTGGCCGCCCGCGTACTGGTGGCCCAGCACCGCGAACGTCGCGAACAGCGCCGCGAAGATCACGCAGTCGGTCATCAGGTACAGCCAGAAACCGAACACCGAATGCGACGGCGGATGGTCGTCGTGCTCGAGCAGGGTCGCGCTCAAGGTTTTCTGCAACATCAGTTGGCCTCCAGTTCCACGTCGTCGACGCGCGCGGCCGTGCGCGTCGTCGGCTGCTTGTCCTCGATCTTCCGCACCGTCGACGCGGGGATGTAATAACCGTCGTTATCGCGCGAGCTGTAGATCACGAGCGTCGCGATGATCCCGACGAGTCCGCCGATCGCCATCCACCAGATGTGCCACACCAACGCGAAGCCGAGCACCAGGCTGAAGATCGCGATCACGAGACCCGCGCAGGTATTCGACGGCATGTGGATGTCGCGGAACGTCGCCGGGTTCGGCCGCCCTTCGCCGCGCGCCTTCATGTCCGCGTACGCGTCGAGCGTGCGCACCTGCGGGATCACCGCGAAGTTGTAGTCGGCCGGCGGCGACGACGTCGCCCACTCCAGCGTGCGGCCGCCCCACGGATCGCCCGTCGTGTCGCGGTACTCGGGCAGGTGGCGATTGCGGATGCTGACCACCAGTTGCAGCAGCTGGCACGCGATGCCGATCGCGATCAACACGGCGCCGAACGCGGCGACCAGCAGCCACGGATGCCAGGCCGGGTTGTCGTAGTGGTTCAGGCGGCGCGTCATGCCCATGAAGCCGAGCACGTAGAGCGGCACGAACGCGACGTAGAAGCCGATCTGCCAGAACCAGAACGCGGCCTTGCCGAGCTTCTCGTTCAGCTTGAAGCCGAACGCCTTCGGGAACCAGTAGTTGAAGCCCGCGAGATAGCCGAACAGCACGCCGCCGATGATCACGTTGTGAAAGTGCGCAATCAGGAACAGGCTGTTGTGCAGCACGAAGTCCGCGCCGGGAATCGCCATCATCACACCGGTCATGCCGCCGAGCGTGAACGTGACCATGAAGCCGATCGTCCACAGCACGGGCGTCGTGAATTCGATCCGGCCGCGATACATCGTGAACAGCCAGTTGAACACCTTCACGCCGGTCGGGATCGCGATGATCATCGTCATGATCCCGAAGAACGCGTTCACGTTCGCCCCCGAGCCCATCGTGAAGAAGTGATGCAGCCACACGAGGAACGACAGCACCATGATCGCGCAGGTCGCGTACACCATCGTCTTGTAGCCGAACAGCGGCTTCTTCGCGAACGTCGCGATCACTTCCGAGAAGATCCCGAACGCCGGCAGGATCAGGATGTACACCTCCGGATGGCCCCACGCCCAGATCAGGTTCAGGTACAGCATCGCGTTGCCGCCGGCGTCGTTCGTGAAGAAGTGCATGCCGAGGTAACGGTCGAGGCCGAGCAGCGCGAGCGTCGCGGTCAGGATCGGGAACGACGCCATGATCAGCACGTTCGTGCAGAGCGCGGTCCACGTGAACACCGGCATCTTCATCAGCGTCATGCCGGGCGCGCGCATCTTGATGATCGTCACGAAGAAGTTCACGCCGGTCAGCAGCGTGCCGACGCCCGAGATCTGCAGCGCCCACAGGTAGTAGTCGACCCCTACCCCCGGACTGAACTGCAGCTCCGACAGCGGCGGGTACGCGAGCCAGCCCGTCTGCGCGAATTCGCCGATCACGAGCGACACGTTGATCAGGATCGCGCTGACGGCCGTCATCCAGAACGAGAGCGAGTTGATGAACGGGAACGCGACGTCGCGCGCGCCGATCTGCAGCGGCACGATCAGGTTCATCAGGCCGACCATGAACACCATCGCCATGAAGAAGATCATGATCACGCCGTGCGCCGTGAAGACCTGGTCATAGTGGTGCGGCGGCAGGTAGCCGGGCCCGTTGTACGCGAGCGCGAGCTGCATGCGCATCATGATCGCGTCGGCGAAGCCGCGCAGCAGCATGATCAGCGCGACGATGATGTACATCACGCCGAGTCTCTTGTGGTCGACCGTGGTCAGCCATTCCGTCCACAGCCATTTCCACCGGCCGGTGATCGTCAGCGCGGCGAGAATGCCCAGCACGACCAGCCCCATGAAGGCGCCTGCCCCCATGATGATGGGCTGATCGAACGGGATCGCCGAAAGTGTGAGTTTGCCGAACATGCGTTACCCCTTCGTGCCGCAGGCGGCGTCCTTCAGGTCGAGGACGTGGCCATCGTTGTATTTCGCGATGATGTTGTGGAAGAGCCGCGGATCGACCGACGAGAAGTAGCGCACCGGCGCCTTCTCGCTCGGCTGCGCGACGGTGCCGTACACGGTCGCGTCGAGCCGGTCCGGCGACGCCTTGACCTTCTGCACCCAGGCATCGAACTGTTCGCGCGGCTCCGCGAGCGTGCGGAACTTCATGTCGGAGAAACCGCGGCCGCTGAAGTTGGCGGACGTGCCCGCGTAGTTGCCGGGTTCGTCGGCGATCAGGTGCAGGCGCGTCTGCATCCCGGCCATCGCATAGACCTGGCCGCCGAGCTGCGGAATGAAGAACGAGTTCATCACCGAATCCGACGTGATGCGGAAATTCACCGGCGTGCCCACCGGAATCGCGAGCTGGTTGACCGACGCGATGCCGAGCTCCGGATAGATGAACAGCCACTTCCAGTCGAGCGCGACGACCTCGACGTCGATCGGCTTCACCGACGACTCGAGCGGCTTGTACGGGTCGAGCTCGTGCGTGGTCTTCCACGTGAGCACCCCAAGGAACAGGATGATCAGCGTCGGCACCGTCCAGATCACGACCTCGATCGCGGTCGAATGCGACCAGTTCGGCGCATAGGTCGCGTTCCGGTTCGATGCGCGATAACGCCACGCGAACCACAGCGTGAGCAGGATCACCGGCACGACGACGACCAGCATCGCCCAGGTGGACGTCGCGATCAGCGCCTTTTCGGCGGCGCCCACGCTACCTTTCGGATTTAGTACATCTAAATTACAGCCTGACAGGCTCAACGCCGCGCCGATCGACATCAGCGCCGCCCAGCCTCTTGAAGCTTTTCTTTTCATCACACAGCCCGAGGGTCATTGAATCCGTTTGCGTATGCCCGATGCGCATTCGATCCACGAAAGTGGCCGAATCATACGTCGCGCGGGTGTGATGAAAAACCGGTGGATGCGGCAAATCATCATTGCAAAATCTGCCGTGAGTCACATTGTCGCGGGGCAATTTCACGCAGCCGGAAGCCGGCCCGGCGCCCCTGCGCCGGACCTCGATCGATGTGCGCGCAACGACCGCGTCGCCACGCGATGCGGCCTGCGTGGCGCGCGCGCCGCGCTCAGTCGTGCGTCGACGCCATGTACGACGGCAGCGCCGGCACGGGGCCGTCCCCTGCCGGCACCTTCGAGTGGCTCGCTTCCTGGATCAGCTTGCCGACGGTCGGATCGATCGCGTCGGTAAACGGCTTCGGATCGATGCCGATCGCCAGCACGATCAGCGCGAGCGACGCGAACATCACGATCTCGCGACGGTTCAGGTCGGCGAGCTTCGCGATCCGCTGGCTCGCGACCTTGCCGAACACCACGCGCTTGAGCATCCACAGCGTGTACGACGCGCTGAGGATCAGCGTGAGCGCCGCGATCGCGCCGATCCAGAAGTTGAAGCGGATCGCCCCCATGATGACCATGAACTCGCCGACGAAACCCGACGTGCCCGGCAGGCCGACGTTGGCCATCGCGAACAGCAGCGTGAAGGTCGCGAAACGCGGCATCACGCCCGCCACGCCGCCGTACGCGGCGATCTCGCGCTGCTTCGTGCGATCGACGAGCACGTTCACGCACAGCAGCATCGCGCCGGCGACGAAGCCGTACGACACGAGCTGCACGATCGCGCCTTCGACGCCGATCCGGTTGAACAGGAACAGCCCGAGCGTGACGATGCCCATGTGTGCAACGGTCGAATACGCGAGCAGCTTGCCGAGATCGGTCTGCGCGAGCGCGATCAGGCTCGCATAGACGATCGCGAACAGCGACAGCGCGATCACGGCCGGTGCGAAGAAGTGGCTCGCATCGGGCGTGACCGGCAGCGCGAAGCGCAGGAACCCGTAGCCGCCGAGCTTGAGCATCGCGAGCATCAGCGCGGCACCGGTCGGGCCGTCGGTATAGACGTCGCTCAGCCACGTATGGACCGGCCACATCGGCACCTTCACCGCGAACGCCGCGAAGAAGCCGAGGAACACCAGCAACTGCGGCGCGAAGCCGAGTTGCAGCGTGCGCCACGCGGCCATGTCGAACGTATGCGACTGCGCATACAGGTACAGCATCGCCATCAACAGCAGCAGCGAGCCGGCGAACGAGATGAAGAAGAACTTCACGGCCGCATAGACGCGGCGCTCGCGCCCCCACGTGCCGATCAGCAGGTACAGCGGGATCAGCGTCGCCTCGAAGAAGATGAAGAACAGCAGCCCGTCCTGCGCGACGAACACGCCGACCATCAGCCCCGACAGGATCAGGAACGACGCGTAGTACTGCGCGACGCGCACCGTGACCGACTCCCACGACGCGATCACCACCACGAGCGTCGTGAAGGCGGTCAGCACGACGAGCCACAGCGACGCGCCGTCGATGCCGACACGCCATCCGGAATTGAACGCCGCCAGCCAGTCGCGGCTTTCGACAAACTGCATCGCCGCCGAATGTGTGTCGAAGCCGGCAACCAGCGGGACGACGGCCGCCAGCCCCACGATCGCGCCCGCGAGCGCGATCAGCCGCGTCCGGCGCGGGTGATGGTCGGAACCGACGCGCAGCAGGCACGCGCCTAACAGGATCGGAGCCCAGATGGCCAGGCTCAGGAAGGGGAAATCATGCATGTCAACAAAGCCTTGAGGAGGTCGCGCACTGTATCGGGGACAGGCGAGACGAAAGGTACGAAATCAAATCGACAGGTAGATTTCGTGAATCGCCAGCGTTGGCAAAATGTAAAGCGGCATCACGGAAAAACTTGATGCCGCTCAAACGCGATCGGGTTAACGAGCATAAGGCGATTGATTATTTTCTGCAGCGCAGCAGAACCTCAATTTTCCACGTCGACGCATGACGCTGATTTTATTGAGTAATTTTTTGTATTACGCGCCGGGGCTCATCATGAAAAACGACGCAATGCCGCATTTTTGGCACCGGCGGTTCATTTCGTGGGGCCGGAATGGAATTATCGAGGCCGGGCAGGACGATGGTCGGGCGTACCTCTTTTTCTTACATCGATACTTACATTTGTATTTCGATCGGCCGAGCGAATGGCCACCCTGCCCGCCCACCGTCACGGCAGCCCGCGCATGCTTCATGCTCCCGGCCGTCAGCGCCGATGGCTTTGCCGGTCCCACACGCGCATCGTCACCGCTCGATAGTGGTCGTGTTGCGCGGGGAAATGAACGAAGCGGCTGTCGCGCGTCGCGTAGACCGGCGACGCCGCAAGCGTCGTCGCGTCGACGATATGACGCGCATCGATCATGCCGGACTCCAGCAGTTCCACATAGATCGCCTGCTGGTCGCCGCCGCTCGCGTAGACCGACGACCGATCGTCGAAGCGCTCGATGCGCGCGCAGATGCGCTCGACGAGTGCGCGCATCGGCGCCACGTTGCGCACGCCGATCATGCATGAATTGATCGCCCAGGCCGTGTGATCGGTACCGATCAGGAAGTCGCGGCCCTCGATCACGCCGTCGATGGACCGACTCTGGTCGATTGCCAGGATGTCCGCATCGACCCAGAACACGAATTCGTGGCGCGGCAGATGTTCGCGAATCAGATGCAGCTTCGCCCAGTTCGCATCGATGCCGCCCGGCAGAAACGCGGGCGCCTCGCGATACGTGTGGTACGCATAACCGTGCCGCGTGCAGTAGCGGACGAAGTTTTCCTCGTGCAGATCGCCATAGCCCGCGATATGCGGCGTATGCAGGCTCACGAACGCAATACGCGCGTGCGGATTCACGTGCCGCTCCGCTTCGCGCGTTCGCTGCTGCGCGGCGCGCCAGTCGTCCAGCGCGCGCGGGGAATCGCCGCGCTGGTACCGCTCGGCATCGTCGACGAGCGCGACCACGTAGCGAAAGTCGTAGTCGGCCGCCGGCGCCCAGCCACCGTCCACGTCCTGCCACTCGGGCGCGTGGTGCGCGACCAGCGGCCGCGCGCCGGCGATCGAATCGATCGCGATGCCCTCGCTCCAGACCGTCTGCACCGACGCGAAATGCCCGTTCGCGAGCGGTACATCGAACGGCAGTGGCGCAAAGTGCTCCGCGAGCAGCGTCGCCTCGCACGCGTGACGCCGTTCCGGAAGGCGCATCGCCCACTTGCCCAGTTCGAGCGCGAGCTCGCGCAATCGCTCCCGCACGCCGGGCACGTTGCGGAAAATCATGCCGCTCGCGGCAGGCAGCGGCGACTTCGACGTCTGGGTGGTGACGATTGCGTCGTAACCGTGCGCGACGTCCGGCAGCGCGTGCGGATCGAACACGACGGAGAACGGATCGAGCACGAGCAGCAACGCGCCCGGCTCCATCGCGACGAGCTGCGCGATGAGCGCGTGGTACTTGTGCAGGATCTGCTGGCGCTCGCCGTACACGTGCGTGCCGTCGACGATCGCATGCCGGTAGCCGTGCAACTGCGCGTAACGCGCGTGATTGTCGACGAGTCCGTCGACAGGCCGATGAGAGCGGAACGTCAGAACTGCATGCGGGCTTGCCACGAGCATCACCTTGAATTGCGCCGGTCGATACGCGTATGTTGCGCATGACAGGGGCTCAAGTCGAGCATTCATTGCCCGAGGGGCCGCGACGAGGTTCGCGTGAGGACGCGATCCGGCAGCATCGGACCTGTCGCGCGCGACACGGCACGACGGGCCGGAAAAAGAAAAAGCCCCGCAAGTCCGAGAACTTGCGGGGCTTTGTCACCGCTTTTGGCGGAGACGGAGGGATTCGAACCCTCGATCCAGGTTTTGGCCCAGATGCTCCCTTAGCAGGGGAGTGCCTTCGACCTCTCGGCCACGTCTCCCAAACTTTCGCTCGCACCAGGGAGGCAGTGCGACGAGAACGAGATATTATAGGGTTTCGAACCGTGCGTCAATTTCGGTGATGCATTTTCTTCAATGCATCACGAAAAATTCACGACGCCTGGTCGAGTTCGAATGCCTTGTGCAGCGCGCGGACGGCCAGCTCCATGTATTTCTCGTCGATCAGCACCGAAATCTTGATTTCGGACGTCGAGATCATCTGGATGTTGATGCCCTCTTCCGACAGCGTGCGGAACATCTTGCTCGCGACACCCACGTGCGAACGCATGCCGACGCCGACGACCGACACCTTCGACACCTTCGGGTCGCCCTGCACGCGCTCGGCGCTGACATGGCCCTGCACCTGGTTGGTGAGGATGTCCATCGCCTTCTGGTAGTCGCCGCGGCCGACCGTGAACGTGAAGTCGGTTTTGCCTTCGACGCTCTGGTTCTGGATGATCATGTCGACGTCGACGTTCGCGTCGGCGACCGGGCCGAGGATCTGATATGCGATGCCCGGCTTGTCGGGCACGCCCATCACAGCAATGCGTGCTTCGTCGCGCTGGAACGCGATGCCGGAAATGACTGCCTTTTCCATGGTCTCGTCTTCTTCAAAAGTAATCAGGGTGCCCGAGCGCATTTCTTCGTCGAGCGCAATCAGCGGATCGGTCAGGCTCGACAGCACACGCGTCTTCACCTGGTATTTGCCGGCGAATTCGACCGAGCGGATCTGCAGGACCTTCGAGCCGAGGCTGGCCATTTCCAGCATCTCTTCGAACGTCACGCGATCGAGGCGGCGCGCCTCTTCGACGACGCGCGGGTCGGTCGTGTAGACGCCGTCGACGTCCGTGTAGATCAGGCACTCTTCGGCATCCAGCGCGGCCGCGACCGCCACCGCCGACGTATCGGAGCCGCCCCGGCCCAGCGTCGTGATGTGGCCGTCCGGATCGACGCCCTGGAAGCCCGTGATGATCACGACCTTGCCGGCGTTCAGATCGACCTTCACGCGCTCGTCGTCGATCGAGTGGATGCGCGCTTTCGTGAACGCGCTGTCGGTCTTGATCGGTACTTGCCAGCCGGCGTAGCTCACGGCCTCGACGCCGATTTCCTGCAGCGCGATCGACAGCAGGCCGACGCTGACCTGCTCGCCGGTCGACGCGATCATGTCGAGCTCACGCGGGCTCGGCTGGCTCGAAATCTCTTTCGCAAGACCGAGCAGACGGTTGGTTTCGCCGGACATCGCCGAAGGCACGACCACCATCTGGTGCCCGGCCTGATGCCATTTTGCGACGCGTTTCGCGACGTTCTTGATGCGCTCGACCGAGCCCATCGAAGTGCCGCCGTATTTGTGTACGATGAGTGCCATTGTCGTTCTGAACTGGAGGAGAAACCGCACGGGCGCGCTGGGCAGGCCGCGTAGCCGTTCGGTCACGCGGCTTGTGGCTGTGGACGGACGACAAGGGGGACGGCTGGGACGCAACACGCAAGCGTGACGGATTTTGCCCGGAAGGCCGATCAGGCCGCGCAAACCGGGTACGTCACGCGGAAAACCTGCACAAAACGCTCAAAAATCGAGCCGAGCAAACGACCGAGCGTACCCGATAGAAGCCCGCTTGACAAGCCGCCCGCCGTGCTGGGAGCCGTTCAGGCGCTGTTTACCAAATGGTGAAAATGGGCGCGCCATCGCGCCGACGGACGCGTGCCGGCCACTACGCGATCAGCAGGTCGGGGCGCCATTCGATCCGGCGCCAGTCGCCGTTGCCGGCCGCCTTGCTCCCGGACAGGCCGATATCGCGATCGAGGCCAAGCCGCGGCACGTAGAGCAGCCGGTCGCCCGCGAACAGAAGCGGCACGTCGCGCTGCCAGGCCGGCACGCCGCGCTCCTGGAACAGGTTCTTCAGCGTGCGGCCCGGGCCGCCCGGCGACATGCGCATCCGCTCGCCGCCGGCGCGGGCGCGTACCGTGAGCCTGGCGCCGCGCAGCAGCGCCTCCGGCACCGCGCCGGCGCTCGCCGCGTCGGCCGGCGCGAACACGAACGTGCCGCGCCAGCCCGGCACGTGCCAGACCTCCTGCCCATCCCACGCGAGCGCTGCTTCCGGGTGCGGCGTGCCCGTGCCGTCATCGGCCGGTTCGCTGCTGTCGCCCGCTTCCCAGTAAACGGTATCGCGATAGAGCCGCAGGCACTGCCCTGCGTGATCGACACGCAGCGCGTGCGCGTCATGCGCGGCGCGCAGCTGCCGCATCATGTTGGCGAGCCGCGCGGCCGACGCGCCCGGCAAGCCGAGCCGGCGCATCCAGAAGCGCAGCAGGTTCGCGCCGCGCGTGTCGTCGAACGCGACCAGCGCGTCGCGCGACAGCGCATGCCCGTCGTCGCGCGCAACGGCGGCGAAATCCAGTTCGGCCAGATCGTCGAGCAGCTTCTGCGCGGCGGCCGCATGCTGCGCCGCGCGGCCGAGCGCATCGCGAAAGCCCGGGAAATGCACGGCCAGCGCCGGCAGCACGTCGATGCGCAACGCATTGCGCGCATAACGCGTGTCGCCGTTCGATTCGTCGTCGATCCATGCGAGCGCATGCTGCTCCGCGTAGCGCTCAAGTTGCGCGCGCAACAATCGCAGCAACGGGCGCACCCGTTCGACGCTCACGCCGTCGGGGCGATAGCGCGGCGCCATCGCGGCGAGCCCGGCGATGCCCGCGCCGCGCAACAGCTGCAGCAGCACCGTCTCCGCCTGATCGTCCGCATGTTGCGCGAGCCACAGCGTGGCCGCGCCATGGCGCTCGCACATCGCGTCGAGCGCCGCGTAACGACGCTCGCGTGCCGTGGCCTCGATACCGAGGCCGCTGTCGCGCGGCACGTCGACGCGCATCGATTCGAACGCGACGCCGAGCCGCGCGGCTTCCGCTTCGGCATGTGCAACCCATGCATCGGCGTTCGCGCTCAGGCCGTGATGCACATGCAGCGCGACGCAACGCGACGCGCCCGCGACGCGCACGGCCGCATCGAGCAGCACCGTCGAGTCTAGGCCGCCGCTGAAGGCGATCGCGATGCGCGCATCGGCCGGCATGCCGGAAAGCGCAACGCCGACCGCGTCGAGGACGGCGCGGTCGGCGGAGAATTCGGTCGGTGGGATCACGAGAGGAACGCGCGCGCAGCGGCGCGCGAATCGAATACGCAGCCGGTCATGCGCCCGGCGTGGTTTCCTTGAACTTGCCGTAGGCCATCAGGCGCTCGAAACGGCGCTCGCGCAGCGCATCGATGCTCATGCCCTGGAACTGGCGCAGCGAATCGGCGAGCGCGCGGCGCAGCAGTGCGGCCATGCCCTTCGGGTCGCGATGCGCGCCACCGAGCGGCTCGTTGATGATCTTGTCGATCAGGCCGAGCGCCTTCAGGCGGTGCGCGGTCAGGCCCAGCGCTTCCGCGGCTTCCGGCGCCTTCGCGGCGCTCTTCCACAGGATCGACGCGCAACCTTCCGGCGAGATCACCGAATAGGTCGAGAACTGCAGCATCATCACGGTATCGGCCACGGCGATCGCGAGCGCGCCGCCCGAACCGCCCTCGCCGATCACGGTCGTGATGATCGGCGTCTTCAGCTCGGCCATCACGTACAGGTTGCGGCCGATCGCCTCCGACTGGCCACGCTCTTCCGCGCCGATGCCCGGGTACGCGCCCGGCGTGTCGACGAACGTGAAGATCGGCAGCCCGAACTTCTCGGCGAGACGCATCAGGCGTTCGGCCTTGCGATAGCCTTCCGGACGCGGCATCCCGAAATTGCGCGCGGCGCGCTCCTTCGTGTCGCGGCCTTTCTGGTGACCGATCACCATGCACGGATGACCGCCGAAGCGCGCGAGACCGCCGACGATCGACAGGTCGTCCGCGAATGCGCGGTCGCCATGCAGCTCGTGAAAATCGGTAAACAGTTCCGCAACGTAATCGAGCGTGTACGGACGCTGCGGATGCCGCGCGATCTGCGACACCTGCCACGGCGACAGGTTCGCGTAGAGGTCTTTCGTCAGTTGCTGGCTTTTCTTCGACAGCCGCTCGATTTCTTCCGAAATATCGACAGCCGAGTCGTCCTGCACGAATCGCAGCTCTTCGATCTTGGCCTCGAGTTCGGCGATCGGCTGTTCGAAATCCAGAAACGTGGTCTTCATGTGTTCGAATCCTTGGGTCTTGCGGCAGCGCGTATTCTACCCGCGCGGGCGACGCTCAAAACCGGCTCTCAACTATTGACATTCAAAACCCGATAGTCGACGCTCAGGCGTCGGCGTCGGGCGCATCGAGGCTGCGCCACATGTACCAGGTCGCGACGGTGCGCCACGGCTCCCAGTTGGCGGCGACTTCACGCGCCTCGCTGCGTGTGACGGGTTCCCCGCTGAAGTAATTGACGCTGATCGCGCGGATCAGGCCCGGGTCGTCGAGCGGCAGCACGTCCGGCCGCGACAGGTTGAAGATCAGGAACATCTCGGCCGTCCAGCGGCTGATGCCGCGGATCTGCGTGAGTTCCGCGATCACGTCCTCGTCGTCCATCGACGTCCATTTGTCGACGTGCAACGCGCCCGAGACGAAATGCTGCGCCAGATCCAGGATGTATTCCGTCTTGCGTTTCGACAGCCCGCATGCGATCAGCTTGTCCGCACCGAGCCGTATCACCGGCTGCGGCGCGAGCTTCGGACACGCGTCCTCGATGCGCGCCCACAGCGACTGCGCGGACGGCACCGAAATCTGCTGGCCGACGACCGAGCGTGCGAGCGTGACGAACGGGTCGCCGCGCTTCACGAGATGCGCGGGACCGAACTTCGGAATCAGTTTCTTCAGGATGCGGTCGCGCTTGACGAGATCGGCGCACGCCTTGTCCCAGTAAGCAGGACGCACGACGACCTCCTCGCTGCCCGCTTCGGGCGCACGCGTCTTGCGGGCCGCGTCGGCGGCCGGCTGCGCAGCCGCCGGCTGCGCGTGACCGTTCAGCGCACCGTTCGGCACGGCGCGCGTCGCGTCCGCCTTCGCCGCCGGCACGCGCCTGGCTGCCGGACGTGCGGCGACCGCGGTCGCGCGCCTGACCGGCGCTTTTCTAGCCGTTGCCATCTTGCCTCCTACCTGACGGATCGGTCAGTGGAACGCGCCGCGCTCATACGCGACGCCATTCGGTCGATCCGCCCGGTTTGTCTTCAAGTGCGATGCCGGCTTCGAGCAGCTGCGCCCGGATCCGGTCCGCTTCGGCATAGTCCTTCGCTTGCTTCGCCGCGACGCGCGCGGCGATCTTCGCTTCGATCTCGTCGGCTGCGAGCGCGCCCGCCTGCGCGGCGCCGGACGCCTGCTGCAGGAATGCGCGCGGTTCGCGGCCCAGCAGGCCGAGCAAGCCCGCCAGCTGTTTCAGCTGCCGCGCGAGCGACGCGTCGCGCGTGCGATTCACTTCGCCGGCGAGCTCGAACAGCGTCGCCACCGCGACCGGCGTGTTGAAGTCGTCGTTCATCGCGGCCGCGAAACGCTGCGCATGCGGCTCGTTCCAGTCGAGCGCGAGCGTGTCGGCCTCGACGTCCTTCAACGCCGTATACAGGCGCGTGAGCGATGCGCGCGCGTCGTCGAGATGCACGTCGCTGTAATTGAGCGGCGACCGGTAGTGCGTGCGCACGATGAAGAAGCGCATGACTTCCGCGTCGTAGCGCTCGAGCACCTCGCGGATCGTGAAGAAGTTGCCGAGCGATTTCGACATCTTCTCGTTGTCGACCTGCACGAAGCCGTTGTGCATCCAGTAGTTGACGAACGTCTCGCCGGTCGCGCCTTCGCTCTGCGCGATCTCGTTCTCGTGGTGCGGGAATTGCAGATCCTGCCCGCCGCCGTGGATGTCGAAGTGATTGCCGAGCAGCGAGCAGCCCATCGCCGAGCACTCGATGTGCCAGCCCGGGCGGCCCATCCCGTACTTCGACGCCCACGACGCGCCTTCCGGCTCGTCCTCCTTCGCGCGTTTCCACAGCACGAAGTCGAGCGGATCCTGCTTCGCGTCGTTCGCCGCGACGCGCTCGCCCGCGCGAAGGTCGTCGAGCGACTTGCCCGACAGCTTCCCGTAGTTCGCGAACTTGCGCACCGAGTAATTGACGTCGCCGTCGGTCGCCTGGTACGCGTAGCCGTTCGCCTCGAGCGTCTCGATCATGCCGAGCATCTGCGGGATGAACTGCGTCGCGCGCGGCTCGAGGTCGGGCCGCTGGATACCGAGCGCGGCTTCGTCCTCGTGCATCGCGTTGATGAACCGGTCGGTCAGCGACTTGATCGTCTCGCCGTTCTCGACCGCGCGGCGGATGATCTTGTCCTCGATGTCGGTGATGTTGCGCACGTACGTGACCCGATAGCCGATCGCACGCAGCCAGCGCTGGACGAGGTCGAACACGACCAGCATGCGCGCGTGGCCCACGTGACAATAGTCGTAGACGGTGATCCCGCATACGTACATCCGCACTTCGCCGGACTGGCGCGGCACGAAGACTTGCTTGTCACGCGCGAGCGTGTTGTAGATGCGCAGTGATTCCATAGAGATGAACCGTGAGCCGAAGGAAACCGCCCTGGCGAAGCTCGCCCAGCATGCGACACGGACGGACCATCTGCTGCGGCACCGGGCCGAGCGTCCTCGTATCACATGGGGCGGTCAGGCTGCAAGCACAGCGGTGACGGCCACGAGAGGCTAAGAAAGACTGTCTGCGGCTCGCCGGAACGCGCAGACGTTTTGTTAGAATGGCTCGGAGTATAACATTCCGATTTACGCCTATGAAACCTCATCGCGGCCGCGCGCCGAGCGCTGCGACCCTCGTTGCGACCACCGTCATGGGCGTCGTGCTGACGCTTTTCGCGGCCCCCGCGGCGCATGCGCAGAAAGCCCCGGCCGTCGCCGACGGCACCCCCGAAATCGACTCGTCCATCGCCGGCAAGCAGTGGAAGCAGGCGCTCGCGCAACTCGACGCGCGCATCGCGTCGAACCCGCACGACGTGCAGGCGCAGTTCAAGCGCGGCACCGTGCTGGCCCGCCTGAACCGCGACGACGACGCGATCCAGCAGTTCGTCGCGATCACGCAGGCGTACCCGGAACTGCCCGAGCCGTACAACAATCTCGCGGCGCTTTACGCGAAGCATGGCCGCTACGACGAAGCGCGCACCGCGCTCGTCACCGCGACGCAATCGAACCCGAGCTATTCGCTCGCATACGAGAACCTCGGCGATCTCTACCTGCGCCTCGCGGCCGAGTCGTACAAGCGCGCGCAGTCGCTCGGCCGCACGAGCGGCGCGACCGCGCAGCGCCTCGCCGATCTCCAGAAGATCGTGTCGCCGCCGAAAGCCGCGCCGAATGCGCGCGCGGTGACGCCGGCCACGCGCGACTACACCGACCGCGCCGCCGCGAACGTGAGCACCACCACGCTGCCGATGTCGCCGACGTTCCAGTTCAACGGTCCGTCGGGCGCGCTGGCGGCGCCGTACGTCGCGCCGTCGCAATAAGCGGCGCGGCCTTCTTTCCCCTCCCAACCTGAGGATCGCAATGAAACGTCTGTTGCTGGCGCTTGGCGGCGCCGCCCTTCTCGCGACCGCACCCGCGTTCGCGCAATCGGCCACCGCGCACCCCGTCGTGCAGCTGAAGACCTCGCAGGGCGACATCCGTGTCGAGCTCTACCCGGAGAAGGCGCCGAAGTCGGTCGCCAACTTCCTCGATTACGTGAAGGCCGGCCAGTACAACGGCACGATCTTCCATCGCGTGATCAAGGGCTTCATGATCCAGGGCGGCGGCTACAAGACCAACTTCGAGGAGAAGCCGACCCGCGCGCCGATCCCGCTGGAGAGCCGCAATGGTCTGAAGAACCTGACGGGCACGATCGCGATGGCCCGCACGAGCGATCCGAATTCGGCCACCGCGCAGTTCTTCATCAACACGGTCGACAACAGCGGCCTCGACTACCCGAACCCGGACGGCAACGGCTACGCGGTGTTCGGCAAGGTCGTGTCGGGTCTCGACGTCGTGAAGAAGATCGAAGGCGTGGCGACGACCTCGCGCGGCCCGATGCAGGACGTGCCGGCGCAACCGGTCGTGATCGAATCGGCCAGCATCGTCTCGAAGTAAGAACCTGCCGGCACGTCCGGCGACTCACGCGGCCGCGTCGCACGACCGGCCGCGTGCCATTTAAACCGCCTCACCGAAGGAATTCATCATGGTTGAACTGCATACGAACCACGGCGTGATCAAGCTCGAACTCGACGCCGCGAAGGCACCGAAGACGGTCGAGAACTTCCTGAACTACGTGAAGAAGGGTCACTACGACGGCACCGTGTTCCATCGCGTGATCAACGGCTTCATGATCCAGGGCGGCGGCTTCGAGCCGGGCCTGAAGCAGAAGCCGACCGACGCGCCGATCGACAACGAGGCGAACAACGGCCTGAAGAACGACAACTACACGGTCGCGATGGCGCGCACGAACGATCCGCACTCGGCGACCGCCCAGTTCTTCATCAACGTGAACGACAACGACTTCCTGAACCACTCGTCGCCGACGCCGCAGGGCTGGGGCTACGCGGTGTTCGGCAAGGTCGTCGAAGGCCAGGACGTGGTCGACAAGATCAAGGGCGTCAAGACGGGCAACGCTGGTTTCCACCAGGACGTGCCGACCGACGACGTCGTGATCGAAAAGGCCGTCGTGGTCTGACGCACGGTTACGGAGACACTTCGATGTTGCAGGAGAGTCCGCCGCGAAGCGTCTCCGCGGGCGTGCCTGGCGAACGCCAGTACGCGCAAGCCGCACGCCCGTTCCTGTTTCTGTCCGATCTGCATCTGAGCGAAGCGATTCCGAAGACGGTCGCCGCGTTCGAGCATTTCGTGAAGTACACCGCCGACAGCGCCGACTCGGTGTTCATCCTCGGCGATCTATTCGAATACTGGATCGGCGACGACCTCCTCGACGACGACCCGTTCGCGGCCCGCATGGCCGCGCTGATGCACACGTTCTCCGAGCGCGGGATCGCGCTCTACGTGATGCACGGCAATCGCGATTTCCTGCTCGGCCGGCGCTTCATGAAGGCAGCCGGCGCGATGCTGCTGCCCGACCCGTCGCTGATCATGGCGTTCGGCCAGCGTATCGTGCTCGCGCACGGCGACGCGCAATGCACGGCCGACCGCGGCTACCAGGTGTTCCGCCGCTTCGCGCGCAACCGCGTCGCGCAATGGCTGTTTCTCGCGTGGCCGTTCCGCTGGCGCCGCGCGCTCGCGCAACGCATGCGCTCGAACAGCGAAGCGGGCCGGATGCGCCCTGCCTCGGCCATCTACGACGTCACGCGCGAAGGCGTGGCCGCCCTGTTCCGCAAGAGCCGCGCGAGCGTGATCATTCACGGCCACACGCACCGCCCCGCGCGCCATCTGGAACCCGGTGGCATCCGCTGGGTGCTGCCCGACTGGGATCTCGATCACGGCACGCCGCGTGGCGGCTACCTGCGCGTCGATGCGGAAGGCATCCACGCCATGCCGCTCGAGTGACGCCGCCGCTGCCGTTGCATTGACCGGCCGCCGTCGGCGCCCGCCGCGTGGATTACATCTGGCGCTCGACCGTCTTGCCTTCCAGCACCGCCGACAGCCGGCGCAGATCGAGGCGCGCCGCATCGGCGCCCTGCAGCGTTTCCAGATGCGTGCCGAGCTGCTCGAGCGCCGCGACGATCTCGTCGACACGACGGCTTTCCTTCGCCGCGTGATCGATCAGGCCGTGGATCGCGAGCGACATCGGATCGTCGGCGTTCGGCGTGATCCCGTAGGCGCAGAATGACGCACGCTCGGGCTGCGGCTTCGGCTGCGCCGGCATCACGATGCGCGCCGGATTGCCGACCGCCGTGCCGCCTGCCGGCACCGGCTTCACGACGACCGCGTTCGAGCCGATCTTCGCCCCCGCCCCGACCGTGAAACCGCCGAGCACCTTCGCGCCCGCGCCGACGATCACGCCGGCTTCGAGTGTGGGGTGGCGCTTCGCGCCGCGCGTGAGCGACGTGCCGCCCAGCGTCACGCCCTGATAGATCGTGCAGTCGTCGCCGATGATCGCCGTCTCGCCGATCACGACGCCCATGCCGTGGTCGATGAACACCCGCCGGCCGATCGTCGCGCCGGGGTGGATCTCGATCCCCGTCAGGAACCGCCCGGCCTGCGACGCGAAACGCGCGAGCCAGTAGCGCTTCGCGCGCCAGCAGGCGTGCGCGAAACGATGCAGCACGAGCGCATGCAGCCCCGGATAACAGGTCAGCACTTCCCATGCACTGCGAGCGGCGGGATCCCGCTCGCGAATCGTGGCAACGTCTTCGCGCAGTCTCGTGAACATGATGTGGTCTGGGAAAAGGCCGGCGGGCATCGCCGGCAATGCCCGGCCGTTATCGCACCGGGTAATTTGCTTATGACGTCCGGCGATTGTAGGGCCAGTCGCGCATGGCCGCACGCGGTCGCGCGTTCACCCCGCCGCCGGCGCGGGTATTCGAACGACAGGCTTGCTGGAACGGGCTTGCGGGGAGGATCGGCCGGATGGAATGGACCGGACCCGGCGCCGCCGGTCGACCGACGCACGGCCCGACGCGATACCCGGGCGGCGACCGAACGACCGGCAACCGGTGCGCCGGCCGCTTACGCGTCGCCGTCGGGCTTGCCCGACTTCAGCAGGATGTGCTTCGCGACGCCGCGCAGGATGTTGACCTCCTCGCGCTCGAGGCCCGTGCGCGCGAACAGGCGCCGCAACCGCGGCATCAGCTTCTTCGGATTGCGCGGATCGAGGAAATCGAGCGCGATCAGCGCGTGCTCGAGGTGGACGTACATCCGCTCGATCTCGTCGCTCTGCGCGAGCGTGCCGGCTTCGGCCGACGGTTGCGCCGACGGCTCGCTCGCCTGTTCGAGAAACGCGACGCGCAGCTCGTACGCGAGCACCTGCACGGCCTGCGCGAGGTTCAGCGAGCTGTAGGCCGGGTTCGCCGGAATATGCGCGAGCGCGCTGCACTGCTCGACATGCTCATTGGCCAGGCCCGTGCGCTCGTTGCCGAACACGAGCGCGATGTCGCCCGTGCCGACCTGCGCACACGCCTGCGTGGCGGCCGCGCGCGGCGCAAGGCGCGGCGGCCCGTATTCGCGCGTGCGCGCGGTCAGCGCGATCGACCAGTGGACGCCCGACAGCGCGTCGCCGAGCGTCGGCACGACATGCGCGGACGCGAGGACGTCGTCCGCGCCGCTGGCCATCGCGATCGCCTCGGGGTCGCTCTGCACGTGCGGCACGCGCGGCGCGACCAGCACGAGACGCGAGAAGCCCATCGTCTTCAGCGCACGGGCGGCCGCCCCAACATTGCCGGGATGGCTCGGCTCGACGAGCACGAAGCGGGTGGACGTGAAGCCGCCGGACGGCGGCGGAGACGAGGCCGCGCCCGGCTCGGCCGGCGCGGCGGTGTTCTGCGGGGTTTCCACTACGATACGACTCGGTTCATCAGAATGGCAGTATGGTATCGCCATCGCCGCGGCAAACCCACTCGTCCGGACGGACAGTGGGGGTTTCCCCGTATCCCGGTCGCCTGAAACCGTCAAAAATCGGGTAAAATCATGCCTTTACGCGTCGCACACCGTGCGGCGCGGGTCGTACCCCGCTCTTTGTCAATTCGCGTCTCACCTCGCCCGGCATGCTTGCGCCGTTCCGGGCGGTTGTTCCACTTCGTGGCGGCCCGTGCCGCCGGCTACAGGATCCAGGCCCATGCATCCCATGCTCAACATCGCTGTCAAGGCTGCGCGCCGCGCCGGACAGATCATCAACCGCGCGTCCCTCGATCTCGACCTGATCGAGATCCGCAAGAAGCAGCAGAACGACTTCGTCACCGAAGTGGACAAGGCCGCCGAAGAGGCGATCATCGAGACGCTGAAGACCGCCTACCCCGATCACGCGATCCTCGCGGAAGAATCGGGCGAATCCGACAACGAATCCGAATTCAAGTGGATCATCGATCCGCTCGACGGCACGACCAACTTCATCCACGGCTTTCCGTACTACTGCGTGTCGATCGCGCTCGAGCACAAGGGCGTCGTCACGCAGGCCGTCGTCTACGATCCGAACAAGAACGACCTGTTCACGGCCACGCGCGGCCGCGGCGCGTACCTGAACGATCGCCGCATCCGCGTCGGCCGCCGCGACCGCCTGGCGGACGCCCTGGTCGGCACCGGCTTCCCGTTCCGCGAGAAGGACGGCCTCGACGCATACGCACGCCTCTTCACCGAAATGACGCAGGCCTGCACGGGCCTGCGCCGCCCGGGCGCGGCGGCACTCGATCTCGCGAACGTCGCGGCCGGCCGCCTCGACGCGTTCTTCGAGCAGGGCATCAACGTGTGGGACATGGCGGCGGGCAGCCTGCTGATCACCGAGGCCGGCGGCCTCGTCGGCAACTACACGGGCGACGCCGATTTCCTGCATCGCCATGAGATCGTCGCGGCAAACCCGAAGATCTACGCGCAGATGATCCCGATCCTCAACCGCTACAGCCGCTTGCATCCGGCAGCGGAATAAACGCCCGGGCCGCGCCCGCATGGCGCGGCTTTCGCGCAAACGCTCGCGGGCATCGCCAGGATCGCGTGCCGTCCGCCTCCCGGTCACCAGGGAGGCGCGGTAATCTTCCGTGCGCAAGGCGTGCTTCGTGCGCCTATCCTGAAGTTGCCCGAGTTGTCCGGACGGGTCGGCGCGCTGCCGCTCGCACCGCTTGCCCGTAACGACAACGAATGGTTTGCGCCCGGCAGGCGCGCGCGGCGAACAACGCCGTCATCGGCATGCCGGCCCCACCTGTATCAACATCGCCACGGCGCCGTGGCAATCGCATCCGAGTCCCCATGTTACGGCTAAGCGAAATCAAACTCCCCCTCGACCACCCCGAAAGCGCGCTCGAGGCCGCGATTCGCGCGCGCCTCGCCGAGCTCGGCGTGGCGGCGGACGCGCTCCTCCGTTACACCGTGTTCCGTCGCGCGCACGATGCGCGCAAGCGTTCGGACATCAAGCTCACGTATATCGTCGATCTCGAGGTCAAGGACGAAGCGGCCGCGCTCGAGCGCATCGCCGGCAAGCCGCATTGCGGCGTGACGCCCGACATGGCCTACCACTTCGTCGCGAAGGCGCCCGAGCGCGCCGATTTCCTGCGCCCGGTCGTCATCGGCATGGGGCCGTGCGGCCTGTTCGCAGGCCTGATCCTCGCGCAGATGGGCTTCCGCCCCATCATCCTCGAACGCGGCAAGGCCGTGCGCGAGCGCACCAAGGACACCTTCGGCCTGTGGCGCAAGAGCGTGCTCAACCCCGAATCCAACGTGCAGTTCGGCGAAGGCGGCGCCGGGACCTTTTCCGACGGCAAGCTGTACAGCCAGATCAAGGATCCCCACCACTATGGCCGCAAGGTGCTGGACGAGTTCGTCAAGGCCGGCGCGCCGGAAGACATCCTGTACCTGAGCCGGCCGCACATCGGCACGTTCCGCCTCGTCAGCATGGTGGAAAAGATGCGCGCGTCCATCCACGAACTCGGTGGCGAAGTGCGTTTCGAAACACGGGTCGACGACATCGAGATCGACCAGGGCAAGGTGCGCTCGCTCAAGCTGTCGAACGGCGAAACGCTCCGGTGCGACCATGTCGTGCTGGCCGTCGGCCACAGCGCGCGCGACACGTTCCAGATGCTGCACGATCGCGGCGTCCATATCGAGGCGAAGCCGTTCTCGCTGGGTTTCCGGATCGAACATCCGCAGGGGCTGATCGACCGCAGCCGCTTCGGCAAGTTTGCGGGCCACAAGCAGCTCGGCGCGGCCGACTACAAGGTGGTCCATCACTGCAGTAACGGCCGGGCCGTCTACAGCTTCTGCATGTGCCCGGGCGGCACGGTGGTCGCGGCGACCTCCGAGCCGGGCCGCGTCGTCACCAACGGGATGAGCCAGTATTCGCGCGCCGAGCGCAATGCGAACGCCGGCATCGTCGTCGGCATCACGCCGGACGACTATCCCGGCGGCCCGCTGGCGGGCATCGCGTTCCAGCGCAAATGGGAGGAACGCGCGTTCGAACTCGGCGGCGGCGACTACCGCGCGCCGGGCCAGCTGGTCGGCGATTTCATCGCGGGCCGGCCGTCGACCTCGCTGGGTTCCGTGGAGCCGTCGTACAAGCCCGGCGTGAATCCGACCGACCTCAGCACCGCGCTGCCGGACTACGTGATCGAAGCCATCCGTGAAGCCCTGCCCGAGATCGACAAGAAGATCGCCGGCTTCGCGATGCACGACGCCGTGCTGACCGGCGTGGAGACACGCACGTCTTCACCGATCCGGATTCGACGCAAGGACGACTACCAGAGCATGAACGTCGAAGGCCTGTATCCGGCCGGCGAAGGCGCCGGATATGCGGGCGGCATCTATTCGGCCGCCATCGACGGCATCGAAGTCGCGCAGGCGGTCGCACTCAGCATGACGTCGGGGCACACGTCCTGACAGGCCGGAAGGGGTCGGCGCGCGAAGGTCCGTGACCTGAGCGCGCCGACTTTTTTCATGTCTGCCGCACGGGTGCGCTTCGTCGACGCTCGGCCATTGCGCGCTTTCCGCATTCCCGTCAAAACACGCCCGGAATCAGCCGGTACCGGACTGTCGCCTTGTACGCGCGATAATCGGCGTCTTCCGACAGCACCCGTTCTTCCATGCTGATTCGGCCGATCTGCAACAGCATCCAGACACCGATCGTGACCAGGTTTCGGGTGCTGAAGTTAGCCAGCAGGAAGCCGATTTCGGACAACAGATAACCGGTGTAGATCGGGTGCCGCATGAACCGGTACGCGCCGGTCGAGACGACCCCGCGATTCGCCGGCAGCAAGCCGAACGAGCGCCCGAGCGACAGTTTGGCGAACAGCTGCCACGCGATCCCGATAATTTGCCAAGTGCCCCCCGCCCACTCCGGAATCAGTTGGGTACTGGCGGTCAGCTGATAGGTCAGGCAGTAGAACGAGCCGCCCAGAGAAAAGCACACCGCGACGGGATGCCAGTCGCGCTGTTTCGGCAGTTTCGCAAAAGCCGACATGCCGACGGTCAGTACCGCGGAAACCAGCAGCAGGATCAGCGTGATCCGGCTCGGGTCCGATCGCCACGGTATATAGATCAGATAGGCAAATACGCCCAGCACGGTGACCGACGCCACGCGAGCGCAAAGCTCGATCCAGTTGATCCGCTCCGACTCATCCGCGACCGCCGTAACGTGCGGCACCAGGGTATTCTGCGCGCACGCGCCCCCCGCGTCCTGTATGGCCTGCTTCATGGTTGTGCCCCGTAACTCATTGCGTTTTTATATATTGCCGTTTCAGACTAGCACGCTCCCCTCATTGAAACTTGTCTAAGTTTCAGTTTAGAGAGGTTGATTGGTGTAAGTCCCGAGAGAACAGGCGATTAAAACGGCCGAGTCACTGGAGCAGGTGGCGTGCCAAACGTTTCACAGTTTGCGGCACTCTTCGGCGGACGAAATCGCCTGCAGTCTCCGGTAACGGGTGGCTGGTATCTTCGATGAAATGGGGGCCTGATTATCCGCACTGTTAAGGCTCTGATCGGAAGGTTACGCTGCAAGCTACGCCACCGCATTCCTACCGTATTGCCGCAATGCGGCGGCCGCCAAAAGAGGATCGCAGTATGGTCACGACAGCGTTTGTCGTCGAAGTTTCCGCAGCCGAACCTGCAGTCGCCGACCTGCGGCGGCGCTTCGATGCTTCTGCAAGCCTGGGCGTCCCGCCACATATCACGCTTCTGTTCCCTTTCATGTCACCCGACGAAATTACGTCGACCGTAATACGACAATCCGAAAGCGCGTTGAGCTTTGTGCCATCGTTCGATTTTTCGTTGACGCAGATTGGTCGGTTTCCGACCACCACCTATCTCACCCCCGACCCTGCCGAGCCGTTCGTCGCACTGACAACTGCCTTAGTCGAACGCTTTCCCGGATATCGTCCGTACGGCGGCGTACACGATGGCACGATTCCGCATCTGACTGTCGCGCACGGTGACGCCGCAACCGCAAATTCCGCAGCCATCGCGCTGGAAGAACGTCTGCGCATGCTTGCGCCGATTCGAACGCGGTGTAGTTCCGTGTCTTTGCTTGAAAACACCTCAGGACGCTGGAAACAGATGCATGTATTCGAACTTCCCGCAATCAACGTGCGGAGCCGATAGGCCCAGCCCCACCACGCCCGCAACACTATTGAACGCGCCAGTGACACCGGTACGCCTCGGATAATCAGCAAGGTACGATGACAACTCGAGGCCAGCGCTTTCGGTATTGCTTTTCCGCTACACGCTTTCGATATGTCTCGACACTCACTCGCCGTGGGTTGCGCCGAATGACCATTGAAAAAAGATCGTCCAGCCCATGAGGCGCAATAACGTCGACCGAGTCGTCATCACGAAGCACGACCCCGACCGAGGTCGCAAATTCGGGCCACGACGCGACTGACTCCTCCAGCGAACCCAATGGTGAAACTGGATGGCCAAAGGTTCGCTCGAACCAGAGGTGAACGGCGGCCTGATTGGTTACCTCCCAGCGCACACCGGGAAGCATGTCGGTCAAACGAAGCTTGAAGCGCGCGTCCCGTGCGGCGGAGAAATCGGTCGAGTCAAAGTAAGCAACATCGATGTCCGATAGCGCAGACGGCGTCCGAAACGCGTGCAGTTCATCCCACACCAGGTTGCGTACCGCTCCTGCCCCAATACACCATGAGGTGAGCTTCAGGCTACGCGTGGCGACGAGTGCCGCCCAGAACCATTCCGATTGGCGCACGATACTCGTGAGACGTGCTTCCAAGTCGACTGCTGACATGGGCGCTTTTTCTCCATTGACGACGCGTTGACTGCCGGCCAAACAGCGCAAGATCCAATAGCGGAAATCGGCAATCAACTTGCCCACCCTTCCGGACGATTGTCGTCCCATCCGAGCGTCATCGTCCAACTATTCGGACACGTGATCTGCCACGCTCCCTCGCCCGCACCTGGCCAAACGGCGAACTTCGCGCGTGCACGCGGACTCGACTGGTAAACTCGGGCAACCCAAGCAACAACTTCCCGCCTGACCTATGACCACGCTGTCGCCCGAAGCCTTCGCCGGCCATACTCCGATGATGCAGCAGTACCTGCGCCTTATCTGACGCGGGTCGGCGAAAAGACCTACGCCAAGACTTACGCCTGCTGTTTTGAGAAGCCATTAGCTCAGTCCATCAAGAATCTAGATTCTGGACAAACCCACGGCCGGCCATTACCGATGAAGAAGATGTAGCGAGTGCCTTGTTCTGAAATCGAATTTCTAGCATCCGGCCTTCGCAAGAAACGAATTTTAACCGCCTTAGCAACAACACCCACCTCTGCTTTCAGGGTCGCACTTTCCGGGCTTCCTTCGACTGCTTCAAGGCGACCAAATCTGTATCCAATTGCCATGTAGAAGTGGGCAACCGCGACAACGAATAAACAAATACCCGCGCCCCCAAACGCTATTCCTCCTACTGAATCACCAGTGATGCCAAAGTACGCAATAGCGCGCTCCAATGCATAGCTACCCAGCAAGGTAGATCCCAGGCCCATGATCGCGTAAGCATTTGCGCGTGACTCTGGTCTCATTTGTAGCCTCACTGAACCGTGATTGATAATTTCAAGAAGCACACCGCCCCCTGATGCGTCCCTGGCGATCGACGAACCCAAACAGTCATAATCTAGGCGATCTAGCAGAGTCGACCAACGGGAAGTGGTCGCGTTGCGCGTTGTCGCCCCCCTTTCACTCGGACGCTTCCTCGATAGCCTTCAAAATTATTTGCTGGTCGTCAATTACACTCTCATCTCCGGAAAAGCGGGACATTTCCATATGTCCATCGTCGAACACGTCGATCTCGATACGCTCGCCTGGCACAGTTATGGAAATCGGAATGGTGTCTGGGCGATGCCGGCCCAATGCATAAAAGAGGCGGCGTTTGTCGAGGTCTCTAAGCAATTCGTACAAGGCGTGCGACATATGTCCCCCGTCACAGGCAGCAGATATCGCCCCATGATAGACCGTTGAACTTGCCGATAGCAGCCACCCGCCTTCCCTAGCACCTGGCCGGATGGCGAACTTCGACCGATCCCGTCCGGCCCACTGGTAAACTCGGGTAGCTACCGCTCGCCATCGCCGACAACTGGCCGGGTGGCGAACTTCAATCGATCGCGTGCGGGCCGCTGATAAACTCGGGCAGCATCGACGCGTCTAGTATGTCTTATGGCAATAGCGGCACTTTGAACCAACCCAGGGAGTCCAGATACCACGTGGCGTACGAATGGCAAGTGATTGACAATGCGGGCAGACTAGAACAGCAAGCTGAGCCACAGAAAAAAACATTGCAATTACAAGCGCAACGATCGCCGCCAATGCTTTGGTTGATGCTGGGAGAAAAATAGCAAGAGGTGCGGCAACGCCAAGTGGTATCGCTATGGCTGCCAAGTAGAAAAGCGTCGCCCTTGTACGCAGTCGCATTGCCGCCCCCCGCTCTAGTGAGGCTACGGATGACCGCTTGCAGCAGTCTACAAGCGGTAGAACCGCACCCATCGCCTCCTGATGTTTTCCGAGCAATCACCGAAGCCATGCAGTCACAGTCTAGACTGTCCCCCGCAACGGACGTGCATGGGTAAATACTACGTTGCAGGTTGTGACGCGCAGCGCGAAGTCCACGCCCCGCTCGCTGCCAATTCTCAACGCCCGCAACTGGCCAAACGGTGAACTTCGCGCAGGCGCGTCCGGTCCGCTGATAAACTCGGGCAGGCAAAGCAACTTTTCCCGGTCACATGAGCACCCAACCCACCGCAGCACCTGCACCCGTCACTCCAATGATGCAGCAGTACCTGCGACTCATCTGACAAGGCTCTACACAAAGCTACGCTACGACCCACGCCAACTCTTTTGGGGTTCGGCCGGTAGACCGCTACGCATCAGTCAATAACGATGCCTTCGGAATTTATAAGAATCGCGATCTCGATGAATATCAGTGCGATACCTGCTAAAGCAGATGTCGCATGCCAATAGCTGTACTTCCAGATCGAGTGGGTGACCTCATGGCATGAGCCATGTGCGCAAACAAAGTAGTGCAGATCGCGCACATAACCGTTCAGGGCGTCACCGCCCAAGTAGACAGCGGCGCACCAGAAAGCGAAGAAGTTGATAACGGCGAGCATGCCAGTGACATGTAGTATCGGTTTGGCACGCCTCGACATTTCTTTGATCTTTACAGTCACGACGAGCCTCACGACCACGCACTGGACCGGCGCCCGAGGCAGCGCCCGTATAGTCATAATCTAGACCTGTCGACTACAAACGGCGTGTTGGGGTTAGCACTACGTGGAGGGTCATTCCCGCCACTCGAAGCCCAGAAGCTGGGGCGGAAACATTCGTCGCATCGATCCCGAGCAACTGACCAAACGGCGCCCCCTGTCACTTGGACGCCTCCTCGATAGCCCTCAAAATCACTTGATGGTCATCAATTACACTCTCATCCCCGGAAAAGCGGGACATCTCCAGGTGCCCATCGTCGAACACGTCGATCTCGATACGCTCACCTGGCACAGTTATCGAGATCAGGATGGTGTCTGGGCGATGCCGGCCCAATGTATAAAAGAGGCGGCGATCGTCGAGGTCACTAAGCAATTCATACAAGGCGTGCGTCATATGTGTCCCGTCACGATCTGCAGATATCGCCCCATGATAGACCGTTGAACTTGCCGCTCGCAGCCGCTTGCTTTCCCCCGCACCTGGCCAAACGGCGAACTTCGCGCGTGCACGTGGACGCGACTGGTAAACTCGGGCAACCCAAGCAACAACTTCCCGCCTGACCTATGACCACGCTGTCGCCCGAAGCCTTCGCCGGCCATACTCCGATGATGCAGCAGTACCTGCGCATCAAGGCCGATCATCCCGACACACTCGTCTTCTACCGGATGGGCGACTTCTACGAGCTGTTCTTCGAGGACGCGGAAAAGGCCGCACGCCTGCTCGACCTGACCCTCACGCAGCGCGGCGCGTCGGCCGGCACGCCGATCAAGATGGCCGGCGTGCCGCATCACGCGGTCGAACAGTATCTGGCGAAGCTCGTGAAGATGGGCGAATCGGTCGCGATCTGCGAGCAGATCGGCGACCCTGCCACATCGAAGGGGCCCGTCGAGCGCAAGGTCGTGCGTGTCGTCACGCCCGGCACGCTGACCGATGCCGCGCTGCTGTCCGACAAGAACGACGTGTACCTGCTCGCGATGTGCACGGGCCACAACAAGCGCGGCGTCGCGGTCAATGTCGGCCTCGCCTGGCTGAACCTCGCCAGCGGCGCGCTGCGGCTCGCCGAAATCGAACCCGATCAGCTCGCAGCCGCGCTCGAGCGCATCCGGCCGGCCGAAATCCTGACGCCGGACGGTGCGACCGACGCCGTGCCCGCAAGTGCCGGCGCGAGCAAGCGCGTGCCGGCCTGGCACTTCGACATCGCATCGGGCACGCAGCGCCTGTGCGACCAGCTCGACGTCGCGAGCCTCGACGGATTCGGCGCGCATTCACTGACGAGCGCGTGCGGCGCAGCCGGCGCGCTGCTGCTCTATGCGGCAGCCACGCAAGGCCAGCAGTTGCGGCACGTGCGCAGCCTGAAGGTCGAGAACGAAACCGAATACATCGGACTCGATCCGGCCACGCGCCGCAACCTCGAACTGACCGAGACGCTGCGCGGCACCGAATCGCCGACGCTGTATTCGCTGCTCGACACCTGCTGCACGACGATGGGCAGCCGCCTGCTGCGTCACTGGCTGCATCACCCGCCGCGCGCGTCGGTCGCCGCGCAATCGCGCCAGCAGGCAATCGGCGCGCTGCTCGATGCGCCGGCGAACGCGAGCCTCGACGCGCTGCGCGGCGCGCTGCGCCAGATCGCCGACGTCGAACGGATCACCGGGCGGCTCGCGCTGCTGTCCGCGCGCCCGCGCGACCTGTCGAGCCTGCGCGATACGTTCGCCGCGCTGCCGGCACTGCGCGAGCGCATCAGCGCGATCGTCGCGAATGCCGATGCGCTCACGCGCGTCGACGCGGCGCTCGCACCGCCCGCGGAATGCCTCGACCTGCTCACCAGCGCGATTGCGCCCGAGCCTGCCGCGATGGTGCGCGACGGCGGCGTGATCGCGCGCGGCTACGACGCGGAACTCGACGAACTGCGCGACATCTCGGAGAACTGCGGGCAGTTCCTGATCGACCTCGAAGCGCGCGAACGCGCGCGCACCGGCATCGCGAACCTGCGCGTCGAATACAACAAGGTGCACGGCTTCTACATCGAGGTCACGCGCGGCCAGACGGACAAGGTGCCCGACGATTACCGCCGCCGCCAGACGCTGAAGAACGCCGAGCGCTACATCACGCCCGAACTGAAAACCTTCGAGGACAAGGCGTTGTCCGCGCAGGAACGCGCGCTCGCGCGCGAGCGCGCGCTGTACGACTCGGTGCTGCAGGCACTGCTGCCGTTCATCCCCGAATGCCAGCGCGTCGCGTCGGCACTCGCCGAGCTCGACCTGCTCGCCGCCTTCGCCGAACGTGCACGCGCACTCGACTGGGTCGCGCCCACCTTCACCGACGAGATCGGCATCGACATCGAACAGGGGCGCCACCCGGTCGTCGAAGCGCAGGTCGAGCAGTTCATCGCGAACGACTGCCGGTTCGGGCCCGAGCGCAAGCTGCTGCTGATCACCGGCCCGAACATGGGCGGTAAATCGACGTTCATGCGGCAGACCGCGCTGATCGCGCTGATGGCTTACGTCGGCAGCTACGTGCCGGCGAAGTCGGCGTGCTTCGGCCCGATCGACCGGATCTTCACGCGCATCGGCGCAGCCGACGATCTCGCGGGCGGCCGTTCGACGTTCATGGTCGAGATGACCGAAGCCGCGGCCATCCTCAACGATGCGACACCGCAAAGCCTCGTGCTGATGGACGAGATCGGGCGCGGCACGTCGACGTTCGACGGCCTCGCACTCGCGTGGGCGATCGCCCGCCATCTGCTCGCGCACAACGCGTGCTACACGCTGTTCGCGACACACTACTTCGAGCTGACCCAGTTGCCGGCCGAATTCCCGCAAGCGGCCAACGTCCACCTGTCGGCCGTCGAACACGGCCACGGCATCGTGTTCCTGCACGCGGTCAACGAAGGCCCGGCGAACCAGAGCTACGGCCTGCAGGTCGCGCAGCTCGCCGGCGTCCCGGCCCCGGTGATCCGCGCCGCACGCAAGCACCTCGCGTATCTCGAACAGCAGTCGGCATCGCAGCACACGCCGCAACTCGACCTGTTCAGCGCGCCGCAGGCGGTCATCGACGATCTCGAATGCGCGGATGCGCCGGCGTTGCCGGACACGACGCATCCGGCGCTCGACAAGCTGCGCGACATCGATCCCGACGATCTCAAGCCGCGCGAGGCGCTCGACCTGCTGTACGAACTGCGCACGCTGGTCCGGTCGCACGATGCCGACGGCCACGCTTGAACGCGTCTCGCCGGGCCTGCCGGCTCGCGCGGCCGCCGCGCTCGTCGCGGCGGTACTCGTGCTCGTGCAGGCCGGCGCGCAGGCTGCACCGCCGAAGCGCACCGCCGCGCCCTACTCGTTCGCGGTCGTGTCGGGCGTCATCAACGGCCCGGCGGACGAACCGTCCGCCCAGCGGCTGCTCGATGCGATCGCGCGCGAACGCAACCTCGCTTTCGTCGTCTATGCGGGCGATCTCAAGGGTTCGAAGGAAGCGTGCCGCGACGCGCTGTATTCGCAGCGCGGCGCGATCCTGGATTCGGCACGCATGCCGCTCGTGTTCATTCCCGGCCACGACGACTGGTTGACGTGCAATACGGCAGCCGGCGGCGGTTACGATCCGGTCGAGCGGCTCGACTTCCTGCGGCAGACGCTGCTCGCCGATGCGGCATTGCCCGACCCCGGCGCGCTGCAGATCACGCGGGAGAGCGAAGTCGCACGGTTCCGGCCATATCGCGAGAATGCCCGCTGGATGCGCGACGACATCGTCTACGTCGCGCTCAACGCACCGGCACCGAACAACCATTACCTGACGGCCGGCGGCCGCAACGGCGAATTCGAGGATCGCATCATCGCGAACGGTTTCTGGATCGACCACGCGGCCGAATACGCGAAGCGGCGCGAAGCGCGCGCGATGGTGGTGATTTTTGAAGGCGATCCGCAGTTCGAACGCTACGAACGCGCGGAACGCTTTGCGTGGCTGCGTTTCAACCGGCCGCGCGTACGCGACGGCTTCCGTGAACTGAAACGTACGCTGGTGAAGGCAGCGGCGACGTTCCGCGGCCCGATACTGGTGATGCACGCGAGCGGCGAACCGCTGGCGAACGGTTTCCTGATCGACCGGCCGCTGCGTGCCGACGACGGGGAGCTGATAGGAAACGTGACGCGCGTCGCGATCGGACCACGCCATCCGGCGAATCAGTGGGTCAAGGTAAGCGTGTCGCCATCGCGGCAGACGATCTTCAACGTCAGCCTGCAGGAGGTGCCGAAGAACCTGCCGGTGCCGCCCACGCTGCCGCTCGTGCCGCATGACGACGTGCCGCTGCCGCAGATGCCGGAAATCCCCGCGCTGCCGGCACTGCCCGACTCGTCGTCGGTCGCGCCGCCGCTGCAGGGTGACGGCGCCGCTCCGGGCGGCGCGTCGTGGCCGGCGCCGCCCCCTGCATCGGGGCCGGCGCCCGGCCTGCCTGCAAGCTCAGTGCAGGGTACGCCCTGACGACGGCGCTTCGCCGTCTTCGTCTTCGTCCTCGTCGACGATCTCGAGCCCTTCGGCGCCATGCGCGTGCTCATGTTCGATTTCGTCTTCGGTGGCTTCGCGAACGTCCTTCACGGTCAGCGCGAAACGCAGCGCCATGCCGGCCAGCGGGTGATTGCCGTCGAGCACGACCTTGTCTTCGGCGATGTCGGTGACCGTATAGATCAGCGAGTCGACTTCCTCGTCGCCGTCTTCCGGCGTGCCTTCGAACTGCATGCCCACTTCGAGCGGCTCGGGAAAACGATCGCGCGGCTCGACCTTCACGAGTTCCGGATCGTAGTCGCCGAACGCGTCCTGCGGCTCGAGCTGCACCTGCGCCTCGTAACCCGGCTCGTGGCCGTCGAGCTGTTCCTCGATCTTGGGGAACGTGCCATCATAGCCGCCGTGCAGATAGACCATCGGCTCGTCGCTTTCCTCGATCAGATTGCCCTGTGCATCCGACAGCTTGTAAGTGACCGACACGACGGTGTTTTTTGCGATTTTCATCCAATTCTCCCAAATACAACTGTCATTATACGATGCGCAACCGGTCTCAAGCCGAACCGCGGGATGCCGCTGCCGCCCCGCTCGGCGCGCCGCCTTCCGATCTTCCCACACCGCTGCTCGGCGGTCTTACGCCGGCGCAATTCATGCGCGGCTACTGGCAGAAGAAGCCGCTGCTGATCCGCCAGGCGATCCCCGGCGTCGCTTCACCGGTCTCGCGCGACGCGCTGTTCGAGCTCGCCGCCGACTATGACGCGGAATCGCGACTCATCACCCATTTTCGTAACAAGTGGCAACTGTCGCACGGCCCGTTCGAACCGGGCTCGCTGCCGGCCGTCACGCGCAAGGCATGGACCCTGCTCGTGCAGGGGCTCGACCTGCACGTCGACGCGGCGCGCGCGCTGCTCGACCGCTTCCGCTTCATCCCCGACGCGCGGCTGGACGACCTGATGATCTCGTATGCGACGGACGGCGGCGGCGTCGGCCCGCATTTCGATTCATACGACGTCTTCCTGCTGCAGGTCGAAGGCCGGCGCCGCTGGCGCGTCGGCGCGCAGAAGGATCTGTCGCTGCAACCGGACGTGCCGCTGAAGATCCTCGAAAACTTCGAGCCGAGCGACGAATGGGTGCTGGAGCCCGGCGACATGCTCTACCTGCCGCCGCACATCGCGCACGACGGCGTCGCCGAAGGCGAGTGCATGACCTGCTCGATCGGCTTCCGGGCCCCGTCCGCCGGCGAACTGGGCGCCCAGTTCCTGTACTATCTCGCGGAGCGCGGCGGCCTGCGCGACGGGGGCGGCGACGACCTCTACCGCGACCCGAAGCAACCGGCCGTCGACACGCCCGCGCAATTGCCTCCGGCGATGGTCGAGCGTGTCGCCGAGATCGTCGACGCGATCCGCTGGCGCAAGCGCGACGTCGCCGAATTCCTCGGTTGCTACCTGAGCGAGCCCAAGCCGAACGTCGTCTTCGACCCGCCGGCGCGCCCGTTGTCCGAGTCCGCGTTCGTCACGCAAGCGTCACGGCGTGGCGTGTGTCTCGACAGAAGGGCCGCATTGATGTATAACGCGCGCTCGTACTTCATTAATGGCGAGGAAGGACCGCTCGAGCAGGCCGATGAATGGCTGCCCGAACTGGCCAATCAACGCCAGATGGAGGCGAAACGGTTTGTAACACTATCCCGGGTTCCCTCGATGACAGCCTTGTTGCACGAGTGGTATTGTGCGGGCTGGATACGGGTCGGAAGCCGGAATTAGTGTGAGTCGCCCCGTATGCCCGTACAGATCAAATTCTGTATGGGAAAGACAACGTATTGACCCCGCATTTGTCGACGGTCGATAGGAAAGTGCATATAATTTCCGCCCAAGCCGTAGGGAAGATTCACGCTCTAAGAAGTGCATCTCCACCAGCGGCCCAGGTCGGTGTTGGAGCACATTACCGGTATTGTTTCGCGCTGTTGCTTACCTTTAACCATAAAAGGACGTGATCATGAAGAAATCCCTCCTCGTAGCTTCCCTGTTGGCTGCTGTTGCACTGGCTGCTTGCAACAAGAGCGCTGATCAAGCTGCTTCGTCGGCTGCAAGCGACGCGGCTGCTGCTGCTTCGTCGGCTGCTTCGGCAGTTGCTGGTGCTGCGAGCGACGCTTCGGCTGCTGCTTCGTCGGCAACGGCTGCTGCGAGCGACGCTGCTGCTGCAGTGGCGTCGGCTGCTTCGGCAGCGACGGCTGCTCCGGCTTCGGGCGCAAGCCAGTAAGCCTTCAGCATCAGCTGAAAAAAAACCGGCCCGAGGGCCGGTTTTTTTACGTCTGCCGTTTCCGAACACCGCGCCCGGCAGCCGCACAGGGCCGCAGCAGCGGCCCTGCCCTGCCCTGCTCATCCGAGCATCAGCCAGTCGAAGCCCGCGTCCTGCGAGGCCACGATCACGTCCTCTCCGTCCGTCCCCAGCACGCCGCCAAACGCCCGGCGGGCCAGTTCCGGCAGGTTGTTCTGCTGGCTCAGGTGAGCCGCGACCAGGTGCTGGAGGCGGCTGCGCTCGAGCGACGCGAGAATGTCGGCCGCCGCGTCGTTGCTCAGGTGGCCATGGTTGCCGCCGATCCGCGCCTTCAGCGATTGCGGATAGCGGCTCGCGGCCAGCATCGCGGTATCGTGGTTGGATTCGAGCACCAGCGCGTCACAGCCGCTCAGGACGGCCGTAATGTGCGGCGTGGCCATCCCGACGTCCGTCAGCACGCCGAGCCGGCTGCAGCCGTCCATGAAGACGAACTGGAGCGGCTCCCGCGCATCGTGGGGGACCGTATAGGGCATCACGGCCAGATCACGGATCGGGGCCGTCTCGTCGCCCCACAGCACGTGGAGATCGACATCGGCCTCGTCCGCGCCCACCGCGCGCGCGGTGCCCCAGCTCATGTAGAGCGGCAGCGACGCACGGCGGGCGAGCGTCAGCGCGCTGCCGACGTGGTCGCTATGTTCGTGGGTGATGAGAATCGCATCGAGATCGTCGATGGCGAGATTCAGTCGGCCGAGCCGGCGCTCGACCTCCTTGGCGGAAAAGCCGCAGTCGAGCAGCACGCGGGTGGTCGTCGTGCCGCTCGAGGCCTCGACGACCAGCGCATTGCCTTCGCTGCCGCTTCCGAGGCTGGCGAATCGCACGCGCTCAGTTCAGCTGAGCGTGCAGCAGCGAGATGATCCGCTGCGCGTCCGACGAGTTGTCGATCTGGCCGTTCGCACCGACCACCGCGACCTGCGTGCCGCCGGCGCCCTGCGCGCGCACGTTGACGAGATATTCCTTGCCCGGCTTCGCCGCCGACGGGCCGCCGTAGAACAGCTTGCCGAACAGGCCGTCACGCTTGAGCTCTTCCATCGAATTCGCATAGCGCACGGTGTACACGCCCTTCTCGCGGTCGCGATTGTCGACCGTGAAGTTGGTGCGGTCGAGCGCCAGGCCCACGCGCAGCCACGCGCGATCGAACGACTCGGCCAATTGCAGCGTCGCCGCGCCGCTGCTCGTGTCGCTGACCTGCGCCGGCGCCGTCGCGGGGCGCGCATCGGTCAGCAGCTGCTTCGCCTGGGCGTCGGTCAGGCCGAACTTCTGCATCAGCTTCGACAGGAACACGGCTTCGAGCACCGGGTTGCGCGGACGCTCTTCCCAGCGCGACGACGTGCCGCCCTGCGGGCCGACCATCATTTCCTCCATCGCGCTGTGCGTGATCGAGATGTCGGTGTTGCCGTCCGACGTACGGTTCACGAGCGTGCGGAAACGGTCGCGTGTGCCCGACGAATACGCGAAATCGATGACCTTGCCGATCGTGCGGCGGAACCAGTCGTCCGGAATGTTCGCGCGGTTTTCGGCCCAGTCGGTGGCCATGATGCCGGTCGACGGCGCGTCGGTCTTCAGCGAGAAGCCGTTCTCCTGCCAGAACTCCTTCAGGATCGGCCACAGCTGCTCCGGCGTGCGGCCATCGACGACGAGCCAGCGGCGATCGCCGTCGCGCTCGATGTGCATGCCGAGCGGATCCTGCGCGCTCGGGATGCCGTCGGTCGCGTTGCCGGCCTGCGTCGTGACCCGCGGCGGCAGCGTGCCGAGCCCGGCGTTGCTCGGCGGCGCAACGAACTGCTGCGTCGTCGGCACCGGCTTCAGGTCGCTCGGCACGGCCAGCGGCGGCGCCGACCCGGTGTTCTTGTAGTTGACCCGGTCGGGGGCCAGGTAATCGTTCAGCGTATCGCAGCCAGCGAGCGCGCCCAGCGCCAGCGCCACCACCGACAGCTGGATGGCGCGAGAGGAAATGGCGAAACGTTTCATGAAATCCTTCGTCTTGCTAGAACGCTCGTCAGGAGCGGCGCCGGACGGAGCCGGCCGGTGCGGGTTGATCAGGGGTCGAGCCGGCGGCCGCAGGACGCGGCCGCCTCGGCATCAGAGGACGCCGGCCTCGACGAGGGCCGAACGCACGGCATCGTGGCAGCGCTCGTCGAGCGCCGTGAGCGGCAGCCGGATGCCGCCCTGCATCTTGCCCATCGCCTGCAGCGCCCACTTCACGGGGATCGGGTTCGCCTCGATGAACAGGTTCTTGTGCAGCGACAGCAGCTTCATGTGCAGCGCGCGGGCCGTCTGGACGTCGCCGGCCAGCGCCGCGCGGCACAGATCGCTCATCGCACGCGGTGCGACGTTCGCCGTCACCGAGATATTGCCGTGGCCGCCGAGCAGCATCAGCGCGATCGCGGTCGGATCGTCGCCGCTGTAGATCGCGAAATGCTTCGGCGCGGCCTTGATCAGATGCGCGGCGCGATCGATGTTGCCGGTCGCTTCCTTCACGCCGATGATGCCCGGCACTTGCGCGAGGCGCAGCGTCGTCTCGTTCGCCATGTCGGCGACCGTGCGGCCCGGCACGTTGTACAGGATCACCGGCAGGTCGACCGCTTCGGCGATCGTCCGGAAATGGCGGTACATGCCTTCCTGCGTCGGCTTGTTGTAGTACGGCACGACCTGCAGCGTCGCGTCCGCGCCGACGGCCTTCGCGTGCTTCGTCAGCTCGATCGCCTCGGCGGTCGAGTTGCCGCCCGCGCCCGCGATGATCGGGATGCGCTTCGCCGCATGCTCGACCGCCGTGCGGATCATCAGGATGTGCTCTTCGACGTTGAGCGTTGCCGACTCGCCGCTCGTCCCGACCACGACGAGCGCATCGGTGCCTTCCGCGATGTGCCAGTCGATCAGTTTGCGAAACGCCGGCAGGTCGAGACTGCCGTCTTCGAGCATCGGGGTGACGATCGCGGGGATGCTGCCGCGGATTTGAATGCCGTCTTGGGTGCCGTTAGCCATGAAACGCGATTGAATGTGTACCGGTAAACGTTGAGATTGTAGCGGATTAGCCGGGCAGTTCGTAACGTGGAATTCCCGCCCCCGCCTTCGGGGTCGCGCCCTCGCGCACCGCGCTGAGACGCTGGACGAACGCCTCGCGCGGCGCGGCGACGAAACCGTCCTCGTACGCAACCACCCGCAGGTGGCCGTGCACGGCGTCCAGCAACTCGCCCGGGGCGAGCAGGAACGCGGGGTTGGACGGTTTGCCGACCGTTTCGTTTCCTTGCGCGAAGGTTTCGTAGATCAGCACGCCGCCCGGCGCCACCGCATCGAGCAGATGGGGCCAGAGCGGACGATGCAGGTAGTGGGTGACAAGCACGGCCGAAAACCGCTCGCCGGCCGGCAGCGGCCACGGCGCGCCTTCGAGATCGGCCGCACGGGCATCGACGCCGGGAATCGCCCGCAACGCGGCCAGCGCGGCCGGATCGCGGTCGAGCGCGACGACCGGATGCCCGCGCGACGCGAACCAGCGCGCATGGCGCCCGCCGCCCGCGGCGACGTCGAGCACCGCGCCGCCGGCCGGCACGAGCCGCGACCATTGCGCGACCCAGCGCGACGGCTCGGCCTGGGCGACGTGGCCGCCCGCGGCGGCGATGACGGATTCGCTCATGCGCCGGATCAGTTGTACGACAGGCCCATCGCGTCGCGCACGTCGCGCATCGTTTCCGTCGCGTACTTGCGTGCCTTGTCGCAACCGTCCGCGACGATCGCGCGCAGCAGCGACGGATCGTCCATGTACTTCTGCGCGCGCTCGAGCATCGGCTGCTGTTCGCGCAGGATGCCCTCGACGACCGGCTGCTTGCAGTCGAGGCAACCGATGCCCGCCGAGCGGCAGCCCTTCTGCACCCACTCGTGCGTCGCTTCGTCCGTATAGACCTGGTGCAGTTGCCACACCGGGCACTTGTCGGGATCGCCCGGATCGGTGCGGCGCACGCGCGCGGGGTCGGTCGGCATCGTGCGGACCTTCTTCGTGATCGTCTCGGCGTCTTCGCGCAGGCCGATCGTGTTGCCGTACGACTTCGACATCTTCTGCCCGTCGAGGCCCGGCATCCGCGATGCCTCGGTCAGCAGCGCCTGCGGCTCGACCAGGATGATCTTGCGCGCACCCTCGAGATAGCCGAACAGACGCTCGCGGTCGCTCATCGACAGGCTCTGCGATTCCTGCAGCATCGCGCGCGCCTGTTCGAGCGCCTCGTCGTCGCCCTCCTGCTGATACGCGTTGCGCAGTTCGTGATAGAGCTTCGCGCGCTTGCCGCCGAGCTTCTTCGCGGCTTCGAGCGCCTTCTCCTCGAAGCCGGGCTCGCGGCCGTACAGGTAGTTGAAGCGGCGCGCGATCTCGCGCGTCATCTCGACGTGCGGCACCTGATCCTCGCCGACCGGCACGAGCGAGCCGCGATACAGCAGGATGTCGGCCGCCATCAGCACCGGGTAGCCGAGGAAGCCGTAGGTGGACAGGTCCTTGTCCTTCAGCTTCTCCATCTGCTCCTTGTAGGTCGGCACGCGTTCGAGCCAGCCGAGCGGCGTGCTCATGCCGAGCAGCAGCGCGAGTTCCGCGTGCTCGGGCACCTTGCTCTGGATGAACAGCGTCGCCTGCGCCGGATCGATGCCGGATGCGAGCCAGTCGATCAGCACGTCCCACACGTTCTTCTCGATGACCTCGGGCGTCTCGTAGTGCGTCGTCAGCGCATGCCAGTCGACGACGCAGAAGAAACACGGGTACTCGGACTGCAGCTTCACCCAGTTTTTCAGCACGCCGTGGTAATGACCGAGGTGCAGCGACCCGGTAGGTCGCATGCCGGAGAAAATACGTTCTGGGAACATGATTGTCGTTAGAAAAGCGAGGCGAATGGGGACAGGATGGCGCTCAGGACGGCATAACCGACGTTGACGAGCGGGCGCAGCCAGAAGTTCGTCAGCACGCCCGTCGCGACCAGCGCGAGGACGATGATGAAACCGTACGGCTCGATGCGCGACAGCGCGATCGATTGCTTCGGCGGCAGCAGCGCCGCCAGGATACGGCCGCCGTCGAGCGGCGGCAGCGGAAACAGGTTCAGCACGCCGAGCACGAGGTTCGCGCTGACGCCGGCGAACGCCATCCGCGTGAAGAACGGCTCGTCGATGCCGACGGCGGGCAGCACGAGGGTCAGCAGGCCCCAGACCAGCGCCTGCACGAAGTTGCAGGCCGGACCCGCGAGCGATACCCACAGGCTGCCCCAGCGCGGATTGCGCAGATTGCCGAACGAAACCGGCACCGGCTTCGCATAGCCGAACAGGAACGCGCCGCCCGTCACGAAGTACATCACGAGCGGGATCGCGATCGTGCCGAGCGGATCGATGTGGCGCATCGGGTTGAACGACACGCGCCCCATCACGTAGGCGGTGTTGTCGCCGAGCAGGCGGGCGGCGTAGCCGTGCGCGGCCTCGTGCAGCGTGATCGCGAAGATCACGGGCAGCGCGTAGACGGCGATGGTCTGTATCAGGGAAGCATCCATATCGCGTTATTGTAACAAGCGCGTTCGCGCAAAATTGAACGACTCGCTCAGGCGGCCGAGAGGCCGAACGGTTCCAGCGCGCCGCGCCCCGCACGCACGAGCTCCGGCGCGTCGCCGGTCAGGTCGATCACCGTCGACGGTTCGCGCGGGCAGGCGCCGCCGTCGATCACGAGGTCGACCTGTTTCTCGAGCCGCGTGCGGATTTCCTCGGGATCGTTGAGCGGCTCGTCGTCCGGCGGCAGGATCAGCGTCGTGCCGAGCAGCGGCTGGCCGAGCGACTCCAGCAGCGCGAGCGTGATCGCGTGGTCGGGCACGCGCAGCCCGATCGTCTTCCGCGACGGATGCGACAGCCGGCGCGGCACTTCCTTGGTCGCCTGCAGGATGAACACGTACGGGCCCGGCGTCACCGACTTGATCTGCCGGTACTGGCGGTTGTCGACCATCGCGAAGTTGGCCAGCTCCGACAGGTCGCGCACGAGCAGCGACAGGTGCTGCTTCTCGTCGAGGCCGCGAATCCGGCGCACGCGCTCGACCGCATCCTTGTCGTCGAGATGGCACGCGAGCGCATAGCTCGAATCGGTCGGCATCGCGATCACGCCGCCCTTGCTGATGATCTCCACGGCCTGCTTGATCAGGCGCGGCTGCGGATTATCCGGATGAATCCTGAAGAACTGGGACATGGGGGTACGTAAAGGGGGATGAATCGGCAACGCACGGCGGCGGCACGGGCGGCGCTCGGCCGCCCGGCGTCAGAGCCAGCGCTCCCAGACCGGCGTGAGGTCGGACGGCAACGGCGGCAGGCTGCCGAGCTCGACGCGTCCCTCGCCCGGCGCATGGAAATCGGAGCCGCGCGACACTTCGAAGCCGAAGCGACGCGCGACGTCCGCGTATTCGCGGTACTGGTCGGGCGTATGGCTGCCCGTGATGACTTCGATCGCGCGGCCGCCCAGATCGATGAACTCGCCGAAGAAGGCGTCGAATTCGACGGGCGTGTACCGGTAGCGGCCCGGATGCGCGACCACGGCTTCGCCGCCCGCCGTGCGGATCCAGCCGACCGCGTCGGACAGCGATGCCCAGCGATGCGGGACGAAGCCGGGCTTGCCGTCGCCGAGCAGGCGGTCGAACACGTCGGACGTCGACTCGGCGTGGCCGTTCTCGACGAGAAAGCGCGCGAAATGCGTACGCGAGATCAGGTCGGGATTCGACACGTACTTCAGCGCGCCGTCGTATGCACCGGGAATGCCGAGCGTCGCAAGCTGCTCGCCGATCGCCACCGCGCGGGCCGCACGACCGTGGCGCGTACGGTACAGGCCGTCGACCAGCGCCGGGTTCGCGGGATCGATGTTCAGGCCGACGATGTGCACGGTGCGCGACGCCCACGTGACCGAAATCTCGACACCGCTCAGGTAGCGCATGCCGAGCGCTTCCGCCTCGCTGCGTGCCGCTGCCTGGCCGCCGATTTCATCGTGGTCGGTCAGCGCCCACAGGGTCACGCCGCCCGCATGTGCGCGGCGCGCGACGTCGGCAGGCGACAGCAACCCGTCGGAAACATTGGAATGGCAGTGGAGATCGGCGTTCATTGTCGGTATGGCAGGTAAGGCTTCATTCTACTGCAACGCGGCAATTGCGCCGCCCGCCTGCCCTGCCGCCGGCGTCGCGCGCCTACGCGCAGAACGCCTCGATCAGCGCCGCGACCTGCTCGGGCTGGTCGTGATGCACCATGTGACCGGCGTCCTCGACGAGCTTTTCGCGCCAGTCGGGGAACGCGGCGAAGCGCGCCTTGAACTCGGGCAGCGGGATGTCGCCGGCGATGTGCGCGAGCGTCGGCGAGTTGACGGCTTCAACGTGCAGCACCTTCGCGCGCACCTGCTTCCACGTGGCCATCACCTCGTCGAGCCGGTACAGCAGCGGGCCCGGCATCTTGTGCGCCGGGTCGGCCAACAGGTGGTAGAGACCGTCGTCGCCGCGCGTCGACCAATGCTCGGCGAGGAATGCGGCCCGGCGCGGGGCGAGCCGCGGATTGGTCTTGATCAGGCGCGCCGCCACGTCGTCGAGGGACGCGTAGGGCCGCAACGCGGGCGGCTCGCGCAGCTCGTCCAGCCAGCCGCGCAACCGGCGCGGCGCCTGCTCGGCACGCGCGGGCGCGAGCCCGAAGCCTTCGAGGTCGACCACGCGCCGCACGCGTTCCGGCCGAGCGCCGGCGTACAGGCACACGACGTTCGCACCCATGCTGTGGCCGACCAGGTTGACTTCGCCGCCCGGCGCATAGTGGTCGACGAGCGCATCGAGATCGCCCAGGTATTCGTGGAACCAGTAGTGGCCGCCGCCCTGCCGGGCGACCGGCCAGTCGGACAGCCCGAAGCCGCGCGCATCGGGCGCGATCACCTGCCAGTCGCCCGCGAACGCATCGACGACGAACTGGAACGACGCCGCGACGTCCATCCAGCCGTGCAGCATGAACAGCGTCGGCGCATCGGGCCGGCCCCAGCGCCGCACATGCAGCCGGACGCCGCGCACCGTGACGAAATCGGAAACAGAACTCGAGGCACTCATGGCAGCCGCCAAAAAAAGAATGGTCGTTCGATTATAGCGGCGGCGCTTCCGTTCCGGCGGCCCGCAATCGAGGCCGCGCTCTAGCGGCGGCGGCATTCGAGCGGCCGCCGGCTCGCACCGCCGGCCGGGCGCGCGGGCCGGCTAACGTGCCGCGTGTGCGTCCGCGGCGTCCTGCGCGGCCAGTTCGTCGAGTTCGGCCTGCTCGAAGCCGGCATCGCGCCGCGCGTCGACATTGAACGGGCCGCGCAGCCGCGGCGCATGGTATTGCCCGGCAAGCTGCCGGTAGGTCGGCACCGGATCGCGGCCGGCTGCATCGCACAGATGCCGGAACCAGCGGTTGCCGATCGCGACATGGCCGATCTCGTCGCGCAGGATCACGTCGAGGATCGCGGCCGACGCGTCGTCGCCCGCCTGCACGAGCCGCGCCCGGATCGGCGGCGAGGCATCGAGCCCGCGCGCCTCGAGCGTGCGCGGCACGAGCGCCATGCGCGCCAGCACGTCGCCCTTGGTCCGCTCGCACATCTCCCACAGTCCGTTGTGCGCCGGAAAATCGCCGTACGCATGCCCGAATGCCGCCAGCCGGTCGGACAGCAGCGTGAAGTGATAGGCCTCCTCGGCCGCCACCTTCAGCCAGTCCGCGTAGAACGCATCCGGCTGGCCCGCGAAGCGCCAGACCGCGTCGAGCGCCAGGTTGATCGCGTTGAATTCGATATGGGCGAGCGCGTGCAGCAGCACCGCGCGCCCTTCGGGCGAACGCATGCTGCGCCGTTGGAGCTGGCGCGGCTCGACGAGCGGCGGGCGGGCCGGACGTCCGGGCAGGTCGGCCGGTTCAGGCAACGCGAGCGACGGTGCGATCGTGGCCTGCCCGGCCCGCAGCGCATCGTGCAGCGCGCGGACCCGGGCTGCCTTCGCCGCCGGTTCGGACAGGCACAGCGCATCGAGCGCCACGCGGCGCACGCAGGCCGGCGCGATGCCGGAAGAAGAAGACTCCATGCTCATAAACGGGGACACCTTGCGTACGCGTCGCGGGAGCACCTGCACGCGACGGTTTACAATATGCGTTTGTTCCGCGGCGCCACGCGCCGGGCAAACCGGACGCGCCATTTTACCGGCGCCCCTCATCGAAGAGACAAGGAGACTCCGTGACGATCTACAAGCTGGGCGAGACGGCCCCGACGATCCACGAAAGCGTGTTCGTCGCCGATACGGCGGCCATCATCGGCAAGGTCGTGCTCGAGGAGAATTCGAGCGTGTGGTTCGGCGCGACGATTCGCGGCGACAACGAGACCATCGCCGTCGGCGCGGGCAGCAACGTCCAGGAAGGGGCGGTCCTGCATACGGACCCGGGCTTTCCGCTGACGATTGCCGAAAACGTGACGATCGGGCACCAGGCGATGCTGCACGGCTGCACGATCGGCGAAGGTTCGCTGATCGGGATCCAGGCGGTGGTCTTGAATGGAGCGGTCATCGGCCGCAACTGTCTGGTGGGTGCCGGCGCGGTCGTGACGGAAGGCAAGACGTTCCCGGACAACTCGCTGATTCTCGGCGCGCCGGCGAAAGTCGTGCGCGAGCTGTCGGCGGAAGACATCGCGCGGCTGCGCGCGAACGCGAAGACGTATGTCGAGCGGCGCGCGCATTTCAAGGAGCAACTCGTGCGGATCGGGTGATTCGCGCGGATTTCAAGGAAGAAGAGTGAGCGACCAGTTACAGAAATTCATGTTCAATGCGGCGCCCGTGCGCGGCGAGATCGTTTCGCTGCGCAATACGTGGCAGGAAGTGCTCGCCCGCCGCGACTACCCCGCCCCGGTGCGCACGGTGCTCGGCGAGATGATGGCCGCGTGCGCGCTGCTGTCCGCGAACCTGAAATTTCACGGCACCCTGATCATGCAGATCTTCGGCGACGGGCCGGTCCAGATGCTGGTCGTCCAGTGCGGCTCGGATCTGTCGATGCGGGCTACCGCGAAATTCGCCGGCGACGCGGCGCAGACGATCGGCGACGACACGAGCTTCGCGTCGCTCGTCAACGCGAGCGGCCACGGCCGTTGCGTGATCACGCTCGACCCGGCCGACAAGCTGCCGGGCCAGCAGCCGTACCAGGGCATCGTGCCGCTGAACGGCGTCGACGGCCCGCTCGAATCGGTGTCGCAGGTACTCGAGCACTACATGCATCACTCGGAGCAGCTCGACACCCGGCTGTGGCTCGCGGCCGATCGCGACCGCGCGGTCGGCATGCTGCTGCAGAAACTGCCGGGCGACGGCGGCATCGTGCCGCGCAACGCCGAAACCGATATCGACACGTGGGAGCGCGTCTGTACGCTCGGCGGTACGCTGTCCGCGAAGGAGCTGCTCGAGGTCGAACCGGAAGTCGTGTTCCGCCGGCTGTTCTGGCAGGAAAACGTGCAGCACTTCGAGCCGGCCGGCACGCGCTTCCAGTGCTCGTGCTCGCGCGAGAAGGTCGGCGCGATGCTGCGCATGCTCGGCCGCGAGGAAGTCGACAGCGTGATCGTCGAGCGCGGCCACGTCGAGATCCACTGCGAGTTCTGCAACCAGCGCTACGAATTCGATCCCGTCGACGTCGCGCAGCTGTTCGCGGCGCCCGGCGTCGAGACCGGCATCGCGCCGGCAACCGACCAGCGTCACTGAGCGGCGTGCCCGTGCCCGCCACCCGGGCACGGGCGCATAATGACGCACGAGCGCCGCACGCACGGTTCTGGCGCCGGAGGCCCGGCCTTCGGCGCACACCGCTTCCCGCCGTCGGCGCGCTGCAGGAGAAACACATGAATCGCCTCCGCCCGTTTCGCCCCCTCATCCTGACGAGCGTCGCCGTCGGCACGCTCGCGCTCGCCGGCTGCGCGATGCCGCCGCCGACTTCCACGATCCTGAGCCGCCTGCCCGAGCCGGGCGCGTCGAACGGCCGCCCACCCGCGCTGTCGAGCGCCGAACGCAAGCGCTACGACGAAATCGACCAGCAGGTCCTGCGCGAACAGAACAGCGCGATCGCAGCCGAGGCCGCCGCGCGCGCATGGGCGTACTACTCGCCGCCACCCGTGACGGTCTACGGCGGGTATTACGGCGGATGGGGAAATCGCTGGGGAACGGGTATCGGCTACGGCTACCCGGGCTGGTGGTGGTAAGCCGTCAATCGATCGATTGATTGATGCCTGGCAGGAAATAAAAAAGCGCGGTATTTCCCGCGCTTTTTCAATGGATTCGACCGTATCGCGATCAGTGATGCGCTGACTTGCCCTTGTCGCCGCCATGGTGCCGCGACGGCTTCGCGATCGACTGCGGATTCGGCACGACACGCACCGGCGCCGCGGAGACGGTACCGCGCGTCGACGTGTTCGACGGCGTGTTGTTCAGCGGCCCCGCAGGCGCATTGGGCGACACGAACTGCACGAACACCTCGCCGTCCTTCACCATGCCCATCTCGTAGCGCGCACGCTCCTCGATGGCCGCGGTGCCGCTCTGCAGATCCTGCACTTCGCCGGCCGTGCGCTCGTTGCGCAGCTTCTCGTCCGCATTCTTCTGGAGCTGGTCGTCGAGCTGCTGACGCAATTCATGCACCCGCAGCCAGCCGCCGTGTCCCCACCATAGGGGGTACTGAATGAGCGCCAGCAAGGCAATCAGGACGACAGTGACAAGCCGCATGTAAGAGACGCAGATATAAGAAGCGCCGCTCCGCGCACGAGCACAGAGCGGCGTCGATATGACGAACCCGATAGTAGCGCGTTAGCGCAGGTTATAGAAAGCCGATTTACCCGGGTAGCTCGCGATGTCGCCGAGATCTTCCTCGATGCGCAGCAGCTGGTTGTACTTCGAGATGCGGTCGCTGCGCGACAGCGAGCCCGTCTTGATCTGACCGGCGTTCAGGCCGACCGCGATGTCCGCGATCGTCGAATCTTCCGTTTCGCCCGAGCGGTGCGAGATCACGGCCGTGTAGCCCGCGCGCTTCGCCATTTCGATCGCCGCGAACGTTTCGGTCAGCGTACCAATCTGGTTGATCTTGATGAGGATCGAGTTCGCGATGCCCTTCTCGATGCCTTCCTTCAGGATGCGCGTGTTGGTGACGAACAGGTCGTCGCCGACCAGCTGCACCTTCTTGCCGAGGCGGTCGGTCAGCAGCTTCCAGCCGTCCCAGTCGCTTTCGTGCATGCCGTCCTCGATCGACACGATCGGGAACTTGTCGGCGAGCGTCGCGAGGTAGTCGGTGAATTCGGCCGACGACAGTTGCAGGCCTTCGCCCGCGAGCTGGTACTTGCCGTCGTGGTAGAACTCGGATGCCGCGCAGTCGAGCGCGAGCAGCACGTCTTCGCCCGCACGGTAGCCGGCCTTCTCGATCGCCTGCAGGATCGTCGACAGGCACTCGTCGTTGCTGCCGAAGTTCGGCGCGAAGCCGCCTTCGTCGCCGACCGCCGTGCTCATGCCGCGGTCGCTCAGGATCTTCTTCAGCGCGTGGAACACTTCCGCGCCGCAACGCAGGGCTTCACGGAACGTCGGCTGGCTGACCGGGACGATCATGAATTCCTGGATGTCGAGGCTGTTGTTCGCGTGCGCGCCGCCGTTGACGATGTTCATCATCGGCACCGGCAGCTGCATGGCGCCCGAACCGCCGAAGTAGCGGTACAGCGGCAGGCCGGCCTCTTCGGCGGCCGCCTTCGCGACGGCCATCGACACGGCCAGCATCGCGTTCGCGCCGAGGCGCGACTTGTTGTCGGTGCCGTCCAGCTCGAGCAGCGTCTTGTCGAGGAACGCCTGTTCCGACGCGTCGAGGCCCATGATGGCTTCGGAGATTTCGGTGTTGATGTGCTCGACGGCCTTCAGCACGCCCTTGCCGTTGTAACGGCCGGCTTCGCCGTCGCGCAGCTCGATCGCTTCACGCGAGCCGGTGGACGCGCCCGACGGCACCGCCGCGCGGCCCATCGTGCCCGATTCGAGCAGCACGTCGCATTCGACGGTGGGGTTGCCGCGCGAATCCAGAATCTCGCGGCCGATGATATCTACGATGGCACTCATGGGTTTCCTCTGAGAATGACGATGGATTCTTCAAACTGCGACGGCGCGCGCGCCGAAACCGCTTTCGCTACAGACGCGCGAAGCCGTCGCAAGGTTCATTCGATCTTTAATTGAAATCGTTTTCCAGGAACGGATTGCGCTTCACCGCCTGGTCGAGCGTGACGAGCGTCTCCAGCAACGCGCCCATCCGGTTCAGCGGCACCGCGTTCGGGCCGTCCGACTTCGCTTCCGCCGGATTCGGGTGCGTTTCCATGAAGAGGCCGGCGACACCCGTCGCGACCGCCGCACGCGCGAGCACCGGCACGAATTCGCGCTGGCCGCCCGAGCTCGTACCCTGCCCGCCCGGCAACTGCACCGAGTGGGTCGCGTCGAACACGACCGGCGCGTGCGTCTCGCGCATGATCGCGAGCGAGCGCATGTCCGACACGAGATTGTTGTAGCCGAACGAGACGCCGCGCTCGCACGCCATGAAGCGGTCTTCCGACAGCCCCGCTTCGCGTGCCGCGTCGCGCGCCTTGTCGATCACGTTCTTCATGTCGTGCGGCGCGAGGAACTGGCCCTTCTTGATGTTCACGGGCTTGCCCGAGCGCGCGCATGCGTGGATGAAGTCGGTCTGGCGGCACAGGAACGCCGGCGTCTGCAGCACGTCGACGACCGACGCGACCTGCTCGATCTCGTCGATCGCGTGCACGTCGGTCAGCACCGGCAGGCCGAGCTGGCGCTTCACCTCGGCGAGGATCCGCAGGCCTTCGTCCATTCCGAGGCCGCGGAACGACTTGCCCGAGCTGCGGTTCGCCTTGTCGTAGGACGACTTGTAGATGAACGGAACGTTCAGCTTCTCGCAGATCTCCTTCAGGCGGCCCGCCGTGTCGATCGTCATTTGCTCCGATTCGACGACGCAGGTACCCGCGATCAGGAAGAAAGGCTTGTCGAGACCGACCTCGAAATCGCACAGCTTCATGCTTTACACTCCGCGCGCTTGCTTGTTGGCGAGCGCGGCTTCGACGAACGACTTGAAGAGGGGATGGCCGTCACGCGGCGTGGACGTGAATTCCGGGTGGAACTGGACGCCGACGAACCACGGGTGCATCGAGCGCGGCAGCTCCATCATTTCCGGCAGATCCTCGCTCGGGGTACGGGCGCTGATGATAAGGCCGCCGGCTTCGAGCTGGGGCACGAAGCGGTTATTGACTTCATAACGATGGCGATGGCGTTCGTTCACGTCCTTGCCATAGATTTCTTCCGCCATCGTGCCCGGCTTGATCGGGCAACGCTGCGAACCCAGGCGCATCGTGCCGCCGAGGTCGGATTCCTCGGTGCGCGTCTCGACCTTGCCTTCGCGGTCGTACCATTCGGTGATCAGCGCGACCACGCGCTCCGGCGTGTCCGGATCGAATTCCGTGCTGTTCGCCTGCTTCAGGCCGACGACGTCGCGCGCGAATTCGATCACCGCGAGCTGCATGCCGAGGCAGATGCCGAGGTACGGCACCTTCGACTCGCGCGCGTAGCGGATCGCCGCGATCTTGCCTTCCGTGCCGCGACGGCCGAAACCGCCCGGCACCAGCACGGCGTCGAGATGCTTCAGGCTGTCGACACCGTTCGTCTCGATCTCTTCCGAGTCGATGTACTCGATGTTGACCTTGGTCGACGTATGCAGCGATGCGTGGCGCAGCGCCTCGATCAGCGACTTGTACGACTCGGTCAGGTCGACGTACTTGCCGACCATGCCGATCGTCACTTCGTGCTTCGGGTTCTCGAGCTTCTCGACGAGCGCCGACCACATGCTCAGGTCGGCGTCCTTCGGCGACAGCTTCAGCTCGTCGCAGATGATGCGGTCGAGGCCCTGGTCGTGCAGCATCTGCGGAATCTTGTAGATGCTGTCGGCGTCCCACACCGAGATCACGGCGTCTTCCGGCACGTTCGAGAACATCGAGATCTTCTTCGATTCGTCGTCGGGGATGCGGCGATCCGCACGGCACAGCAGCACGTGCGGCAGGATGCCGATCTCGCGCAGCTTCTGCACGCTGTGCTGGGTCGGCTTCGTCTTCAGCTCGCCCGCCGTCGCGACGTACGGCACCAGCGTCAGGTGCACGAAGCACGCGCTGTTGCGGCCGAGGCGCAGGCTCATCTGGCGCGCAGCCTCGAGGAACGGCAGCGACTCGATGTCGCCGACCGTGCCGCCGATCTCGACGATCGCGACATCCGGCTCGCCGCAGGTGGCCGACGCGGCCCCGCGCTCGATGAACGCCTGGATTTCGTTCGTGATGTGCGGAATGACCTGCACGGTCTTGCCGAGATAGTCGCCGCGGCGTTCCTTGCGGATCACCGATTCGTAGATCTGGCCGGTCGTGAAGTTGTTGGCCTTGCGCATCTTCGTGCTGATGAAGCGCTCATAGTGGCCGAGGTCGAGGTCGGTCTCCGCCCCGTCTTCCGTCACGAACACTTCCCCGTGCTGGAACGGGCTCATCGTGCCGGGGTCGACGTTGATGTACGGATCGAGTTTGAGGAGGGTGACTTTCAGACCGCGCGATTCAAGGATCGCGGCGAGGGAAGCGGCGGCAATACCCTTGCCAAGGGAAGAAACTACGCCGCCGGTGACGAAAACATATTTGGTCATCGCTGGATGCTCGCGGGAAAAACGGATTATACCGTAAAGCCCGCCCTTTTCTCAGCAATTGCCGTGGTGATCGCGCCCTTTCGCGCCGGCCCGCGTCAGCCGTACGCGCCGCGGAAAACCGGCCGGCCGGGCAACGCGGCCGGCTCGCCGCGGCCCATGACGGGCCTCGCCGGACGACGCGTCAGGCGCGCCTCGCGAGCGGTGCGCCGCCGTGCGCCGCCCCGGCCTCTTCCGCCCGCAGCGAATTCAGCATCCGCTGCAATGCGCGGGCGGTCTCGAGCGGCCGCTCCATCGGGAACAGGTGGCTGCCTTCCAGCCACTCGACGCGGCCGCGCGCCGCCCGCCGCGTCGCATCGAGCCCGACCTGCCGCACCTCGCGCGAACGCGTGCCGGCGAGGAAGCCGAGCGGCACCGGCGCGCCGTGCGCGAGCCGCGGGCCGAGCGTGTGCGGCAGCGTCCGGTAGATCAGGTATTCGACCTGCCGGTCGAACGCGAGCGCCCGCTCGCCGTCGGCGCCAGCCTGCGGAATCCCGTAATCGATGTAGTCGGCCAGCATCCGTTCGTCCCAGCGCGCGAACGCCGGCTTCTCGAGGAAGTGCCGCCAGACTTCGTCGCGGCTCACCCAGCGCGTGCGCCGGTTGCGCGTCGCGGCGGCCGGCGACAACCGCTCGTCGAGCCCCGCCCACTGGCTCGCCCGCAACGCGCCGGCACGCCATCCGGCGATGATCGGCGAGTCGATCATCACGACGCCGCGCACCCATTGCGGCTTCTTCAGCGCGGCCATCAGCGACAGGTAGCCGCCGAGCGAATGGCCGACGAGCCATACCGGGCGCTCGTAGCGGCTGCCGATGTCGTCGAGCAGCTGCTCGACGAGATGCGGCCAGTCGCGCGTCACCGGATAGCGGCGGTCATGGCCGATCCGCTCGATGTAGCGCAGCTCGTAGTCGTCGGCCAGTTCGGCGAAGATCGTCCGGTACGTGGACGCCGGGAAGCCGTTCGCATGCGAGAAGTGGAGGATGTCCTTCAAACGCCGATGTCTCCTGTGTCGACCGGAGTGAGTGCTTCGGCACGTGCTCCGGCTCCATGCTTTGCGTTCTGTCGGGCTCGCGCGCCGGCACGGTGCGCGGAGCCGCGCTTTCCGTCCCGCCCGCCGTCACCGCTCCATCCAGTACCGGCGCCGCTCGTCGCGATAACGCGCGAATGCGAACCCGCCGCCGGCCGGCGCGACGTCGAACCGCACGGCACCGTCGCGATCGGTGCGCGGCAGCGGTATCCCGCGCGCCTCGTAGCGCGCGAGGACGGTCCGGTGCGGATGCCCGAAACGATTGCGATAGCCTACAGGAAATACCGCGACGCGCGGCCCGACCGAATCGAGGAAAGGCTCGACCGACGACGTGCGGCTGCCGTGATGCGGCACGACCAGGATCTGCGCGGCCAGCGCGTCCGGCGTCGCGTTCACGAGCTCGCGTTCGCCGCGGGCGTCGATGTCGCCCGTCAACAGCGCGGACGTGCCGCCCGCGTCGACGCGCAGCACGCACGACTGCCCGTTCGACGAGCCCGCGCCCGGGCCGCCGCGCGGCCACAGGATCGTGAAGACGACGCCGTCCCAGGTCCAGCGCTGCCCGGCCGCGCACGGCAGCCGGTCGGCGACGCCGGCGGCCTCGGCGTCGCGCCACAGCCGGTTCGTCGGCGGAATGCCGGCCAGCAACTGGCGCACGTCGGCCGCCGCATAGACGGCCGGCGCACCGCCCGCATGGTCGGCATCCGCATGACTGAGCACGAGCGAATCGATTGCCGCGATGCCGCGCGCCCGCAACGCCGGCGCGACGATCCGCGTGCCGGCGTGCGTCGACTCCGGCCCCGGGCCGGCATCGAACAGCAAGGTCCGCCGCGCGGTTTCGACCAGCACCGACGCCCCCTGCCCGACATCGAGCACGGTCATCCGGAAACCGCCAGGCGGCGGCGCATCGGGCGCCGGCGCAACGAGCGGCAGCCACGTGAGCGGCGCCGCCCAGCGCAACGGCCAGCCGCGCGGCATCAGCGCCCAGGCGACGCCCACGCAGGCGAGCGCCAGCACCGGCCAGTCGGGCATGCGCAGCCAGAGCACGCCGGCCGGCCAGTCGGCGAGGCGCCCGAGCAGCGTCATCATCGGTTCGAGCGCCGCATGCGCGAGCCGGAACGCGTAAGCATCGAACGGCGCGGGCAACGCGATGCCGGCCAGCACGACCGGCGTCACGACCGAGCTGACCCACGGAATCGCGAATGCATTGCCGAGCGGCCCCGACAGCGAAACCTGCGCGAACCACGCGGCGGTGAGCGGCGCGAGACCGATCGTCACCGCGTATTGCACGCGCGCGGCCTCGGCGACGCGCCGGCCCCAGGCACGCAACCGGCTCGACGGACTCGCGCCGCCGCTGCCCTCGTCGCCCTCCGCGTCGGCCACGCGCACGGCGCGCCAGCCGGCGACGGCCAGCAGGATCACGGCGACCGCGCCGAACGACAGCCAGAACCCGGCCGACAGCACGGCCCACGGATCGGCGAGCAGCACGCCGCCAAGTGCCGCGCCCAGCACCGCGGATGTCGGCACGCTGCGTCCGGCCAGATACGTGACGCCTCCGCCCGCGATCATCCACCACGCACGCTGCGCCGGCACGTTGAAGCCGGCCAGCGCCGCATAGCCGGCCGCGGCCACCAGCGCGGCGAGCGCGGCCGCGTACGGCGCCGGCAATACGAGCGTCGCGGCCCGCGCGCGCCAGCGCACGCGGCGCCAGACCATCGACACGAGCCCACCCGCGATCGCGCCGACCAGCCCGACATGCAATCCGGAAATCGCGACCAGGTGGCTCGTGCCCGTGTTGCGCAGGACACGCCAGTCGTCGTCGCCGATGGCCGACTGGTCGCCGATCGCCAGTGCGGCAACGATGCCGCGATGCGCCGCATCGACACCGAGCGTCTCGCCGATGCGTGTCCGCAGCCAGTCGCGTACCCGGTCGATCGACGCGCGCCATCCCGTTGCGCGCGCATCGAGCAATGCCGTCCGGTGCGGCGCGCTGACATAGCCGATCGCGCGAATCCCCGCGGCGAGCCACGCCGCCTCGCTGTCGCGCACGCCGGGATTGGCCTCGGCATGCGGACGCTTCAGGCGCACGACGAAACGCCAGCGCTGGGCGGCCCGCAGGTCGGGCAGCGCGTCACGTGCCGCGGGCGCGCCATACGCGCGCCACGACAGCCGGATCAGCGGCGGGAAACGGGCCAGCCCGGCATCGTTCGACTCGACCGCGAACAGCAGCCGCGCACCGCTCTCGTCGACGACGGGCAGCCCCCTGATCACACCGGTGACGACGATGTCGCGCCCTTCCCATTCCGCCGGCAAGCTGTCGCTCAACCGCCATTCGGCGCGCACGGCCGCGTAGCCGAATCCCGCGACGCAGGCCGCGAGCGTGCACAGCATCCATCCGAGCGCGGCCGTCGCGCGCGTGCGCCGGCGACGCATGCACCACGCACCCAGCGCCGCGCATCCGGCGAGCACGACCGCACCGGCCATCCATGCGATCGCACCCGGCAACGCCGCCTGCCGCTGCAGCACGACGACGCCGAGCGCGAACGCGATCCACCCCACGCGCATCGCGCCTCCTCGTCGACCTGGCGCCGCGCTGACGAATGCGGCGCCTTCCGGCAACGATTATGCGGACGAAAGCGCGAGTCGCGGCAGCGCGGCGAGCGCGTTGGCCGTTGTGGATAGACCGAGTGAACGGGTATCGATCCCGCGCAGTTCGGCGAGCACGTCACCGATGCGCGGCACCTGGTCGGGCGTATTGCGGGATTTGTACGCCCATTCGGGCGCGATGTCGGGCGCGTCGGTCTCGACGACGAGCGCGTCGAGCGGCAGTTCCGTGGCGAGCCGGCGGATCTGCAGCGCGCGCGAGAACGTCACGTTGCCGCCGAAGCCGAGATGCAGCCCTTGCGCGAGATACGCGTCGGCCTGCTGGAAACTGCCGTTGAACGCATGCGCGATGCCGCGCCGCACGCCGAAACGGCGCAACCCCGCGAGCACGCGATCCTGCGACTTGCGCACGTGGCACAGCACGGGCAGGTCGAATTCGCGTGCCAGCTTGAGCTGTCCCTGATAGAAGAACTGCTGCCGGTCTTCGTCGAGCCCCGGCACGAAGTAGTCGAGGCCGATCTCGCCGATCGCGACGAAGCGCGGATCGTCGAGACTCGCTTCGATCTCCATGCGCAGGCGGTCGAGATCCTCGTCGCGCGCCTGCGGCGTATACATCGGATGGATGCCGAGCGCATAGACGGCGCCCGGCGTGCGTTGCGCGAGTTCGCGCACCGTCGTGAAGTTGTCGCGCCCGATGCTCGGGATCACGATGCGCGACACGCCGGCCGCGCGCGCCGCATGCGCGACCGCGTCGCGGTCGGCGTCGAACTCGGCGGCGTCGAGATGGCAGTGCGTGTCGATCCACATGGCGGCAGTCCTGCGCCCTTGCGCCGCGCCGGGACCCACCCGGCATCGGCTCAAGGACGATCGCGTATCACACCGGCAGCGCCGGCTCCTCGTGCAGCACGCCGTCGCGCAGCCGCATGATGCGGTCGCAGCGTGCGGCGAGATCGGGATCGTGCGTGACGATCACGAAACTCGTTTCGAGCGTCTCGGACAGTTCGAGCATCAGGTTGAACACCGTGTCGGCCGTCGTGCCGTCGAGGTTGCCGGTCGGCTCGTCGGCGAGCACGCATGCCGGCTTCGTGACCAGCGCGCGCGCGATCGCGACGCGCTGGCGCTCGCCGCCCGACAGCTCGCCCGGCCGGTGCTTCGCGCGCGGGCCGAGACCGACGCGCTCGAGCATCGCCTGGGCCTGCTCGCGCGCATCCTCGGTCGTCATCCGGCGGATGCGCAGCGGCATCGCGACGTTGTCGAGCGCGGTGAATTCGGGCAACAGGTGATGGAACTGGTAGACGAAACCGAGCGCGCGGTTGCGCAATTCGTTGCGCTCGCGCTCGGCGAGTTGCGTAAACGGCTTGCCGAGCAGCGAAACCTCGCCCGCGCTCGGCTCGTCGAGCCCGCCGAGCACATGCAGCAGCGTGCTCTTGCCGGAGCCCGATGCGCCGACGACCGCGAGTTTCTCGCCGCGCCGCACCGTCAGCTCGGTGTTGCTGAGCACCTGCACGTTGAAGCCGCCCTGCACGAACGCCTTCGTGATCCCGCGCGCCTGAAGCACGTATTCCTGCATACCAGCCGAATCCTGTCTGTTGTGTTGTCGTGAATCCGCGAATGCGGTCGCGCGGTCATTCATAGCGGAGCGCCTCCGCCGGCTTCACCTTCGCGCCGCGCCAGCTCGGATACAGCGTCGCGACGGCCGACAGCGCGAACGCGATCAGCCCGATCCGGATCACGTCGCTCGCGACGAGTTCGGACGGCAGCTCGCTGATGAAGTACACCGACGGCGGCAGGAACTGCACGCCGAACAGGTGCTCGATCATCGGGATCAGCCACGGGATGCTCCACGCGATCAGGCAGCCGAGCGCGACGCCGGATGCGGTGCCGACGAAGCCGATCGTCACGCCCTGCACGACGAAGATCTTCATGATCGACCCCGGCTGCGCGCCGAGCGTGCGCAGGATCGCGATGTCGGCCTGCTTGTTGGTCACCGTCATCACGAGCGACGACACGAGGTTGAACGCGGCCACCGCGATGATCAGCGTGAGGATGATGAACATCATCCGCTTCTCGATCTGCACGGCCGAGAACCAGGTCTTGTTCTGCTGCGTCCAGTCGCGGATGTACAGGCTGCCCGACAGCGTGTGCGACAGCTCGACCGCGACCTGCGGCGCCTTCTGCATGTCCGTCAGCCGCAGCCGCACGCCGGTCGGCGCGGTCATCCGGAACAGCGCCTCGGCGTCGCGGATGTTGATCATCGCGAGCGTGCTGTCGTATTCGTAGTGGCCCGATTCGAACACGCCGACGACCGTGAACTGCTTCAGCCGCGGCATCATGCCGGCCGGCGTGATCGAGCCTTCGGGCGCGACCAGCGTGACCTTGTCGCCGACCGTCACGCCGAGGTTGCCGGCGAGCGCATCGCCGAGCACGATCCCGAACTGCCCCGGCACGAGCGCGGCGAGCTGCCCGGCCTTCATGTCCTTGCCGATGTCGGACACCTGCGGCTCGAGCGTCGGCTCGACGCCGCGCAGCATCACGCCGCTCACCGCGTCCTGGCGCGTGAGCAGCGCCTGCGCGTCGACGTACGGCGCCGCGCCGATCACCGACGGATTGCGGCGCGCTTCCTGCGCGGTCAGTTGCCAGTCGGGCATCGAGCCCGTCGGCGAGAACACCTCGACGTGCGCGAGCACCGACAGCATGCGGTCGCGCACTTCCTTCTGGAAGCCGTTCATCACCGACAGCACGACGATCAGCGCCGCGACGCCGAGCGCGATCCCGAGCATCGACACGAGCGCGATGAAGGAAATGAAGCCGTTGCCGGTCGTGCGTTTGCCGGCGCGCGTGTAGCGCCAGCCGATCTGCCATTCGTACGGAAGTTTCAAGCGAATCCTTTCTGCTGGTTACGGCGGGGAGGCACCCCGCGGCCGGACCGCCGCCCGGTGGCGGCCATCGGTCCGGGCACGGTCGAAAAACGGCCGCCGGACGCAAACGGGCCGTCGGCCGGCCCGATCACGCGCGCAGTTTGCCATACAATGCGCACCATCATGCACGACCGACGCCTCCATTTTCTCGTTCCGTTCGCACTGCCGTCGGCAGCCGATGCGGCCTCGTCCCTGCACACGCTGGACAGCCCCGCGCTCGAAAAGTTGCTCGCCCGCGCCAGCCTCGTCGAGCGCGTGGCCGGCGAGGACTTCCAGCGCACGCTGCCGCACGAGCGCTGGCTGGCCCGCCGGTTCGGCGCGACCCAGGGCAACGCCGCGGACGAGGCGCCGCTCGCGCCCTACATGTTGCTGGCCGACGGCGGCGACCCCGGCGCGCACGCGTGGGCGTGCGTCGAGCCCGTTCACGTCGAAATCGCGCACGATCACCTGGTGCTCGTCGATCCGGCCGCCCTCGCGCTCGACGAAGGCGACGCGGCCGCGCTGCTCGCGGTCGCGCGGCCGCTGATCGAGGAGCTCGGCGTGCGGCTCGACGCGCCGAACCCGGCGCGCTGGTACCTGTCGAGCGACCAGCTCGCCCGGCTGGCCGGCGCAGCGCCGCTGCGCGCGAGCGGCCGCAACATCGAGATCTGGCTGCCGCACGAGGCCCACACCGGCGAACGCTCGCGGATGTGGATGAAGCTGCAGAACGAAGTGCAGATGGCGTGGTTCCAGCACCCGGTCAACGAAGCCCGTGAGGCGCGCGGGCTGCCGGCCGTCAATTCGATCTGGTTCCATGCGCAGGGCACGCTGAAACCGGTCGGCAAGCCGTTCGCGCGCGTGCTGTCGGCGTCGCCCGCCGCGCTCGGCCTCGCGCGCGCCGCGCAAATCGAAGGCGGCAGCGCCCCCGCGACGTTCGGCGCGCTGCCCGCCGCCGACGGCGCGACGCTCGTCGAGCTGCCGGCGCTGACCACCCCGTTCATCGAACAGGACTGGGCGCGCTGGCACGACGGGCTCGCCGCGCTCGAGCGCGACTGGTTCGCGCCGGCCCTCGCCGCGCTGCAGACCGGCGCCTTGTCGAGCGTCGATGTCACGTTGTGCGGCGACACGAGTTCCGTGACGCTGCATGCGACGCGCGGCGACCTGCGCAAGTTCTGGCGCCGCCGCGCCCTCGCCTCCCTGTTCGAATAACCCACCCACCGCGTATGACCCGGATCGTTACCCGCCCCGTCGCGCCCGCCGACGCAGAAGTGCTCGCGCGCCACGGCCTGCACCCCGTGCTCGCGCGCCTGTATGCGTCGCGCGGCGTGCAGTCGCCCGCCGACATCGAGACCGCGCTGGCGCGCCTCGTCCCGCCCACCGAACTGAAGGGCTGCGCCGATGCGGCGTCGCTGCTCGCCGACGCGATCGCCGACAAGCGGCGCCTGCTCGTCGTCGCCGACTACGACTGCGACGGCGCGACCGCCTGCGCGGTCGCGGTGCGCGGCCTGCGGATGTTCGGCGCGCAGATCGACTACCTGGTGCCGAACCGCTTCGAATACGGCTACGGCCTCACGCCCGAGATCGTCGAACTCGCGGCCGCGCGCAAGCCCGACCTGCTGATCACCGTCGACAACGGGATCGCGAGCGTCGCGGGCGTCGAGGCCGCGGCCGCGCGCGGCATCGACGTGCTCGTGACCGACCACCACCTGCCCGGCGACGCGTTGCCCGCCGCCCGCGCGATCGTCAACCCGAACCAGCCCGGCTGCGCGTTCCCGAGCAAGCACCTCGCCGGCGTCGGCGTGATGTTCTACGTGCTGCTCGCGCTGCGCGCCGAGCTGCGCCGCCGCGGCGCGTTCGCGAGCAAGGAAGCCGAACCGCGCCTCGACGGGCTGCTCGACCTCGTCGCGCTCGGCACCGTCGCCGACGTCGTGCGGCTCGACGGCAACAACCGCGTGCTCGTCGCGCAGGGGCTGCAACGCATCCGCAACGGCCGCATGCAGCCGGGCGTCGCCGCGCTGTTCCGCGCCGCCGCGCGCGAAGCGCGCACCGCATCGGGCTTCGACCTCGGCTTCGGCCTCGGCCCGCGCCTGAACGCCGCCGGGCGGCTGTCCGACATGTCGCTCGGCATCGAGTGCCTGATCACCGACGACATCGGCCGCGCCTGGGATCTCGCGCAGCAGCTCGACGTGATGAACCGCGAGCGCCGCGAGATCGAGGCCGGCATGCAGCAGCAGGCGCTCGCCGATCTCGCCGACGTCGACCCGGCCGACGCGTGCACGATCACGCTGTTCAACCCCGCGTGGCACCAGGGCGTGATCGGCATCGTCGCCGGCCGGCTCAAGGAAAAATTCCACCGGCCGTCGTTCACGTTCGCGCACGCCGACGAAGAAGGCAAGCGGGTCAAGGGTTCGGGCCGGTCGATCGCCGGCTTCCACCTGCGCGACGCGCTCGACCTCGTGTCGAAGCGCGAGCCCGACCTGATCGTCGCATTCGGCGGCCACGCGATGGCGGCCGGCCTCACGCTCGACACCGAGAACGTGCCGCGCTTCGCGGCCGCGTTCGAGGCCGTCGCGCGCGAATGGCTGTCCGACGACGCGCTCGCCCGCGTGATCGAGACCGACGGCGAGCTCGAGGACGCCTACTTCACGCCGCAGTTCGTCGGCCTGCTCGACGAGGCCGTGTGGGGGCAAGGCTTTCCGGCCCCGCTTTTCTCGGGTGAATTCGACGTCGTATCGCAGTCGCTCGTGAAGGAAAAGCACCTGAAGCTGCAGCTCGCGCGCGGCCGCCAGCGCTTCAACGCGATCTGGTTCAACCACACCGAGCCGCTGCCCGCGAGCGCGCTGGTCGCGTACCGGCTCGTTGCCGACACGTGGAACGGCGTCACGCGCGTCCAGCTGATCGTCGAGCACGCGGCCGGCTGAGCGGCGGGCCACTGGGCCCGCCCCGAGTGCGCCCCCGAGTACGCCCCCGCACGCGCACCGCGCCGGACGGGGCCGCGGCACGCATGCACCCACCGTTTGCGTCACCGGGCAACCCGGCCGATCGGCTATAATTCCGCTTTTTTACGAAGCAAGAACAGCGAACGATCATGGAAGCGGAACGACTCAACGCGATCGAAAGCTCCCTGCTCGACCTGCGCAACCGCGCGGGCGAGCTCCGGGGGTATCTTTGACTACGACGCCAAGGCTGCGCGTCTGACCGAAGTCAACAAGGAACTCGAAGACCCGAACGTCTGGAACGATTCGAAGAACGCGCAGGCGCTCGGTCGCGAGAAAAAGCTGCTCGAAGGCGTCGTCACGACGCTCACCGCGCTCGATAGCGACCTGCGCGACGCGCTCGACCTGTTCGAGCTGGCGCGCGAGGAAGGCGACGAAGACACGCTCGTCGCGTCGGAAGAAGACGCCGCGAAGCTCGAAGCGCGCGTCGGCGACATCGAATTCCGCCGGATGTTCTCGAACCCGGCCGACCCGAACAACTGCTTCATCGACATCCAGGCAGGCGCCGGCGGCACCGAGGCGTGCGACTGGGCGTCGATGCTGCTGCGCCAGTACCTGCGCTACTGCGAACGCAAGGGCTTCAAGGCCGAAGTGCTCGAAGAGTCCGACGGCGACGTCGCCGGCATCAAGAACGCGACGGTCAAGGTCACGGGCGAATACGCGTACGGCTTCCTGCGCACCGAGACGGGCATCCACCGCCTCGTGCGCAAGTCGCCGTTCGACTCGTCGGGCGGCCGCCACACGTCGTTCTCGTCGGTGTTCGTCTATCCGGAAATCGACGACTCGATCGAAGTCGAAATCAACCCGGCCGACCTGCGCATCGACACGTACCGCGCATCGGGCGCGGGCGGCCAGCACATCAACAAGACCGACTCCGCGGTGCGGATCACGCACATGCCGACCGGTATCGTCGTGCAGTGCCAGAACGACCGCTCGCAGCACCGCAACCGTGCCGAAGCGATGGCGATGCTGAAGTCGCGCCTGTACGAAGTCGAGATGCGCAAGCGCCAGGCCGAACAGGACAAGCTCGAATCGAGCAAGACCGATGTGGGCTGGGGCCACCAGATCCGCTCGTACGTGCTCGACCAGAGCCGCGTGAAGGACCTGCGTACGAACGTCGAAATGAGCAACACGCGTGCGGTGCTCGACGGCGATCTCGACGACTTCATCAGCGCGAGCCTCAAACAGGGCGTGTAAGCGCCGCGGCGCGGCCTGGCCCGCGCCGCCCTTCCCGTTTGCGTTGCCGCACCCATTCCGAATTCCGACCATCATGACCGAACCGACCCAAACGCAGCCCGCCGTCACGGCGGACGAAAACCAGATCATCGCCGAGCGCCGCGAGAAGCTGCGCGCCCTGCGCGAGCAAGGCGTCGCCTATCCGAACGACTTCCGGCCCGAGCACCACGCAGCCGACCTGCAGGCGAAATTCGCCGACTCGGACAAGGCCGCGCTCGAAGCGAACCCGGTCGAGGTGTCGGTGGCCGGCCGCATGATGCTCAAGCGCGTGATGGGCAAGGCGAGCTTCGCGACGGTGCAGGACGGTTCGGGCCAGATCCAGTTCTTCGTGACGCCGAACGACGTCGGCGCCGACACCTACGACGCGTTCAAGAAGTGGGACCTCGGCGACATCGTCGCCGCGCGCGGCGTGCTGTTCCGCACCAACAAGGGCGAGCTGTCGGTCCAGTGCAAGGAGCTGCGCCTGCTGTCGAAGGCGCTGCGTCCGCTGCCGGACAAGTTCCACGGCCTGTCCGACCAGGAAATGCGCTACCGCCAGCGCTACGTCGACCTGATCGTCACGCCGGAAACGCGCGATACGTTCCGCGCCCGCACGAAAACGATCGCGTCGATCCGCAAGTTCATGGACAACGCCGCGTTCATGGAAGTCGAAACGCCGATGCTGCACCCGATCCCGGGCGGCGCCGCGGCGAAGCCGTTCGTCACGCATCACAATGCGCTCGACATGCAGATGTTCCTGCGCATCGCGCCGGAGCTGTACCTGAAGCGCCTGATCGTCGGCGGCTTCGAACGCGTGTTCGAAATCAACCGCAACTTCCGGAATGAGGGCGTGTCGCCGCGCCACAACCCGGAATTCACGATGATGGAGTTCTACGCCGCGTACACCGACTACCGCTGGCTGATGGACTTCACCGAGCAACTGATCCGCCAGGCGGCGATCGATGCGCTCGGCACCGCGACGATCCAGTATCAAGGCCGCGAGCTCGACCTCGCGAAGCCGTTCCATCGCCTGACGATCACGCAGGCGATCCAGAAGTACGCACCGGACTATACCGACGGCCAGCTGTCGGACGACGCGTTCCTGCGCACCGAACTGAAGCGCTTCGGCGTCGACGTGTCGCAGCCGGCGTTCCTGAACGCAGGCATCGGCGCGCTGCAGCTCGCGCTGTTCGAGGAAACGGCCGAAGCACAGCTGTGGGAACCGACGTTCATCATCGACTACCCGGTCGAGGTGTCGCCGCTCGCACGCGCATCGGATACCGTGCCGGGCATCACCGAGCGTTTCGAGCTGTTCATGACCGGCCGCGAGATCGCGAACGGCTTCTCCGAGCTGAACGATCCGGAAGACCAGGCCGCGCGCTTCAAGAAGCAGGTCGAACAGAAGGATGCGGGCGACGAGGAAGCGATGTTCTTCGACGCCGACTACATCCGCGCGCTCGAATACGGGATGCCTCCGACGGGCGGCTGCGGGATCGGCATCGACCGTCTCGTGATGCTGCTGACCGACAGCCCGACGATCCGCGACGTGTTGCTGTTCCCGCATCTGCGCCGCGAAGACTGACGGCCGCGACCGCGTGTGCGCCGCGCCCCTGCGGCGCGCACGCGTCAGCTTTGTAACGACGCGTAAATCCCGCCAGCCGGCGTTCGCCGGCTTTCGATCTCTCCCCGTTTTATTCCCTCGTCGCGACGGCCTTCTGCGGGTTTTCCCTGCCATGACCGCCGCTGCCCTGCTGCAATTCGTTACACCTTGATACGGCGCGCCGCTTGCCGGTGGACGACACTCCTCTTGCGTCACCACGCATGACCACGGGACCAGAACTGGGCGCAGGAACGCCGAGTCTGCTCGCTCCCGAGCGTGGGATCCGGCCCGGCGCCGCGCCGATCCGGATCGACATCGGAGAAAAAAATGGACAACCAGAATCAGACCACGCCGCAAAAGCAACGCCTCCATCCGCTCATCGCCACCGCCGCCGGCGCCGTCATCGTCGCCAGCCTCGCGGCGACGGCAGCGATCACGGGGCTCATCCCGAAGGCCAGCAGCAACAACGCGCAAAGCGGCCAGACCCAGGCCGCGCTGATCGCGTCGCAGCCGGCCGTCGACACGGCCGCAGCCGCCAGCGCGGCGCTCGCCGCGCAAGCGCAGCAGCAGGCCGCGGAACAGGCCGCGCAGCAAAAGCTGGCCGCCGAGAAAGCGGCGGCCGCGCAAGCCGAGCCGAAGCCCGCGCCGCGTCCGGCCGCGCCGCATCGCCGTCATACGACGGCACCGCAGCCGCCGCAGTACGCGCAGCAGCCGTCCGCGCCCGCGCAGACTTACTGCCAGAGCTGCGGCACGATCGTCGCGATCACGCAGACGCGCACGCCGGGCCAGAGCTCGGGGATCGGCGCCGTGGGCGGTGCCGCCGCCGGCGGCCTGCTCGGCAACCAGTTCGGCCACGGTAACGGCCGCACCGCGATGACGATCATCGGCGCGCTGGGCGGCGGTCTCGCCGGTAACCAGGTCGAGAAGCAGGTGCGCGCGGAAACCGACTATCAGGTGCAAGTGCAGATGGAAAGCGGCGCGACGCGCACGTTCACGTACCACAACCCGCCGCCGTTCGGCCAGGGCCAGCGCGTGCGGATCGAGAACGGCACGCTAGTCGGCGCGTAATCGTCCGATCGCTGCGCCCCCTGCCCGCCTGTCGTGCGGGGGCATGGCCGGCCGGAAAACGAAAACGGCTCGCGAGCAATTGCCCGCGAGCCGTTTTTTCATTGGTGCCACGCGCGCCCACGCGACGCACGCCGTGCCCGATCGGTCAGTCCTCGTCGTCGAAATCCGATTCGTCGATCCAGTGTGCCTGGATCGCTTCGAGGATCTTCTCGCCGGAGTGCTTCGGATCGTCGTCGAAGCCGTCGAGTTCGAGCACCCACTGGCGCAGGTCGACGAAATTGATCCGCTGCGGGTCGATGTCGGGGTGCTTGTCCGCCAGCGCAATGGCTATTTCACGCGAATCGGTCCATTTCATCGCCTGCCTCCGGTTTAGGTCAGTGGTTTTCCTTCGCGTGGTTGATCGAGTACTTCGGAATCTCGACCACCAGGTCCGAATCTTCCGTCACGATCGCCTGGCACGACAGCCGCGACGTCGGCTCGAGGCCCCACGCCTTGTCCAGCAGATCGTCCTCGTCCTCCTCGGACGGCGCCAGATCGTTGAAGCCCTCGCGGATCACCACGTGGCACGTCGTGCATGCGCACGACTTCTCGCATGCGTGCTCGATCTCGATCCCGTGATCGAGCAGGTTGTCGCAGATACTCTTGCCGGGCGTCGCGTCGATCACTGCGCCATCCGGGCACAGTTCGACGTGAGGCAGCACCACCAGTTGAGGCATGTCCGTTCCGTCAGTCAGGGTACGGCGCCACGCGCCGCACGGTTCATTACATGATCGCGCGCGGGCCGTCGCCGGCCGACGCGCGGTTCGCAAGTTCAGATCTCGTCGAGCCGGCGGCCCGACAGCGCGCGCTTGATGCTCTTGTCCATCCGGCGCGCCGCGAATTCGTCGGTGCCGTCGGCCAGCGCCTTGGTCGCCGCTTCGATCGCGTTCGTATCGTCGCCCTGCGCGACCGCGCGCAGCGCGGCGGCCAGCGCATCGACCTGCGTGCGCTCGTCGGCGTCGAGCAGTTCGCCGTCGGCCGCCAGCGCGGCCTGCGTCGCCTCGAGCATCCGCTCGGCCTCGACCTGCGCTTCGCGCAGCGCGCGGGCGCGCATGTCGATTTCGGCGGTCTTGAAGCTGTCCTCGAGCATCTTCGCGATGTCGTCGTCGGCGAGGCCGTACGACGGCTTCACGACGACCGACGCCTCGACGCCCGACAGTTGCTCGCGTGCGAACACCGACAGCAGGCCGTCCGCGTCGACCTGGTAGGTCACGCGAATGCGCGCGGCGCCGGCCGTCATCGGCGGAATGCCGCGCAGCTCGAAGCGCGCGAGCGACCGGCAGTCGGCGACGAGCTCGCGCTCGCCCTGCACGACGTGGATCGCCATCGCGGTCTGGCCGTCCTTGAAGGTCGTGAATTCCTGCGCACGCGCGATCGGAATCGTCGAGTTGCGCGGGATGATCTTCTCGACGAGACCGCCCATCGTCTCGACACCGAGCGACAGCGGAATCACGTCGAGCAGCAGCCAGTCGTCGCCGGTGCCGCGATTGCCCGCGAGCAGGTCGGCCTGGATCGCCGCGCCGAGCGCGACGACCTGGTCCGGATCGAGGTTCACGAGCGGCGGCTGACCGAAATATTTCGCGACCGCGTCGCGGATCACCGGCATGCGCGTCGCGCCGCCGACCAGCACGACACCCTTGATGTCGGCCGGCGTGACCTGCGCGTCGCGCAGCGCCTTGCGGGTCGGCGTGAGCGTACGCTGCACGAGTGGCTCGACGAGCGACGCGAACGTATCGTGCGAAATCGTCTGAACGAGGTGCGCACCGCCCGACAGCGTCACGTCGAGCGCGGCCTCCGGTGCCGACGACAGCGCTTCCTTCAGCACGCGCACGCGGTCGAGCAGCAGGCGCACGTCCTCGGGCGCCAGCGTCTTCGCGTCGATGCCGGCCTGCGCGAGCACGTGGCCGAACAGCGCATGGTCGAAATCGTCGCCGCCGAGCGCTGAATCGCCACCCGCGGCCAGCACCTCGAATACGCCCTTCGTCAGTTTCAGGATCGACAGGTCGAACGTGCCGCCGCCGAGGTCGTACACCGCGTAGAGGCCTTCGGACCCGTTGTCGAGCCCGTAGGCGATCGCGGCGGCGGTCGGTTCGTTCAGCAGGCGCAGCACGTTGAGGCCCGCGAGACGCGCCGCGTCCTTGGTCGCCTGGCGCTGCGCGTCGTCGAAGTACGCGGGCACCGTGATCACCGCGCCGACCAGATCGTCGCCAAGCGAATCCTCGGCGCGATAGCGCAGCGTCGCGAGGATCTCGGCCGACACTTCGACCGGGCTCTTCACGCCGTCGACGGTGCGGATCTGCACCATGCCCGGCGCATCGACGAATTCATACGGCGCGTTCGCCGCGCCTTCGACTTCGGCCTTGCCGCGGCCCATGAAGCGCTTGACCGAGACGATCGTGTTGCGCGGATCGGTCGCGGCCTGCTCCTTCGCTTCGTGGCCGATGCGGCGGCCGCCCTTTTCGAGGTAGCGGACCACCGACGGCAGCAGCACACGGCCCGCTTCGTCCGGCAGCACCTCCGGCACGCTGTTGCGCACGGCCGCGACGAGCGAGTTCGTCGTGCCGAGATCGATCCCGACGGCGAGTCGCCGCTGGTGCGGCGCCGGCGCCATGCCCGGTTCGGAAATTTGCAGTAAAGCCATCTTGGTTCGTTCGGGCGCTCGGCCCGTTTGCTGCGCGTGCCGCGAGGCACGCGGTTAAGTTTCGAGGCGCTCGATCTGCGCGCCCACTTCCGACGCGACGCGTTCGATGAACATCAACTGGCGCACGGCTTCCGCGGCGGCCTGGTCGGCGCCGCTGTCGAGCAGCGTACCGAGGCGCTCGACGCGCACGCGCTTCTCGTCGCGCAACTCGGCGAGCAATGCGTCGAGCGCGTCGACGTTGCGGGCGGCCGCGGCATCCTCGATGCCCTCGCGCCACTCCATCTGCTGCATCAGGAATGCAGGCTCCATCGCCGTGTTGTTTTCCGCGCCGATGTCCACACCGCGCAGCGACAGCAGATAGGACGCGCGCTTCAGCGGATCGCGCAGCGTGCGGTACGCCTCGTTCGCACGGGTTGCCCATTGCATCGCGATGCGCTTCTGCGCATCGCCGGCCGCCGCGAAGCGGTCCGGATGCACCTGCGTCTGCACCGTTCGATAGGCGGCGTCGAGCGCCGTTTCGTCGAGCGCGAATTGCGCCGGCAGGTGAAACAGGTCGAAGTGGCTGTCTTTCAGCGAGACCATCGTCGCGTTCAATTCCGGTTCGTCGCGCGGCAAACGCCGCACATTAAAAAGGCGGCCCGTGCCGCCTCTTGCCCGCATCGCGCGGAGACCCGCGTCACACGCGGAACGATTCGCCGCAACCGCACTCGTCCTTCACGTTCGGGTTGTTGAACTTGAACCCTTCGTTCAGGCCTTCGCGGGCGAAGTCGAGCTCGGTGCCGTCGATGTACGCGAGGCTCTTCGGATCGACGACGACCTTCACGCCATGGCTCTCGAACACCTGATCCTCGGGAGCCAGCTCGTCGACATACTCGAGCTTGTACGCGAGCCCCGAGCACCCGGTCGTGCGAACGCCAAGCCGCAGGCCCACCCCCTTGCCGCGACGGACGAGGTATTTCTGAACGTGCTGTGCTGCTTTTTCGGTCAGTGTAATTGCCATGATGTCCTTGCCGCGGCGCGCCACCGGGGCCCGCCGCGTTCCCTTCTCTAACCCGCTCGATGCCGCTCAGGCTGCTGCCTGATCGCCTTCCTTGGTGTCGTGGCGCTTCTTGTAGTCGGCCACGGCTGCCTTGATCGCGTCTTCCGCGAGGATCGAGCAGTGAATCTTCACCGGCGGCAGCGCGAGTTCCTCGGCGATCTGCGTGTTCTTGATCGACAGTGCCTCGTCGAGCGTCTTGCCCTTCACCCACTCGGTGACGAGCGAGCTCGACGCGATCGCCGAACCGCAACCGTAGGTCTTGAACTTCGCGTCTTCGATCACGCCGTCCGCGCCGACGCGGATCTGCAGCTTCATCACGTCGCCGCACGCCGGCGCGCCGACCATGCCCGTGCCGACCGTGTCGTCGTCCTTCGCGAACGAACCGACGTTGCGCGGGTTTTCGTAGTGATCCAGAACCTTGTTGCTGTAAGACATGACTCAGACTCCTTGACTCGTTACGTCTGCGTGCGTCAATCCGCCCGCGGGTGCATTCAATGCGGTATTAGTGAGCGGCCCATTCGATCGTCGACAGATCGATGCCTTCCTGGTGCATTTCCCAGAGCGGCGACAGTTCGCGCAGCTTCGCGATCTTGCTGTTCAGCAGGTTGATCACGAAGTCGACTTCCTGCTCCGTCGTGAAGCGGCCGACCGTGAAGCGGATCGAGCTGTGCGCGAGTTCGTCGTTGCGGCCGAGCGCACGCAGCACGTACGACGGCTCGAGCGACGCCGACGTGCACGCGGAGCCCGACGACACCGCGACGTCCTTGATCGCCATGATCAGCGACTCGCCTTCGACGAAGTTGAAGCTGATGTTCAGGTTGTGCGGGACACGGCGTTCCATGTCGCCGTTCACGTAGGTTTCCTCGATCTGCGACAGGCCGCGCAGCAGCTTGTCGCGCAGCATGCGCACGCGCTCGTTCTCGGTCGCCATTTCCTCGCGGGCGATGCGGAACGCTTCGCCCATGCCGACGATCTGGTGCGTCGGCAGCGTGCCCGAACGCATGCCGCGCTCGTGACCGCCGCCGTGCATCTGCGCTTCGATGCGCACGCGCGGCTTGCGGCGCACGTACAGCGCGCCGATGCCCTTCGGGCCGTAGGTCTTGTGCGCCGAGAACGACATCAGGTCGACCTTCAGCTTCGCGAGGTCGATGCCGACCTTGCCGGTCGACTGCGCGGCGTCGACGTGGAACACGATGCCCTTCTCGCGGCAGATCTCGCCGATCGTCTCGATGTCCTGGATCACGCCGATCTCGTTGTTCACGTGCATCACCGACACGAGGATCGTGTCCGGGCGCAGCGCGGCCTTGAACACGTCGAGGTCGATCAGGCCGTCATCCTTCACGTCGAGGTAGGTGACGTCGAAACCGTCGCGCTCGAGCTCGCGGCAGGTATCGAGCACGGCCTTGTGCTCGGTCTTCACCGTGACGATGTGCTTGCCCTTGCCCTTGTAGAAGTTCGCGGCACCCTTGATCGCGAGGTTGTCCGATTCGGTTGCGCCGGACGTCCAGATGATCTCGCGCGGATCGGCGTTCACGAGTGCGGCCACCTGTTCGCGCGCTTCCTCGACCGCACGCTCCGCGTCCCAGCCGTAAGCGTGGCTGCGCGACGCCGGGTTGCCGAACTGCTCGCGCAGGTACGGCACCATCTTGTCGACCACGCGCGGGTCGACGGGGGTCGTCGCGCTGTAATCCATGTAGATGGGCAGGTGGAGAGTCTCTTGGGTCATCTGTCGCTCCGGGTATTCTGTGCAGGGACTATGTGCGTTATGGGGTATGGCGGGCGCCTTCGCGCTCACGAACTCGCGATGTTGAACACCGAATTGGGGCCGAGCGGCATCGTGCGCACGGGCTCGGCCGGTGCGGCGACGGGCTCCGGCGCGCGGCGGTCGCGCAGCACCGCGGGCGCGCCCTCGCGTGCGCGCTGCTGATCGACGAGATCCTGCAGCGACACGGAGTCGAGGTATTCGACCATCTTCTGGTTCAGGGTCGACCACAGCTCGTGCGTCATGCAATGGCCGTCGGGCTGCTTCGAGCCGTCGCACGTGCCTTTGCCGCCGCACTGCGTGGCGTCGAGCGGTTCATCGACCGCGATGATGATGTCGGCAACGGTGACGTCCTGCGCGCGGCGCGCGAGGTTGTAGCCGCCGCCCGGGCCGCGCACGGATTCGACGATTTCATGCCTGCGCAGCTTGCCGAACAGCTGTTCGAGATACGAGAGCGAAATCCGCTGGCGCTGGCTGATGCCTGCAAGCGTCACCGGGCCCTGCTCCTGGCGCAGTGCCAAGTCAATCATCGCCGTGACGGCGAAACGGCCTTTGGTGGTGAGTCTCATGGTGTCTAGGGGACTGCAATCTTGACGATTTTGGTCAAGTATAAATATTTGACGTTTTTAGTCAAGTATCCATGTCTTTGAAAGGGTATTCGCAGACCGCTGAATACCACCGTGCGATCAGCGCGCCGTACGGGCCCGGAGTGTCTCCAGCAGGCCCGCGCACGCGCGTTCGACCTGATCGAGCACCTGTTCGAAGCCCTGCGCGCCGCCGAAATACGGGTCGGCCACTTCGGTTTCGGTCGAATCCGGCGCGAATTCCATCAGCAGGCGCACCTTGTCGCGATACCGCGGCGGGCAGCGGCGCTGCAATTCCGCGAGATTCGCCTCATCCATCGCAAGCAGCAGGTCGAAGCGCTCGAAATCCGCCGCACTCACCTGCCGCGCGCGCAGCGCCGACAAATCGTACCCGCGACTGCGTGCCGCCGCCTGCGCCCGTGTATCGGGCGGCTCGCCCACGTGCCAGTCGCCGGTGCCGGCCGAATCGATCGCGATCCGGTCGGCCAGCGCGGCCGCGTCGACCTGGTGGCGCATCACGCCTTCCGCGGTGGGCGAACGGCAGATGTTGCCGAGACAGACGAAACAGATAGCAACGCGGGTCATCGCACTATAGAAAAGTTGCGGCGGACCGCGTGGAAGAACAACACGCCATTATACAAAGGCGGCCGAAATCGCGCCGTCGCCCGACGCGACGGCGCCATGCCTCACAGCGCCTTCGGCGCGGCGAGCACGATGTCGCCGGATGCCGCCGGCAGCGGCTGCGCCGCGTCGCCGACCAGCCCGAACGACACCGCGCGCGCCAGCTCGGCGGACGCCTGGTGAACCGCGAGCGGACCGCGCGACGGCGCATCGGCCATCGTGTGCAGATAGGCTGCCGCTGCCAGCGGGACGACGATTGCCAGCGGCCAGTACATCGATATTGTCTTTCTCATGATGCGGACCTCCTTGACCCGGTACCCCGAAACCCAATTCCGGGGACTACAAACCAGATTCTATAGACCGCATCTATCGAGATAAATATGCAAATAGCGAACGCACTGTTGCCGCCCGCTGAACAGTCGTCAGCCGAGGTGGCTCTGGGACGCCGCGTACAGCTCCCGGAACGTGCGCCCGGTCGGCGTCGGCATGTCGCGCGTGTCCATCCAGCCGCCCATCATCGGCAGGCGCCGCAGCGTGCCGCCGTTGCCCAGCCGCTCGAGGACGCGCACCGCGAGCTTGGTCGTCAGCGCGTACAGCATCGGCCGCCGCGCGAAGAAGCCCCATGCGGCGAGCGCCGCCCGCTCGCGCCACGGCCGCAGGTGCCGCTCGACCTGCTTCTCGCGCAGCGTGCGCAGCAGGTGCGACAACGGAATCCCGGCCGGGCACACGCTGTCGCATTCGCCGCATAGCGTCGCGGCCTGCGGCAGGTCGAGCGTACGGTCGAGCCCGACGTAGCTCGGCGTCAGCACCGACCCCATCGGCCCCGGATAGACCCAGCCGTACGCATGGCCGCCGACCTTCTGATATACCGGGCAATGGTTCATGCACGCGCCGCAGCGGATGCAGCGCAGCATCTCCTGGAATTCGCCGCCGATCAGGCCCGTGCGGCCGCCGTCGACCAGTACCACGTAGTTGTGCTCGGGGCCATCCTCGTCGCCCGGCCCGCGCGGCCCGGTCAGCAGCGAGAAATAGTTCGACGTCTTCTGCCCGGTCGCCGAACGCGGCAGCAGGCGCATCGCGGTCGCGAGATCCTCGAGGGTCGGCAGCACCTTCTCGATGCCCGTCACCGCGACGTGCACGCGCGGCATCACCGTGCACATGCCTTCGTTCCCTTCGTTCGTCACGATTGCGACCGAGCCCGTCTCGGCGATCACGAAGTTGCCGCCCGTCACGCCCATGTCGGCCGACATGAAATGCGGGCGCAGCACCTCGCGCGCCTCGCGCGTCATGTCCGGAATCTCGGTGAGCCGCTCGCGGTGGTGCGTGCGCGCGAACAGGTCGGCGATCTCGTCCTTGTCCTTGTGCACGACGGGCGCGATGATGTGGCTCGGCGGCTCGTTGTCGTTGATCTGCAGGATGTATTCGCCGAGGTCCGTCTCGATCGACTGCACGCCCATCTCCGCGAGCACCGCGTTCAGGCGCATTTCCTCGGACACCATCGACTTGGTCTTGATGACCTTCTTCACGTCGTGCCGGCGCGCGATGTCGGCCACCAGCCGCGCGGCATCCGCGGTCGTTTCGGCGAACAACACCGTCGTGCCGCGCCGCGTCGCCTCCTGCTCGAAAGCCTCGAGCCACACGTCGAGGTTCTCCAGCGCGCGGTTGCGGCGCGCCTTGAGCGCGGCGCGCGTGGCCGGGAAGTCGATCGCGGTCATCGCGTCGGCGCGCGCGGACACGAACTTCGTCGACAGCTTCTTCAGGTTCTGCTGCAGGCGCTGGTCGGCCAGCTTCTGGCCGGCGCGCGCCTTGAAATGCATCGATTGGACTTGCATCGCGGTATCGGGAAAAGTGAGCGGAACCGGGCGTCAGACGTCGCCCGCCAGCACCTGCGCGACGTGCAGCACGCGCGTGTCGCGGTCGCCGGTGCGGCGCAACCGCCCTTCGATGTTCAGCATGCAGCCGAGATCGCCGAGCACGACGGCACCCGCGCCCGACGCACGCACGTTCGCGCATTTCTCGTCCGCGATGGCCGCCGAGATGTCGCCGTACTTGATCGCGAACGTGCCGCCGAAGCCGCAGCAGTGCTCGCAGTCCTTCATCTCGGTGACCGCAACGCCGCGCTGCGCGAGCAGCGCGCGCGGCTGCGCCTTCACGCCGAGTTCGCGCAGGCCCGAACACGAGTCGTGATAGGTGACGGGGCCGGTGAACTCGCCCGGCGCGAGCGACACCTTCGCGACGTTCGCGAGGAAATCGGTCAGTTCGTAGACCTTCTGCTGGAACCGCGTGTAGCGCCCCATCAGTTCGGGGTCGTCGCGAAACAGGTCGCCGTAGTGCGCGCGGATCATCCCGCCGCACGAGCCCGACGGCGCGACGACGTAATCGAACTGCTCGAACTCGCGCAGCGTCTTTTCGGCGAGGTCGCGCGCGAGCGCGCGGTCGCCCGAGTTGTAGGCCGGTTGCCCGCAGCAGGTCTGCGCGGGCGGCACGATCACTTCGTAGCCGGCGTCGCGAATCAGCTTGAGCGCCGAGAAACCGATTTCGGGGCGCATCAGATCGACCAGGCAGGTCACGAACAAACCGACTCGCATACGTGCTCCTTCGAGAAAACGGCTCTCATTATCCGCCGTTTGGCCAGCAAGACCAACGCCGGCTCGCATGCAAGCCCGTCGTGCACGAAACGAGGACTTCCTCGAACGGCGTTCGCTTTTTTCACAATACGAGATACAATCGTTGCAACACCGCTTGACGCGTCAACCGATTTCTCCCCCCGACATGAGCCAACCCACCCCGGATTCAAAAACGTCGATCCAGGTGATCGAACGCATGATGCGGCTGCTGGACGCGCTCGCCGCGCACAGTGATCCTGTCAGCCTGAAGGAACTGGCGCAGCGCACGGAGCTGCACCCGTCGACCGCGCACCGCATCCTCAACGACATGGTGACCTGTCGCCTCGTCGACCGCTCCGATCCCGGCACCTACCGCCTCGGCATGCGGCTGCTGGAGCTCGGCAACCTCGTGAAGGCGCGCCTGTCGGTACGCGACGCGGCGCTGATGCCGATGCGCGAGCTGCACCGCCTCACCGGGCAGACCGTGAACCTGTCGGTGCGCCAGGGCGACGAGATCGTCTACATCGAGCGTGCGTATTCCGAGCGCTCGGGGATGCAGGTCGTCCGCGCGATCGGCGGCCGCGCGCCGCTGCACCTGACGTCGGTCGGCAAGCTGTTCCTCGCGGCCGACGAAACGTCGCGCGTGCGCGCCTATGCGACGCGCACGGGGCTGTCCGGCCATACGCAGAACAGCATCACCGACATCGCGAAGCTCGAGCGCGAGTTGACGATCGTCCGCCAGCAATCGTGCGCGCGCGACAACGAGGAGCTGGAGCTCGGCGTGCGCTGTATCGCGGCCGGCATCTACGACGATTCGGGCAAGCTCGTCGCGGGCCTGTCGCTGTCGGCACCGGCCGACCGCCTGCAGGACGCATGGCTCGGCCAGCTGAGCCGCACGGCACTCACCATCTCGGAATCGCTCGGCTACCGGCCGACGCCCGCGAAGGACGTGGACGGGCTGCAGCGGCAGGCGTAAGCCGCCCGCCGGCCTCGATGCCGGTTCCGCCGGACGTAAAAAAGCCCCGCGATTGCGGGGCTTTCTTGTTGCAGCCTGCGGCGCGATCAGGTTCCGCCGTTCGGCGTGTTGGCCGCCGTCAGGCGCTCGCCGCCGCCGGCGTCGAGCCAGTTGCGCAGGCGCGATGCGTCGGCGAAGCGCGAGTACTTGCCGAACGAGTCGAGCAGCACCATCACCATCGGCCGGCCATGGATCGTCGCCTGCATCACGAGGCATTCACCCGCTTCGTTGATGAAGCCCGTCTTCTGCAGGCCGATGTCCCACGAGCCGTTGCCGCGGATCAGCGCGTTCGTGCTGTTGTACGCGAGATTGCGCTTGCCCGTGAACACCTCGTAGCTGCGATCGGTCGAGAACTGGCGGATCATCGGATACTGATACGCGGCATTGACCATCTTCACGAGATCACGCGCACTCGACACGTTCGAGCTGGACAGGCCGGTCGAATTCTCGAAATGCGTATCGGCCATGCCGAGCGCCTTCGCCTTCGCGTTCATCGCGGCGATGAACGCCGGACGGCCGCCCGGGTAATAACGCGACAGCGCCGCGGCCGCGCGGTTTTCCGACGCCATCAGCGCGATGTGCAGCATGTCCTCGCGCGACAGCACCGAGCCGACCGACAGGCGCGAGCCCGTGCCCTTCTCGTAGTCGCGGTCTTCGTCGGTGACTTCGATCTGATCGGTCATCGGCGCCTTCGAGTCGAGCACGACCATCGCCGTCATCAGCTTCGAGATTGACGCGATCGGCACGACGGCGTGCGAATTCTTGTCGAACAGCGGCTCGCCGGAATTCTGGTCGACGACGTACGCGACGCTCGAACGCAGCGCGAGCGCGTCGGGCGTATCGTGCAGGCCGAACGCCTGACCGACCGTCGGCCGGCGCGGCTGGAACGCGACCTTGCGGACCGCGCCGCGATGGCCGCCATGCAGGTTGTTCGCCGCGAGCGTCACGCGCTTTCGCGACGCCTTCGCGCGCGGCGCATCGGCCGCGGCGACCTTGGCGGATTTGTCGGACGTCGCCTTCGCCGACTTCTTCTTCGCTGACGAAGCAGGAGCGACGGCTTTTTTCTTGGCGGCTTGTTGGGTCTTCGCAGTGGCGGCAAAGGCGTCAGCAGGCGCGACGGACGCGGTGGTCGCCAGCAAGGCGACTGCGACCGACACAGCCGTGCCGAGCGTCATGCTCTGCAACAATCTGCGCGGTGAAAACGATTCGGCTTTCATTGGGGTCTGGACAAAGCGGCGGGAGGTTTCCGCAAGTGTAGTTAAAGCTGAAAAAAAGAGCAATATTAGGCACTTACCGATCGTCGTTAAACCGGAATGTAAGGGTCGGCCAACCTCAGACCAATCGACCCTCCCGCCCCCATCGAAAAAACTCATGGGTGCACTGCCCGACAGCGCCCGTCTCCCGATTACCACTCGGTTAATTGAGATAACGTCACTTCGGAGGCGATTTAAAGCGGGGAAACTACGTATCCGGTGCTCGGCGTGCCAGGGGCGCCGGTCTCGACCGTGGCGGCGGCACGTCGCCACGGCACGCGCATCGAAACGGCGCGTTTTTCGACAGGAACAGAAGGATAACGTTCCATGGGCCTGTCAGGTTTACCTGTGCATGATCATGGTGCGCCGCGCTTTCCCCGCCGTCGTGCGCACCATCTGGGAACGCGCCTGAAACCGATTCCGGACGACCGCGATAACCCGTTGTTTTATCGATAATTTGTCGCGATTGTGCAACGCACAAAAAACACTTGACATCCGTTTTCTCTGCCCTAAAATAAGCCTCATTGCTGCGTTGCACAAAGCACGCGCATCCGAGATTCCCCGTCGTAGTGCCCTTTACCCTGCGATCGACGCGATCGCTTTTCAGGAGCTGGACATGTCCTTGCTGACCCCCGAGCAAATCGCCGCTGCACAGAAAGCCAACCTCGAGAGCCTGTTCGGTCTGACGACCAAGGCGTTCGAAGGCGTCGAAAAGCTGATCGAACTGAACCTGCAGGTCGTGAAGTCGACGCTGGCCGAAGGCCAGGAAAACGCACAACGCCTGCTGTCGGTGAAGGACGCGCAGGAACTGATCGCGCTGCAAGCCAGCCTGTCGCAGCCGGTCGCTGAAAAGGTGCTGTCGTACGGCCGTCACCTGTACGAAATCGCATCGTCGACGCAAGCCGAGTTCGCGAAGGTTGCCGAAGCGCAATTCGACGAGCAGAACAAGAAGGTCCAGGCACTCGTCGACAACGTCGCGAAGAACGCCCCGGCCGGTTCGGAAACGGCTGTCGCCGCGCTGAAGTCGGCACTGAACGCCGCGAACACCACGTACGAAACGGTTCAGAAGGCCACGAAGCAAGCCGTCGAAATCGCTGAAACGAACTTCAACGCTGCTGCTGCCGTCGCGACGAAGGCTGCTACCGCCGCCGCCGCACGCCGTTCGAGCAAGCCGGCCGCGTAAGCGCCCCTGCTCCTGAAAGAGCCGCGCCCAGCGCGGCTTTTTCGTTTCTGGCGCCGGAACACGTGCGAACCGGCAAACGCCGGCCGGCTTCAAGCCGTCGTCCGGCCGCCGCGCCGGCTGCGCACAAAAGAAAACGCCGCCGCCCGAATCGTCCGGGCGGCGGCGTTTTTCGTGGCCGGCGCATGGCCGGCCGTGCCGGTCGCGTTACTTCTTGCGTTGCGGCGGCAGGTCCGTACAGACGCCTTCGTACAGTTCGGCGGCCATGCCGACCGACTCGCCGAGCGTCGGGTGCGGATGGATCGTCTTGCCGATGTCTTCCGCGTCCGCGCCCATCTCGACGGCGAGGCACACTTCGCTGATCAGGTCGCCTGCGTTCAGGCCGACGATGCCGCCGCCGATCACGCGATGGGTTTCCTCGTCGAAGATCAGCTTCGTGAAGCCTTCGTCGCGGCCGTTCGCGATCGCGCGGCCCGAAGCGGCCCACGGGAACACGGCCTTGCCGTACTTGATGCCTTCGGCCTTGCACTGGTCTTCCGTCTTGCCGGCCCACGCCACTTCCGGATCGGTGTAGGCGACCGACGGGATCTGCAGCGCATCGAAATACGCCTTCTCGCCGTGCGCGGCTTCCGCTGCGACGTGGCCTTCATGCACGGCCTTGTGCGCGAGCATCGGCTGGCCGACGATATCGCCGATCGCGAAGATGTGCGGGACGTTCGTGCGCATCTGCTTGTCGACGTCGATGAAGCCGCGATCGGTGACCGCGACGCCGGCCTTGTCGGCACCGATCTTCTTGCCGTTCGGGCTGCGGCCCACCGCGACGAGCACGAGGTCGTAGCGCTGCGCTTCCGCCGGCGCCTTCTCGCCCTCGAACTTCACGTAGATGCCGTCTTCCTTCGCTTCCGCGCCGACCGTCTTGGTCTTCAGCATCACGTTGCCGAAGCGCTTCGCGTTGTACTTTTCCCAGACCTTCACGAGATCGCGGTCCGCGCCCATCATCAGGCCGTCCATCATTTCGACGACGTCGATCTCGGCGCCGAGCGTCGAGTACACCGTGGCCATTTCGAGGCCGATGATGCCGCCGCCGATCACGAGCATGCGCTTGGGCAGCTGGCGCAGTTCGAGTGCGCCGGTCGAGTCGACGACACGCGGGTCTTCCGGCATGAACGGCAGCTTCACGGCTTGCGAGCCCGCGGCGATGATCGCCTGCTTGAACTTCACGACCTTCTTGCCGTTTTCGCCCTGCACTTCCATGTGGAACGGATCGACGAACGCACCGACGCCGGTGACCACTTCGACCTTGCGTGCCTTGGCCATGCCGGCGAGGCCCGTCGTCAGCTTCTTGACGACGCCGCCCTTGAAGTCGCGCAGCTTGTCGAGATCGACCTGCGGCTTGCCGAACGTGATGCCGTGCGACGCGAGCGCCGCGGCTTCCTCGACGACGAGCGACGTATGCAGCAGCGCTTTCGACGGGATGCAGCCCACGTTCAGGCACACGCCGCCGAGCGTCGAGTAGCGTTCGACGAGCACGGTCTTCATGCCGAGGTCGGCCGCGCGGAACGCGGCCGAGTAGCCGCCGGGGCCGGCGCCGAGCACGAGCATGTCGCACTCGATGTCGGCGGCGCCGGCATAGCTGCCGGCTTGCGGCGCGGGCGCCGGAGCGGCGGCAGCCGGTGCCGGTGCCGGCGCGGCTGCGGGCTTCGGCGCTTCAGGCGCTTTCGCGGGTGCGGCGGCACCGGCCGACGCTTCGACGATGGCGATGACGGTGCCTTGCGAGACTTTCTCGCCGGCCTTGACCTTGACTTCCTTGACGGTGCCGGCGACGTCGCTGGGCACTTCCATGGAGGCCTTGTCGGATTCGAGCGTGATGAGCGTTTGCTCTTTTTCGATCACGTCGCCGGGCTTCACGTTGACTTCGATGACATCGACGCCGCTGAAATCGCCGATATCCGGAACCTTGACTTCGATGAGACTCATGACTGTCCCCTTCTTGATTGGCTGCAGAGAGAGAGGGAGGGACTGGCGGAAAGACGGAACCTGACGACAAGCGGCCTGACAAGAGCACGCGACGTTGGGCAGGACTACCTTTGCCGTCCGCCCAAGGACGCGCCTTTCTTTTGGTTACTTTTCTTTGGAAGACAAAGAAAAGTGACCGCCGCCCCGCGCAGGGGCGACGCCGGCAGACCGTTGGCAAAACAGGTTCAACGACAAGCGCGTGGCGAACCGACAAGAACCACGCCCCCGCGAGCCCCTCATCTCATCAAAGAATGATGCGGCGGAAATCGGCCAGCAACGCACCGAGATACGCGTTGAACCGTGCGGCCTCCGCACCGTCGATGACACGGTGGTCATACGACAGCGACAGCGGCAGCATGAGACGCGGCACGAACTGCTTGCCGTCCCACACCGGCTTCATCTGCCCACGCGACAACCCGAGGATCGCCACTTCCGGCGCGTTGATGATCGGCGTGAAGTTCGTGCCGCCGATCCCGCCGAGCGACGAGATCGAGAAGCAGCCGCCCTGCATCTGGTCCGGCTTCAGCTTGCCTTCGCGCGCGGCCTTCGACAGGTCGCTCATTTCCTTCGCGATGTCGACGAGGCCCTTCTTGTCCGCATCGCGGATCACCGGCACGACGAGGCCGTTCGGCGTATCGGCCGCGAAACCGACGTGGAAGTACTGCTTGAACACGAGGTTGTCGCCGTCGAGGCTCGCGTTGAAGGTCGGGAATTTCTTCAGTGCGGCGACGACTGCCTTGATCACGAACGCGAGCATCGTGAACTTCACGCCCGCCTTTTCGTGTTCCTTGTTCAGCTGGACACGCAGCGCTTCGAGCTCGGTGATGTCCGCTTCGTCGTTGTTCGTGACGTGCGGGATCATCACCCAGTTGCGATGCAGGTTCGCGCCGGAAATCTTCTTGATGCGCGACAGCGGCTTCGCCTCGAACGGGCCGAACTTCGAGAAGTCGACCTTCGGCCACGGCAGCAGGTTCAGCTCGCCGCCGCCTGCCGGCGCAGCCGCTGCTGCACCCGGTGCCGCGCGCTGGCCCGTCATCACACCCTTCACGAAACCGGTGACGTCGTCCTTCGTGATGCGGCCCTTCAGGCCCGAACCCTGCACGCGTGCGACGTCGACGCCGAGTTCGCGCGCGAACTTGCGCACCGACGGCGATGCATGGCTCGCGCGGTACTCGCCCGACGGCGCGGCGGCCGGTGCGGCGGCAGCCGGTGCCGGCGCTGCCTTCGCGGGTGCCGGTGCGGCGGCGGGTGCCGGAGCCGGCGCGGCCGCAGCCGGCGCCGGTGCGCTGGCCTGCGCAGCGGGAGAGGACGCGCCTGCGGCTTCGAGCAGCACGATCAGCGTGCCTTCCGATACCGAATCGCCCACCTTGACCTTGATGTCCTTCACGACGCCGGCGGCCGGGCTCGGCACGTCCATCGTCGCCTTGTCGGATTCGAGCGTGACGAGCGACTGTTCCTTCTCGACCGTATCGCCGACCTTCACGCCGATCTCGATCACCGGCACGTCCTTGTAATCGCCGATGTCGGGCACCTTCACTTCGAGCGTGCCGCCGGCTGCTGCCGGTGCGGCCGCCGGTGCAGCCGCGGCCGGAGCCGGCGCTGCCGCCGGAGCGGGCGCTGCGGCCGGTGCAGTCGCGCCGTTGGCCTGCGCCGCGCCGGCGCCTTCGAGCAGGATGATCAGCGAGCCTTCCGACACGGAATCGCCCACCTTGACCTTGATTTCCTTCACGACGCCGCCCACCGGGCTCGGCACGTCCATCGTCGCCTTGTCGGACTCGAGCGTGACGAGCGACTGCTCGGGCTCGACCGTATCGCCGACCTTCACGCCGATCTCGATCACCGGCACGTCCTTGTAATCGCCGATATCCGGCACCTTCACTTCGATCGCTTGACTCATCTGTTTCTGTCTCCATGGCCGCGCGCGCTCCTCGCGGGAGCGACGCGGGCATTACACGGCGTGTGCGTTAAACGGTCATCGGGTTGGGCTTGGACGGATCGAGGTTGTACTTGGCAATCGCGTCCGCGACCACCTTGCGCTCGATCGTGCCTTCGTCGGCCAGCGCGTTGAGCGCGGCGACGGTGACCCAGTGACGGTCGACTTCGAAGAAGTGACGCAGCTTCTCGCGGGTATCCGAGCGGCCGAAGCCGTCCGTGCCCAGCACGACGAAGCGGCGATCGATCTGGCCGCGGATCTGGTCGACCAGCGCACGGACGTAGTCGGTCGATGCGATGACCGGGCCCTGCGTGTCCTTCAGGCACTTCTGCACGTGCGACAGGCGACGCTCTTCGGTCGGATGGAGCAGGTTCCAGCGTTCGACCTGGTGGCCTTCGCGCGCGAGCTCGGTGAAGCTCGGCACGCTCCACAGGTCGGCGGCGACGCCCCAGTCATTCTTCAGCAGGTCGGCGGCGGCGATCACTTCGTTGAAGATCGTGCCCGCGCCGAGCAGCTGGACGCGCGGCGCCTTCTTGTCGGCGTCGGCCTTCCTGAACGCGTACATGCCCTTGATGATGTCGGCTGCCACGTGGTCGCCCTGCGGAATCGCCGGGTGCTCGTAGTTCTCGTTCATCACCGTGATGTAGTAGTACACGTCTTCCTGGTCCTGCACCATGCGGCGCAGGCCGTCCTGGACGATCACGGCGAGTTCATAGCCGAACGTCGGGTCGTAGCTCACGCAGTTCGGCACCGATGCCGCCCACAGGAGCGAGTGGCCGTCTTCGTGCTGCAGGCCTTCGCCGTTCAGCGTCGTGCGGCCCGCCGTGCCGCCGAGCAGGAAGCCGCGCGAACGCATGTCGCCCGCGGCCCATGCGAGGTCGCCGATCCGCTGGAAGCCGAACATCGAATAGAAGATGTAGAACGGCACCATGATCTCGCCGTGCGTCGAGTACGACGTCGCCGCCGCGATCCAGTCGCACATGCCGCCCGCTTCGTTGATGCCTTCCTGCAGGATCTGGCCGGTTTCCGATTCCTTGTAGAACATCAGCTGGTCGGAATCTTCCGGCACGTACTTCTGGCCTTCCTGGTTCCAGATGCCGATCTGGCGGAACAGGCCTTCCATGCCGAACGTACGCGATTCGTCCGGGACGATCGGCACCACGCGCTTGCCCAGCGCCTTGTCCTTCAGCAGGATGTTCAGGATCCGCACGAACGCCATCGTCGTCGAGATCTCGCGGCCTTCGCCCGTGCCCTTCAGCAGCGGCTCGAACGCGTCGAGCGCCGGCACCGGCAGCGACGTCGCCTTCTCGCGGCGATGCGGCAGGTAGCCGCCGAGGTCCATGCGCTTCTGGCGCATGTATTCGAGTTCCTTCGAACCTTCCTCGAACTTGAGGTACGGCACGTCGGCGATCTGCTCGTCGGTGATCGGCAGACGGAACTGGTCACGGAACTTCTTCAGTTGCTCGACCGGCAGCTTCTTCTGCTGGTGCGTGATGTTCATCGCCTGGCCCGACTCGCCCATCCCGTAGCCCTTGATGGTCTTCGCGAGGATGACGGTCGGCGCGCCCTTCGTGTTCGACGCTTCGTGGAACGCCGCGTAGATCTTGTGCGGATCGTGGCCGCCGCGGTTCAGCGCCCAGATGTCGTCGTCCGACCAGTCGGCGACGAGCGCCTTCAGTTCAGGCGTGTTGAAGAAGTGCTCGCGAACGAACGCGCCCGACTCCGACTTGTACGTCTGGTATTCGCCGTCGACGACTTCCATCATGCGGCGCATCAGCGCGCCCGACTTGTCGCGCGCGAACAGCGCATCCCAGCGGCTGCCCCAGATGACCTTGATCACGTTCCAGCCGGCGCCGCGGAATTCCGATTCGAGTTCCTGGATGATCTTGCCGTTGCCGCGCACCGGGCCGTCGAGACGCTGCAGGTTGCAGTTGATCACGAACACGAGGTTGTCGAGCTTCTCGCGGCTCGCCATCCCGATCGCGCCGAGCGATTCCGGTTCGTCCGTCTCGCCGTCGCCGAGGAACGCCCACACCTTGCGGCCTTCCGTCTTCGCGATGCCGCGCGCCTGCAGGTACTTCATGAAGCGCGCCTGGTAGATCGCCATGATCGGGCCGAGACCCATCGACACGGTCGGGAATTGCCAGAAGTCCGGCATCAGCCACGGGTGCGGGTACGACGAGATGCCCTGGCCGTCGACTTCCTGGCGGAAGTTGTCGAGCTGCTCTTCCTTCAGGCGGCCGAGCAGGAACGCGCGCGAGTACACGCCCGGCGACGAGTGACCCTGCACGAACACGAGATCGCCGCCGTGCTGGTCGGACGCCGCGTGCCAGAAGTGGTTGTAGCCGACGTCGTAGAGCGTCGCGGCCGATGCGAACGAGGCGATGTGGCCGCCGACGTTCGTGTCCTTGCCGGCACGCAGCACCATCGCCAGCGCGTTCCAGCGCGTGTACGAACGGATGCGGTGCTCGATGTCCTGGTCGCCCGGGATCTTCGCCTGGGCTTCGACCGGGATCGTGTTGATGTACGGGGTGTTGGCGGAGAACGGCAGGTGCTCGCCGTGCATGCGGGCGAACTCGATCTGTTTTTCGATCAGGTAATGCGCGCGGCCGGTGCCCACGGAGGAGATCACGCCATCGAGCGACTCCAGCCACTCGATGGTTTCTTGCGGGTCGTCGTCACGATCGGCGGCGACATATTTCATCACTTCGTTCGGTACAGCGGACATTCTCGTCTCCTGGGTCCTGGAATGTGAGGATCGCTCTCATGCAGACGACGCGACGCGGCCGGCTGCGGGCAAGCTCCAGCGGATTGTAATGAGCGTGCGCGGGCCTGCGCAACAAAATTTTCGAATTGTGAGATCTTTTCTCGTAATGCGAAATATTGCTGCGCCGCACCCATGCTTCGGGGCGCGGCGGCACGCCACGGCGGAACAAATCCGTTTCCGTTCAACATATCCGGTACCGGTTTTCCATGTATTGCGCTGCGCTACAATCCTGCCATGTTGACCGATCGGCTTTTCGCACGCTCGGCGCGACCGTCGGGCCCGCCGGCGGAGTCGCAGCCGTCCCGTTGGCACCACGGACCGTGGTGGTCCAATTCCTATTTGCTGACGCCGCTGCTGTCGATCCTGGTATTTCTCGTGGTGATGAGCCTCATCCTGTGGAGCCTCAATCGCCGCGAACAGCAGCAGCAGGAAGACACCCTGTTTCGTAACGTCGCCTGGGCGCAGCAACAGATCCGCCTGTCGATGACGGGCGCGCAGGAACAGCTGCAGGCGCTGTCGCGCGATCTCGCGTCGGGCCGCCTCGACCAGAACGCATTCCAGATGGCCGTCGCGGACGTGATGCAAACGCATCCGGAAATCCTCTACCTGAACTGGTACACCGCGCCCGGCGTGCAGCGCTGGCCGACCGTGCATCCGCCGCTGCTCGGCCAGCGGCTCGCGAAGCCGGGCGACGCGCAGATGCAGGACGCCGTGCGCGGCGCGTACGACGAAGCGCGCAGCACGCGCCGCCAGGCCTATTCGCCGCTGATCTACGACGACTTCGGCAACGGCTTCATCACGCTGCAGACGCCCGTGATGCGCGGCGACCGCGAATATCTCGGCTCGATCGCCGCGGTGTTCTCGGTCGAGGGCATCCTGAAGCACGACATCCCGCAGGAACTGTCGTCGAAGTACAAGATCTCGATCACCGACGCGAACAACCGCGAGCTGTCGTCCACGTCGACGCGCCCGCGCCTGCCGCGCGACTCGCACTACGACCTGCCGCTCGATCCGCCCGGCCAGGGGCTGACGGTGCGCGTGTACGCATTCCCGCAGCTCACGAACCTGACCAACAACACGCTCGTGTGGCTCGTCGCCGGCCTGTCGTGCTTCGTGCTGTGGAGCCTCTGGAGCCTGTGGAAGCACACGCGCCAGCGCTTCGAGGCGCAGCAGGCGCTGTACGCGGAAGCGTTCTTCCGCCGCGCGATGGAAAACTCGGTGCTGATCGGCATGCGCGTGCTCGACATGCACGGCCGCATCACGCACGTGAACCCCGCGTTCTGCCGGATGACGGGCTGGGACGAAACCGACCTCGTCGGCAAAGTCGCGCCGTTCCCGTACTGGCCACGCGACGCCTACCCGGAAATGCAGCGCCAGCTCGACATGACGCTGCGCGGCAAGGCGCCGAGCTCGGGCTTCGAGCTGCGCGTACGGCGCAAGAACGGCACGCTGTTCCATGCGCGCCTGTACGTGTCGCCGCTGATCGACAGTTCGGGCCGCCAGACCGGCTGGATGTCGTCGATGACCGACATCACCGAACCGAAGCGCGCGCGCGAGGAGCTCGCGGCCGCGCACGAACGCTTCACGACGGTGCTCGAAAGCCTCGACGCCGCGGTGTCGGTGCTCGCCGCCGACGAAGCCGAGCTGCTGTTCGCGAACCGCTACTACCGCCACCTGTTCGGCATCCGCCCGGACGGCCATCTGGAACTGTCGGGCGGCGGCTTCGACCGCGCGCAGGCATCGTCCGACTCGATCGACATGGTCGACGCGTTCGCGGGCCTGCCGGCCGCCGCGCTGACGAGCAGCACCGCCGATGCGCAGGAGGTGTACGTCGAAAGCATCCAGAAATGGTTCGAGGTGCGCCGCCAGTACATCCAGTGGGTCGACGGCCACCTCGCGCAGATGCAGATCGCGACCGACATCACGACCCGCAAGAAGGCGCAGGAACTCGCGCACCAGCAGGAAGAAAAGCTGCAGTTCACGAGCCGATTGATGACGATGGGTGAAATGGCGTCGTCGATTGCTCACGAATTGAACCAGCCGCTCGCCGCGATCAACAACTACTGCTCGGGCACGCTCGCGCTCGTCAAGAGCGGCCGCGGCACGCCCGAAACGCTGCAACCCGCGCTGGAAAAGACCGCGCAGCAGGCGCTGCGCGCCGGGATGATCGTCAAGCGGATCCGCGAATTCGTGAAGCGCAGCGAGCCGAAACGCCAGCCGGCCCGGGTCGCGGACATCGTCGCCGACGCGGTCGGGCTCGCCGAAATCGAGGCCAGGAAGCGCAGGATCCGGATCGTCACGGAAATCCTCGCAAGAATGCCTATTATTTATGTCGACCCCGTGCTGATCGAGCAGGTGTTGATGAACCTGATGAAGAACGCGGCCGAGGCGATGGCCGACGTGAAGCCGGCCTCGGCGGACGGCGTGATCCGCGTCGTCGCCGACATCGACGCGGGTTTCGTCGACATCCGCGTGATCGACCAGGGTCCGGGCGTCGACGAAGCGACCGCCGAGCGCCTGTTCGAACCGTTTTACAGCACCAAGTCCGATGGCATGGGCATGGGGCTGAACATCTGCCGTTCGATCATCGAATCGCATCGGGGGCGTCTGTGGGTGGTCAACAACGTCGAGCCGGATGGCCGCATTTCCGGCGCGACGTTCCACTGCAGCCTGCCCATTGGGGAACCCGCTGATCTCGGCCAAGGGGGGCGCGAGGCATCGGCATCACATACCGTTACGGGAGAACTATGAATAGCCCTGTCACCACCACTCAGGAAACCGTCTTTGTCGTCGACGACGACGAGGCCGTACGGGACTCGCTGCGCTGGCTGCTGGAGGCGAACGGCTATCGCGTGCAATGCTTCTCGAGCGCCGAGCAGTTCCTCGATGCCTACCAGCCGGCGCAACAGGCCGGCCAGATCGCGTGCCTGATCCTCGACGTGCGGATGTCGGGCATGAGCGGCCTCGAGCTGCAGGAGCGCCTGATCGCCGACAACGCCGCGCTGCCGATCATCTTCGTCACGGGTCACGGCGACGTGCCGATGGCCGTGTCGACGATGAAAAAGGGTGCGATGGACTTTATCGAGAAACCGTTCGACGAAGCCGAGCTGCGCAAGCTCGTCGAGCGGATGCTCGACAAGGCCCGAAGCGAAAGCAAGAGCGTCCAGGAACAGCGTGCCGCGAGCGAGCGCCTGTCGAAGCTGACCGCGCGCGAGCAGCAGGTGCTCGAACGCATCATCGCGGGCCGCCTGAACAAGCAGATCGCCGACGATCTCGGCATCAGCATCAAGACGGTCGAAGCGCACCGCGCGAACATCATGGAAAAGCTCAACGTCAACACGGTGGCCGACCTGCTGCGCCTCGCGCTGTCGAAGAAGCAGGCCTGAGCGTCTTCAGCGGCCGCGGCGGCGCTGCCCGCCCGGCCCGCCACCGGCGCTTGCCGCCCCGCGCGATGCGGCCCACTCGCGCGGCGGCGGCCTTTCCTCCCGGCGCACGCGCGCCGCGACCATGACGCTTCCCGTTGATTCGCTGTCGGACGGCAGCAAGCGAACGGTATAATTGCGTGCTTTGCTGCGGCGCTTCCGGCGCCGTACGCCCGCATTCCAACTTCCCGGCAGGACCCACCACCATGACAGCCCTCCTCATCGACGGCAACGCCCTTTCGAAGACCTTGCGCGCCCAGGCCGCCGAACGCGCCGCCGCCCTGACCGCTCGCGGCCACCAGCCCGGTCTCGCGGTGATCCTCGTCGGCGAAAACCCGGCGAGCGAAGTCTACGTGCGCAACAAGATCAAGGCGTGCGAGGACAATGGTTTCTTCTCGCTGAAGGATGCCTACCCGGCCACGCTGTCGGAAGCCGACCTGCTCGCGCGCATCGACGAGCTGAACCGCGACCCGAAGATCCACGGCATCCTCGTGCAGCTGCCGCTGCCCGCGCATATCGACAGCCACAAGGTGATCGAGGCGATCGCGCCGGAGAAGGATGTCGACGGCTTTCACGTCGCGAACGCCGGCGCGCTGATGACCGGCAAGCCGCTGTTCCGCCCGTGCACGCCGTACGGCGTGATGAAGATGTTCGAGGCGCACGGCATCGCGCTGCAGGGCGCGAATGCGGTCGTGATCGGCCGTTCGAATATCGTCGGCAAGCCGATGGCGATGATGCTGCTCGACGCCGGCGCGACCGTGACGATCTGCCACAGCAAGACGCGCGACCTCGCCGCGCACACGCAGCAGGCCGACATCGTGGTCGCCGCGGTCGGCAAGCGCAACATCCTGACCGCCGACATGGTGAAGCCGGGCGCGACGGTGATCGACGTCGGCATGAACCGCGACGATGCGGGCAAGCTGTGCGGCGACGTCGATTTCGCGGGCGTGAAGGAAGTGGCCGGCTACATCACGCCGGTGCCGGGCGGCGTTGGCCCGATGACCATCACGATGCTGCTGGTCAACACGATCGAATCCGCCGAACGCGCCGCTGCCGCCGCGGCCTGACGCATCCCCGTTCAGCCGGCGCGCCTGCGTGCGCCGGCGTCTCGCCGGCCGCGTCGATGCGGCCGCACCGCGTCCGGCCGCAAGCCGCCGGACGCCCGTCCCCGGATGCCCGCTGTCGGATGCGCACGGCCACGCATCCGACCCTGCGTCAATCGCGCCATTAGAAACTAACGATTGGAAAGCGCACGATGCGCCCCAATAATGTCGGTATCGGGCGCCGTCGCGCCCAGCCGCCGTTACCCTTTTCATCCCGGTTCATCCGGCAACAGACAGGGAGTCTTATGTCCGCCAGCGCCAACACCAATCCGCTCCTCGACTTCTCCGGCCTGCCCCGTTTCGGCGAAATCCGCCCGGAACACGTGACGCCCGCACTCGATACGCTGCTCGACGCCGCCAGCCGCGCGGTCGAAACCGCGAGCGCGCAGGAGACGCCGTCGACCTGGGCCGCCGTCGTCGAGACGGTCGAGCAGGCCACGGAGCCGCTCGGCCGCGCATGGGGCATCGTCGGCCATCTGAACGCGGTCGCCGACACGCCGGAGCTGCGCGCCGCCTACGGCGAAAACCTGCCGCGCGTGACCGAGTTCTGGTCGAGCGTCGGCCAGAATCTCGCGCTGTACGAGAAGTACAAGGCAATTGCCGCGAGCGCCGAATACGCGACGCTGTCCGCCGAACGCAAGAAGATCCTCGATAACGCGCTGCGCGATTTCCGCCTGTCGGGCGCCGAGCTGCCGGAGGACCAGAAGCCGCGCTTCGCGGAACTGCAGGAGCAGCAGGCCGCGCTGTCGAAGGCCTTCTCCGACCACGTGCTCGACGCGACCAACGCGTACGCGTATGTCGTCGAGGACGAAGCCGAACTGGCCGGCTTGCCCGGCGATGCGATCGAGGCCGCCCGCGAAGCCGCGCAGAAGGACGGCAAGGCAGGCTGGAAATTCACGCTACACTTCCCGTCGTACTTCCCGGTGCTGCAGTACGCCGAGAACCGCGCGCTGCGCGAGACGCTCTACCGCGCCTATGCGACGCGCGCGTCGGAACTCGGGCCGCAGTACGGCGGCGGCAAGGCCGAATGGGACAACACGGCGATCGTCGCCGACGAGCTGAAGCTGCGCCGCGAAGAGGCGCAGATGCTCGGCTACCGCAATTTCGCCGAAGTGTCGCTCGCGCCGAAGATGGCCGAATCGCCGCAACAGGTCATCGCCTTCCTCGAGGATCTCGCGACGCGCGCGCGTCCGCACGCGGACAAGGACTGGGACGAGCTGCGCACGTTCGCCGCGAAGGAACTCGGCCTCGCCGAACTCGCGCCGTGGGACGTCGCGTACGCGGCCGAGAAGCTGCGCCAGCAGCGCTACGCGTTCTCGGAAAACGAGGTCAAGCAGTACTTCCCGGAACCGGCCGCGCTCAAGGGCCTGTTCACCGTCACCGAAACGCTGTTCGGCGTGCGGATCAAGCCGGATGAAGCGCCGGTGTGGCACAAGGACGTGCGCTTCTTCCGCGTCGAGAACCGCGACGGCTCGCTCGTCGCGCAGTTCTATCTCGACCTGTACGCGCGCGAAGGCAAGCGCGGCGGCGCATGGATGGACGACGCGCGTTCGCGTGCGAAGCGCGGCAGCGACGTGCAGACGCCGGTCGCGTATCTCACCTGCAACTTCTCGGCGCCGATCGGCGGCAAGCCCGCGTGCTTCACGCACGACGAAGTCATCACGCTGTTCCACGAGTTCGGCCACGGGCTGCACCACATGCTCACGCGCGTCGACGAACTCGGCGTGTCGGGCATCAACGGCGTCGAATGGGATGCGGTCGAGCTGCCGTCGCAGTTCATGGAAAACTTCTGCTGGGAATGGGACGTGCTGTCGTCGATGTCGTCGCACGTCGATACGGGCGCCTCGCTGCCGCGCGAGCTGTTCGACAAGATGATCGCCGCGAAGAATTTCCAGAGCGGGCTCGGCACGCTGCGCCAGATCGTGTTCTCGATGTTCGACATGCTGCTGCACGTCGACTTCGACCCGGCCGGCGCCACCGGCGTGACCGCGTTCGCGCGCGAGATCAACGAGCGCTACCACGTGATCCCGCAGGCGGCCTTCTCGCGCTGGCCGAACACGTTCAGCCACATCTTCGCGGGCGGCTACGCGGCCGGCTATTACAGCTACAAGTGGGCCGAGGTGCTGTCGGCCGACGCGTACGCGGCGTTCGAGGAAGCGGCCGCCCAGAGCGGCAGCGTGCTCGACGCGGCCACCGGCACGCGCTATCGCCGCGAGATCCTCGAGGTCGGCGGCAGCCGCCCGGCGATGGATTCGTTCAAGGCGTTCCGCGGCCGCGAGCCGGAAATCGATGCGCTGCTGCGCCACAACGGGATGGCCGCGCCCGCGCACTGAGCGCGCCGCCCGACCCTTCCGGCTGCATCGACAGGCACCGCCACGGCGGTGCCTTTTTTCATGGCGCGGGCGCTTCGTCGTCGAACAGCGAGAACTGCCCGTGACGCTCGGCCGTGTCCTCGTCGATGCGCACGCCGACGCCGAGCAGCCGTACGGCCTGCGCGCGCCGCTGCAGCCCCTTCGCGAGCAGCGTGACGGCCGTCTCCGCATGCGTCGCGTCGGCCACGCATTCGACCGTCGTGCGCTGGAAATCGGCGAAGCGGATCTTCACGTACAGCTTGCGGATCGACCGCGCGGCGCCGGCGCGCGCGATCCGCGCGTCGAGCTGCACGACGAGGCGGCGAATCTCGTCCGCGCATTGCTCGAGCGTCGTCAGGTCGGTCACGTAGGTCGTCTCGACGCTGACCGACTTGCGCTCCTGGTCGGCCTGCACGGGCCGCTCGTCGATGCCGCGCGACAGTTCGTACAGCCGCCGCCCGAATGCGCCGAACTCGCGATGCAGGTCGATCAGCGGCCAGTCGCGCAACTGCGCGCAGGTCTGGATGCCGAGCCGGTCGAGCCGCGTGGCCGTCACCTTGCCGACGCCGTGCAGCTTGCGCACCGGCAGCGCCGCGACGAACGCGTCGATCTCGTGCGGCCGCACGACGAACAGGCCGTCCGGCTTGTTCCAGTCCGACGCGATCTTCGCGATGAACTTGTTCGGCGCGACGCCGGCCGACACGGTCACGCCGACCGTGTCGAACACGCGCTGGCGGATCTCGCGCGCGATCAGCGTCGCACTGCCCTGGCACCGCTCGGACCCGCTGACGTCGAGGTACGCCTCGTCGAGCGACAGCGGCTCGACGTCGGGCGTGTAGTCGCGATAGATCGCCATGATCTGCCGCGACGCCGCGCGGTATTTATCCATCGCGGACGGCAGGATCAGCAGGTCCGGGCACTTGCGCATCGCGAGCGCCGACGACATCGCCGAATGCACGCCATAGCGCCGCGCCTCGTAGTTGCAGGTCGCGATCACGCCGCGCTGGTCGGGCCGGCCGCCGACCGCGAGCGGCCGGTTGCGCAGCGACGGATCGTCGCGCATCTCGACCGACGCGTAGAAACAGTCGCAGTCGCAGTGAATGATCTTGCGCATGCGCGGCAGCGCGTCGCCCGGTGGCGGCACGTGCGGATCGGCAGGCGGGATAGTGGTCGGGTTCACGGTGCCGATACTGTACAAAAACACAGTGCCGGTTTCAACTGTCGCGTGCGGCCGCGCCCGGCTGCGCCGTACCGGCCCGCTTTGCGCGGATCGTACCGGCCGCGCGCCGGCAGCGACGCCTATACTCGTCTGCCGCGACACACCAAACGAGAAGGTGACGGATGAAGACGATCGGATTGATCGGCGGCATGAGCTGGGAATCGTCGGCCGAGTACTACCGGATGATCAACCGCCATTCGAAGGCGCTGCATGGCGGCCACCACAACGCGAAGAGCGTGCTGGTCACGGTCGACTTCGCGGAAATCGAAGCGCTGCAGCGCACGCACGACTGGGCGGCGCTCGGCGAACGGATGGCCGACGCGGCGCGCCAGCTCGAAGCGGCCGGCGCCGATCTCGTCGTGCTGACGACCAATACGATGCATCGCGTGCACGACGCGATCGAAGCCGCGGTGAAGCTGCCGTTCCTGCACATTGCCGATCCGACCGGCAGCGCGCTGCGCGACGCAGGCGTCGAGCGCGTCGCGCTGCTCGGCACGCGCTACACGATGGAGTTGCCGTTCTATGCGGAGCGGCTGCGCGACAAATTCGGGATGGACGTGCTCGTGCCGGACGAACGCGGGCGCGACGACGTGCACCGGATCATCTACGACGAGCTGTGCCACGGCATCGTCGCGGCGGAATCGCGCGCGACCTACGTGTCGATCATCGAGGCACTGGCGCGGCGCGGCGCGCAGGCCGTGATTCTCGGCTGCACGGAAATCACGCTGCTGATCGGCGCGGACGATTCGCCGCTGCCGGTGTTCGACACGACCGCGCTGCATGCGAAGGCGGCCGTGGAGTGGGCGGCGCGGTAACCACGACAATCGCGCCGGCGATATCGCGCGCGGAAAACAAAAAACCCGGCACGGGGCCGGGTTCCTGTCGACGAAGCGCGCATCGGTCATTTGCGCTGCACATCGTCTGGTGTGCTTGGTTGCGGGGGTAGGATTTGAACCTACGACCTTCGGGTTATGAGCCCGACGAGCTGCCAGACTGCTCCACCCCGCGTCAGAGAAATAAATTATAGGGTGATGAAGTACTCACGTCAACACTTTTGTCACAAATTCTTCTCTCGTCTTCCAGACGGCGTGGCCCGCGCCCTGCTCCGCGTCGCGTTTCGCGCGCGTTCGCCCCGCATGCTCGCGGTAAGATGGCGGCCTTCGCATTCACGCCGCACACATACTCCCGTTCATGAAAATCGCCACCTGGAACGTCAACTCGCTCAACGTCCGCAAGCAGCATGTGCTCGACTGGCTCGCGCAAAGCGGCACCGACGTACTGTGCCTGCAGGAACTGAAGCTGCCTGACGAGAAATTCCCGCGCGCCGATCTCGAGGCGATCGGCTATCGCAGCTGGTTCACGGGCCAGAAGACCTACAACGGCGTCGCGATCCTCGCGCGCGCGTCGCTCGCCGTCGACGAATCGGACATCGTGCGCAACATCCCCGGCTTCGACGATCCGCAGCAGCGCGTGGTCGCCGCGACGGTCGACGGCGTGCGCATCGTGTCCGCCTACTTCCCGAACGGCCAGGCGCCCGACTCCGACAAGTTCGTCTACAAGATGCAGTGGCTCGACGCGCTGCAGGCGTGGCTGCGCACCGAGCTGCAGCGCTACCCGAAGCTCGCGCTGCTCGGCGACTACAACATCGCGCCGGAAGACCGCGACGTGCACGATCCCGCGAAATGGGAAGGCCAGAACCTCGTGTCGCCGCAGGAGCGCGCGCACTTCGCGCAACTGATCGAGCTCGGCTTCGTCGATGCGTTCCGCCGCTTCGAGCAGCCCGAGAAAACCTTCACGTGGTGGGACTACCGGATGATGGCGTTCCGCCGCAACGCCGGGCTGCGCATCGACCACATCCTGCTGTCGCCGGCGCTCGCGGAAACCTGCACGTCGTGCGAGGTCGATCGTACGCCGCGCACGTGGGAACAACCGTCCGACCACACGCCCGTCGTCGCGGTCGTCGGCTGATCGTCCCATCCGCCCGCGCGCTCAGTGCCGCGCGGGCGCCGGCCCGAGATGGGCCCACAGGAAGCCGAACTCGGCCGCATCGGCCTCCGCACGCTCCAGATCGTCGGCGCTGCCGTGGCCGCCGTCGGTGTTCTCCCAATACCACACCCGTTCGTGACCGAGCGCCTGCATGCGCGCGGCCATCTTGCGCGCATGCGCGGGATGCACGCGGTCGTCGCGCGTCGACGTCGTCAGCAGCAGCGGCGGATACGTGACGCCTTCGCGCACGCGGTGATACGGCGAATACGCGGCCAGCGCCGCGCCCGCGCGCGGATCGTCGGGGTCGCCGTATTCGTCGAGCCATGCGGCGCCCGCGTGCAGCTTCGGATAGCGCTGCATGTCGAGCAGCGGCACGCGGCACAGCACCGCGCCGAACAGCTCCGGCCGCTGCATCATGCACGCGGCGACCAGCAATCCGCCGTTGCTGCCGCCCTCGATCCCGAGCTGCGCGGCCGTCGTCACGCCGGTCGCGGCCAGATCCTCGGCCACCGCGATGAAATCGTCGAATGAACGCTGCCGATGTTCGCGCTGCGCGTCGACGTGCCAGCGCGGCCCGAACTCGCCGCCGCCGCGGATATGCGCGAACGCCATCACGCCGCCGCGTTCGAGCCACCCGATGCCGAACGCGTCGCTGTAGCCCGGCAGGTTCGGGATCGCAAAGCCGCCGTAGCCCGACAGCAAACACGGCCGCGCGACGCGCGCGGCGCCGTCGGCCGGATCGAGCGCATCGCGCGGCCCGATCAGCGTGTACGGCACCATCGTGCCGTCCCGCGAGCGCGCGCTCGCGCGGCGCACGACGAGCCCGGCCGCCTCGAACTGCACCGGCGGCCGGTCGAGCAGCACACGGCGCGACGGCGCATCGTCCGCCCGATCGGCAAGATCGGCCAGCCAGCATTCGGGCGGATCGAGATAGGTGTCGACGTCGACGTACACCTCGTCGTTCAGCGTCGCCTCGACGGGTTCGACGTCGATCTGCGCATCGCCCGTCCACTCGAACGGCCGCGCGTCCCATGTCCACGTGCCGTCGTTGGCCTGCCGCGGCTGCCACAGCATCGTCCGGTTGTGCACGTCGTCGAGCCAGCTCGCGATCAGCATCGTGCGCGTGTGCGTCCACGTGCACGCGGATGTGGTCGGCCGCGGCGCGAACAGCGTCGTGAATGCGCGCGACCCGGCCAGGAACGCCTGCTCGCGGATCGCGAGCAGCGAGCCGCCCGCATGGCGCACGCCGTCGCAATCCCAGTCGAGGCGCGGCTCCAGCACGAGCCAGCCTTCCCAGAACCCGACCTCGACGTGCGTCGGCACGTCGTAGCGCGCCCACTCGCCGGCGTCGGTCAGCCAGTAGGCATGCGCGTCGAAGAAGTCGACGCTGCGCCACGCGACGTGACGCCGATCGATCGGATCGAACCACGCCCCGGCGCTGATGTCGTCGGGTTCGCCGCTGAACACGACGGGCGCATCGGCGAGCGCCGTGCCGCGCACCCAGCGCCGCGCTTCGTACGGATAGCCGGCCGCGGTCGCATGCGCTTCGCCGCGATCCCAGCTCACGTAGACGGTGTCGCGGTCGATCCAGCCGACCGTGTGATGGCCCGGCTCGTCGATCGTGAAGCCGCCGTCGACGAAACGGCGTTCGACGAGATCGAATTCGCGCACGACGACCGCGTCGGCACCGCCCGGCGACAGCGACAGCAGCGCGCGATCGCCGTCCGGATACAGGATCGCATCCTGCTCGAACACCCACGACTCGCCCTCTTCGGCACCGAGCGCATCGACGTCGAGCAGCGTTTCCCACGCGGGCCGACCGGCACGCCAGTCGTCCCAGCGCGCGCGGCGCCACAGCCCCTTCGGATGGAGATCGTCCTGCCACAGGTCGTACGCCCAGTCGCGCCAGCGGGTCGGAATCACCGGGCGCTCACGCGGCAGATAGGCCTTGGCGAGACGCGCGGCCAGCGCGCGATACGCATCGTCGTCGCGCAGCGCGGCACGCGTGCGCGCATTCTGCTCGTCGACCCACGTGCGGGCGCGCTTGCTGTCGAGCGCTTCGAGAAAACGGAACGGGTCGGCCCCGGCGGGCCAGCGGAAGGAATCGGACATTGAGGATCGGCGGAATGGCAAACGGCGTGCAAACCGCGATTATGTCCGATCGCGGCATGCGCGACGCGCGTGCAAACCGCGATTATGTCCGATCGCGGCATGCGCGACGCGCGCGCATGCCGCGATTCGTGCTCAGGGCTCCAGGTGGAGTTCCTGGATCTTGCGCGTGATCGTGTTGCGGCCGATACCGAGGCGCTCCGCGGCCTCGACCTTGCGGCCCCGCGTGAAGTCGAGCGCCTCGCGGATCACGGCCGCCTCGAAACGGCGTGCGAGCTCGTCCATCACGTCGGCCGAATTCTCGCGCAACAGCCGCGCGACTTCGGTGCGCAGGCCATGCTCCCACAGCGGATAGCCGTTCGGCACGCTGCCGTTCGGCGCGGCCGCGACGGGCGCGCTCGCCGCCGGCGCCGCACCGAGCGCGGGCGGCACGGCCGGCGCGCTGCCGGGCGCATCCGCGCCGTCGCCCGTCGCGACGACCGGCGCGCCGGCCGGCACGAGATCGGGCGGCAGGTCCTTGATCTCGACCGTCTGCGCGGGCGCCATCACGGTCAGCCAGTTCGCGAGGTTCTCGAGCTGCCGGACATTGCCGGGAAACGGCAGCGACGTCAGGTACGCGAGCGCGTCGTCGGACACGCGCTTCGGCTCGACGCCGAGATCGCGTGCGCTCTTCTGCAGGAAGTGGCGCGTGAGCAGCGCGATGTCCTCGCTGCGTTCGCGCAGCGGCGGCAGGCGCAGCCGGATCACGTTGAGCCGGTGGTAAAGGTCCTCGCGGAACAACCCCTGCCGCACGCGCGATTCGAGATTCTGGTGGGTCGCGGCGATCACGCGCACGTTCGCGCGCAGCGGGTTGTGCCCGCCGACGCGGTAGAACTGCCCGTCCGACAGCACGCGCAGCAGGCGCGTCTGCAGGTCGAACGGCATGTCGCCGATTTCGTCGAGGAACAGCGTGCCGTTCTCGGCCTGCTCGAAACGGCCCTGCCGTGTCGTCTGCGCGCCGGTGAACGCGCCGCGCTCGTGGCCGAACAGCTCGGATTCGAGCAGGTCCTTCGGAATCGCCGCGGTGTTCAGCGCGATGAACGGGCCGTTCGCGCGCGGGCTGTGGCGATGCAGCGCCCGGGCGACGAGCTCCTTGCCGGTGCCCGATTCGCCGGTGATCAGCACGGTCGCGGCCGAATGCGACAGGCGGCCGATCGCGCGGAACATGTCCTGCATCGCGGGCGCCTGGCCGAGCATCTCGGGCGCCTCGGCGACGCGCTCGTCCTGCGGCGCGCCGCCGCGCAGGCTTTCCTCCACCGCGCGGCGGATCAGCTCGACGGCCTTGTCGACGTCGAACGGTTTCGCGAGATATTCGAACGCGCCGCCCTGGAACGCCGCGACGGCGCTGTCGAGGTCGGAGAACGCCGTCATGATGATGACGGGCAAGCCCGGCAGCCGCTCGTGCATCGCCTGCAGCAGCTCGAGGCCCGAGCCGCCCGGCATCCGGATGTCGGACACGAGCACCTGCGGCGTCTCGTGGTCGAGCGCGGCCAGCGCATCGCGCACGTTCGCGAAGCTCTTCGTCGCGAAGCTGTCCCGGGCGAGTGCCTTTTCAAGCACCCAGCGGATCGATTGGTCGTCGTCTACTATCCAGATCGGCTTCATAGGTCGGTCAGGTATGGGTGAATCCGGTGAATCGCAATGTCGCCACTCAATGGTCGAGCGGCAGCAGAATCTGAAATTCGGTACGTCCGGGCCGGCTTTCGACCTCGATCATCCCGTCGTGCTGCTGCACGAAAGTCTGCGCGAGCGTCAGGCCGAGACCACTGCCGTCTTCGCGCCCGGACACGAGCGGATAGAAAATGCGGTCGCGGATCTCGTCCGGAATGCCGGGCCCGTTGTCGATCACGTGCAAGTCCAGTGCCAGCCGGTACAGGCGCTTCGCGATCGTGATCTTGCGCGCGATGCGCGTGCGCAGCTCGATCTTCGCGTCGCCCTGCGCGATCCGCTCGCGCAGCGCCTGCGCCGCGTTGCGCACGATGTTGAGCAGCGCCTGGATCAGTTGCTCCTTGTCGCCGCGCAGGTCCGGCACGCTCACGTCGTAGTCGCGCTCGATCGTGAGCCCGCGCGGAAACTCCGCGAGCATCACCGCGCGCACGCGTTCGCACACTTCGTGGATGTTCACGTCGCCGACGATGTGCGGATGCCGATGCGGCTCCAGCAACCGGTCGACGAGCGTCTGCAGGCGATCGGACTCCTTGATGATCACCTGCGTGTATTCGCGCAACTCGCCGCGCTCGCGCTCGCCCAGTTCGAATTCGAGCAGCTGGGCTGCGCCGCGAATGCCGCCGAGCGGGTTCTTGATCTCGTGCGCGAGGTTGCGGATCAGCTGCTTGTTGACCGCGGTCAGGTCGTGGATGCGCTCTTCCCGGTCGGTACGCGACTGCCGTTCGTTCTCGAACAGCTCGACGAGCACGAAATCGGGCGCCGACTCGAGGAAGCCGACGATCGCATGCACATGCAGCGGTTCGCGGCCGGGCCGGTCGAGCACGGTATCGAGGTGCGTCGCGTGAAAGCGTTCCTCGCCGATCGCGGTGATCGTCGATGCCAGCTCGTTCGCGTTCGGAAAAATCTCGCCCCACGGCCGCTGCGCGAGCTGCCGGCGCGAGATGTCGAGCATCGCCTCCGCCGACGGGTTCGCGAACGCGATCCGCAGCGTCTTGCGGTCGAGCACGATCACGACCGTCGGCAGCGCTTCCAGCCCCGCCAGCAGGCCCGAACGCGCGAGCCGCTCGTCGTCCGTCAGTCGCTCGGGCTGCCCCGTTTTCGCCTTGATCAGATTCTTCAGAACCATCTGCGTGCTTGTCGCGCCTCACCGGGCCAGAAAATGAAAATCACCGGAACAAAAAAGGGACGGCTGGACGCCGTCCCCTTTCAGACTCCGCCGTTCCCGCCGCAGGCCGCGCGACGGGAACGAACCGGCAAAATGGCGCTGAATCGTCGCGCCATCGCCGATTAGAGCGAGTAGTACATCTCGAACTCGATCGGGTGCGTCGTCATGCGGAACTTCGCCAGCTCCTGCTCCTTCAGCGCGAGGTACGCGTCGATCATGCCGTCCGTGAACACGCCGCCGCGCGTCAGGAACTCGCGATCCTTGTCGAGCGCTTCGAGTGCCTGGTCGAGGCCCGCGCAGACGGTCGGGATCTTTGCATCCTCTTCCGGCGGCAGGTCGTACAGGTTCTTGTCCGCGGCTTCGCCCGGATGGATCTTGTTCTGGATCCCGTCGAGGCCGGCCATCATCAGCGCCGTGAAGCACAGGTACGGGTTCGCCATCGGATCCGGGAAGCGCGTTTCGATGCGGCGGCCCTTCGGGTTCGACACGTGCGGAATGCGGATCGATGCCGAACGGTTGCGTGCCGAGTAAGCGAGCTTGACCGGTGCTTCGAAGTGCGGGACCAGACGCTTGTACGAGTTCGTCGTCGGGTTCGTGATCGCGTTCAGTGCACGGGCGTGCTTGATGATGCCGCCGATGTAGAACAGCGCCAGTTCCGACAGGCCGGCGTAGCCGTTGCCCGCGAACAGGTTCTGGCCGTCCTTCCAGATCGACTGGTGAACGTGCATGCCCGAACCGTTGTCGCCGACGACCGGCTTCGGCATGAACGTCGCCGTCTTGCCGTACGAGTGCGCGACGTTGTGGATGATGTACTTCGACCATTGCGTCCAGTCGGCGCGCTGCACCAGCGTCGAGAACTTCGTGCCGATTTCGTTCTGGCCCTGGCCCGCCACTTCGTGGTGGTGCACTTCGACCGGGATACCGAGCTGTTCGAGCAGCAGGCACATTTCCGAACGCATGTCCTGGAACGTGTCGACCGGCGCGACCGGGAAGTAACCGCCCTTCGTGCCCGGACGGTGGCCCGTGTTGCCGCCTTCGAATTCCTTGCCGGCCGACCACGGTGCTTCTTCCGAGTTGATCTTCACGAAGCAGCCCGACATGTCCGTGTTCCACTGGACCGAGTCGAAAATGAAGAATTCCGGTTCCGGACCGAAGTAGGCCGTGTCGCCGATGCCCGTGCTCTTCAGGTACGCTTCGCCGCGCTTCGCGAGCGAACGCGGATCGCGCTCGTAGCCCTTGCCGTCTGCCGGCTCGACCACGTCGCAGGTCAGCACGAGGGTCGACTCTTCGTAGAACGGGTCGACGAAGGCCGCGCTCGGGTCCGGCATGAGCAGCATGTCCGACGCCTCGATGCCCTTCCAGCCCGCGATCGACGAACCGTCGAATGCATGGCCGCTTTCGAACTTGTCTTCGTCAAACGCCGAAACCGGCACCGACACGTGCTGTTCCTTGCCGCGCGTATCCGTGAAGCGGAAATCGACAAACTTGACGTCCTCGTCCTTCACGAGCTGCATGACGTCGGCGACGGTTTTACTCATAACCTCTTCTCCTGATTGAACAATTCCGGCGGACTGGGAACCGCCTCGTTTATCGAGCTGACCGGGGTCTTGCTTTAGCGCAGCGCGCCCCGATTCGACCGAATTCTATATAGCAGCATCCGTGCCAGCCATCGCAAAACCGACGTAAATCGCGCCGGAGCGCGTCGCGACGGGACCCGGCTGCGCAATTCCGGGGCCGGCCACCGCACCGGCGGCCGCGCAAACGCACCGAAACGGTGCAATCACGCCAGCGCGCCGTCGCGGCGGAATCATTCTGGTGCATGCACGCCATTCTGCACCCTTTTGGTGAGTGCGTGGCGGTGCATGTGCCTGTCGGTAGACGGGCGTTCGTACCGCGACGCCGCGCTAGAATGTTCGTTTGACCGATACGGAGACTCCCTGCCATGAGTACGCTCGACCAGCTTTACGCGAAGGCCGACGAACGCCGCGCACAAGGCGCGCTCAACTACGCCGGCGCGCTGCTGCCGGTCGAGGCATTCGAACTGCTGCAGCTCGACCCGTCCGCGCGCCTCGTCGACGTGCGCACGCGCGCCGAACTCGACTGGATCGGCCGCCCGCTCGTCGGCGACGGCCAGTACCTGCACCTCGAATGGACGCGCTACCCGGGCGGCGTGCCGAACGCCGAATTCGTCAACGAACTGAAGGCGGCCCTCCCGGCCGATACGCCGATCCTGTTCCTGTGCCGCAGCGCCGCGCGCTCGAAGCTCGCCGCGGTCGCGTCCGCGCAGGCCGGCTTCACGAAGGCGTTCGACCTGCTCGAAGGCTTCGAGGGCGCCAAGGACGCCGAAGGCCACCGCAAGACGGTCGACGGCTGGTGCTTCCGCAAACTGCCGTGGATCGGCGCCTGACGAAGCACGACGCTCGGCGGCGACAGCCTCATCGTCGAGCCGGGCGATGACATGCCGATGACGGGCCGCGTTGCGCGGCCCGTGCTTTTTTTGCGGCCGCGTGGCGGGCCGCTCAGGCGCGCGGCGTATCGGGCTCGACGACGTCGCCGCCGAGCAGGTGCACGCCTTCGCGCAGCTTCACGAACGCAGCCGCGACGGCTTCCGGCTCGCCCTTCACGCCGAGGTCGATGTGACGGCGCGCATAGATGCCACCGCGCTCCGCATCGCCGACGCTCGGCAGGCTGAACACGCGCACGCCCGGGAAATCGCGCTCGATGCGCTCCATCAGCGGCGTGAGCGTCGATTCCGGCAGCTCGAACACGTACAGCGAGCGCTCCGCGTGCGGCGTCGCGTGATGCAGGTGCGCGTACTTCGTGTCGAGCACCCATTCGATCATCGGCCAGGCCATCACCGGGAAACCCGGCACGAAGTGCAGGTCGCCGGCCGAAAAACCGGGAATGCGGTTATAGCCGTTCGGGATGATGGTCGCGCCCGCCGGGAACACGCCCATGTTGAAGCGGTGCTGGTTCTCCGGCGAATCGAAGTCGACCGGCGTGGCCGGATCGGTATGCGTTTCGCGGATCCGCTCCGAAATCAGCACCTTCGCTTCCGGATGCAGTTCGAGCGGCACGCCGAGCGCGGCGGCCGCGCACTGGCGCGTGTGGTCGTCCGGCGTCGCGCCGATTCCGCCCGTCGAGAACACGATGTCGCCCGACGCGATCGCACGCGCGAGCGTCGCCGTGATGCGCGCCGGATCGTCGCCGACGTATTCGGCCCAGTCGAGCGCGAGGCCGCGCGCGCCGAGCAGTTCGATGACCTTCGCCAGATGCTTGTCCTGCCGCCGGCCCGAAAGGATTTCGTCGCCGATGATGATGATGCCGATGCTCATGCCTGCCCCATGTCGATTGCGGTGGCGCGCGCACTCGCGCGCAGGTCCTCCAGCGCGCGCAGGCAGTAGTGCCCGAACCACAGCGCCGAGAAGACGAGGATGAAAGCGTAAACCCAGATCATGGCCGCCGCGACGAATGGAAACAGCACCATCATCCAGACCGACGACACCCATACGAAGGTCGGTACGGTGCCGAGCAGCCCGGTCGCGACGCCGATGCCGATCAGCGGCCAGCGGTGGCGGCGCACGAGCGCGCGGCGCTCGTCGCGGCTCGCGTGCAGCGCGAGCGCGTCGTAGGTCATCACGCGGTACGTGAGCCAGCCCCAGATCACCGGCGGCAGCAGCGCGAAGAACGGCGGGATCAGCCACAGCGGGATCGTGACGACGAGCAGCACGACGCCGACCAGCGCCGCGCCGAGCGAATTGAACACGCTGCCGAAAAAGGTACCGCCCCGCTTCGGCTCGAGCGCCGCGAACTGCCGGTTCGACAGGTGCTTGATCACGACCGGCATCGAGATCGTCGCGATCAGCAGCAGCACGGTCAGCACGATCAGCGGAATCGCGAGCGACACGACCACGAACGGCGCGACGACCGCGTGCAGCTGCGACATGCCGATCGCATCGAACGCGCGATACAGCGCGGCCGTCAGCACGAAGCCGTCGAGCGCGCCGCGCGCGAGATCCAGCAGCGTCTGCCACGAAAACCACAGCACGGCGCCCCACAGCAGCGCCGAGACGACGAACGGCATCAGGGTGAGCCACAGCATGCGCGGGTGCAGCGCGCTGGCGATCGCCCGGACGAAGGAGCGCAGCAAGTCGTTCATGCGAACCTGTATCGACGGAGAAAAACGGGGAAAGGATAAACCACACGGCCCGCATGCGCCGAAGCGCATGCGGGCCGTGTGGGAATGCCGTTCAACGGGAGCGGGATCGCGTCAGGCCGACGCCGCGCCGCGCTTCGCGGGGAACAGACGCCGGAAGATCCGCACGAACGCGAGGCCGTGCTGCGACCAGAAGCCGTCGCCGTAGGACACGCCCTCGACCTGCTCGCGGATGCCGGTCGGCTCGACCGTGCGACTCCACGACGCGGTGCCGAACATCATGTCCCACCACGGGAACAGCACGCCGAAGTTGCAGCCGTACTTGGTGCCTTCGTGACCGTAGCCGACCGCATGGTGGCGCCGATGGAAGATCGGGCTGACGAGCAGGCGCTCGCCGAGCCAGCCGAACGACAGGCGCGCATTCGTATGCTGGATGCTCTGCATGAAGTTCGTGAACGCGGTCAGCACGACGAACTGCGACGGCGTCACGCCGATCACGAGCGCGATCGCCGCGAAAAAGCACGACTGGATCACGTCGTCGAGCAGGTGGTTGCGGTCGTCGCACCACAGCGACATCTGCCGCTGGCTGTGATGGACCGCGTGCAGCTCCCACCAGATGCCGAACTTGTGCTGCCAGCGGTGATACCAGTAGCCGGCGAAGTCGAGCACGACAAGGTAGATCGCGAACGCGACGATCGGCTGCGAGGTCACGCCCGGCCACAGGTAGTCGAGATTGACGTTCGCGACGCCGTGCAGGCGCAGCCAGGACTGGAAGCTGTCGAACACCGGCTGCAGCGCGAAGAAGAAGAACAGCGTGTAGATGCCGAGCTTCGAGATCGCCGTGTAGATCACGTCGACCCGCACCGCGCGGCGGTTTTTCCAGCGTTCGACCGGCAGCAGCGCCTCGAGCGGGCGCAGCAACGCGAACATCAGCACCATCTGCAACGCGCCGATGATCACCCAGTACAGCGCGTCGTAGGTGTCCTCGTCATAGTCCATCAGGTTGAACTTGAAGAGGAGCGGCTGCACGACGTCGACGTACAGCCAGGTCTGGATGTCCGACACGAACGCATCGATCAGGTGCAGCATCGTTCGCCTCCGCCCGTCACGCGCCGTTCGCCGCCTTCCACGGCGCGCGGTCGTAGAAGTAGATGCCGTGCGGCGAGCGGCCGACGGCGATCGTCTGCACCAGCTTGCGCGACGCCAGGTCGATGATCCCGACCTTCTTCGCGAAGCGGAACGTCACCCACAGCGTCTTCTTGTCGGCGGACAGTTCCATGTCGTCGGGGCCCGGCAGCAGGCCGGTGATGTCGCCGACGTTGGTGAGGGTGTTCTCGTCGATGATGCTGATCGTGTTCGCGACGCGGTTCGTCACCGCGACGTGCGTGCCGTCGGCGAGCGAGCGGAAGTTGTGCGCGCCCTTGCCGGTGTAGATCTGCTTGACGACCTTCTGGTTGCGCCAGTCGACGACCGCGACGTAATCCGCGCCCGTCATCCCGACCAGCAGGAATTTGTCGTCCGGCGTGAGCCACAGGCCGGCCGGCACCTTGCCGACCTTCATCTTCCACTTGACCGTCTGCGTCGGCAGGTCGATCGCCGCGATCTCGCCGGACACCTGCAGCGACACGAGCAGCGTCTTGCTGTCCTTCGTGAATGCGAGGTGGCTCGGCATCACCGCGAGCGGCACGCGCTTCACGAGGTGCAGGTCGCGGCCGTCGTAACCGTAGATGTCGACGCGGTCGAGCCGCAGGCCGGCCGCCGCGAACCATTTGCGGTCCGGCGAGAAGCCGAGCTGGTAAGGATCGTCGATCCCTTCGACGGTGCGCTGCAGCTTGCCCGTCTTCGGATCGAGGAACATCAGGCTGTTCGAGACCGAATTGGCGACGATCAGCGACGCATTGTCGGGCGTCGCCATCAGGTGATGCGGCTCCTTGCCGGTCGGCATCGTGCTGACGACCTCGCGGGTCTGCTGGTCGATCAGGGAAAGCGTCGCTTCGGCCGAGTTGAGGACGATCACGTTATTCGCGTGTGCGGCGGGCGCCAGTACGGCGGCGGCCAGCGCGAGCGTGCGGCCGAGGGAAAGGAAAGTGCGCATGAAGACTCACGTCGAGGAACAACCGTCATTGTAAAACGTTCAACCGGCCGCGCCGGTTGACGGCGGTCGGTATTGCGCCACTTCGACGCACGCCGCGGCGGCCGGACGAGCCGCCGCGGCAAGCACCGTACGGCCGGCCGGGGCCATCCGCCGCGGCGGGCCCGGGACGCCGATGTTGCGCTAGCGCTGCATCGACTCCCAGACCTTGTGCAGACGCTTGACAGAGACAGGCATCGGCGTGCGCAGTTCCTGCGCGAACAGCGAAATCCGCAGTTCTTCGAGCAGCCAGCGGAATTCCGCGAGCCGCGCATCGGCGACGCCGCCGCGCTGCGACACCGCGCGCTGGTACTGCTGGACAAGCGGCAGCAGGTCGGCCGACTGCTTCGCATCGCGCGCCGGATCGGCCTTCAGCTTGTCGATGCGCAGCGCGATGCCCTTCAGGTAGCGCGGGAAATGCGCAAGCTGCGCGTAAGGCGTGTCGATCACGAAGCGCTTGCCGACCAGCGCGGCGAGCTGCTGCTGCAGGTCCGCATGGGCCTGCGCGAACGGCTTCGCCTGCGCGAGCTTCTTCACGAGCCCCGCGTATTCGGCGAGGATCTGGCCGACCAGCCGCGCGATTTCCTGCGCGAGCAGGTTCAGGCGGCTCCGGCCCTCGTCGCGGCGCGCGTGGAAGCTTGCGTCGTCGTCGGGCAGCGGGTCCTGCAGGCACGCGCGGTCGAGCGCCGTATCGATCAGCTGGTCGCGCAACTCGTCCTGCGTGCCGAGCGACATGTACTGCATCGCCATCTCGCGCAGGCCCGGCAGGTTCTTCTCGAGGAACTTGATCGGCTCCTTCAGCTGCAGCGCGAACAGCCGCCGCAAGCCGGCCCGGTGGATGCGTGCGGCCTCCTCCGGCGAATCGAACACCTCGACGTCGCAATGCGTGCCGCGGTCGACGAGCGCCGGGTAGCCGTACAGCGTCTGGCCGCGCCGGCGGATTTCCAGCAGCTCGGGCAGCTTGCCGAAATTCCACGTCGTCAGGTTCTCGTACAGCGCCGTCGCGCCGGCTTCCGCCGGCGCGGCCGTCTGCGGCGCCGCGCCCTTGCCTGCCTTCGCGTTACGGCCGGCGGCACCGGCCGTGGCCGCCGCCGGCGCCTGGCCGACCGGCTGGCCCGCATCGACATCGCCGCCCGTCGCGATCGTCGACGCCGCCGCGATCTTCTGGAACTGCTGCTGCGCCTGCGCGCCGAGCTCCTGGCGAAGCTGCGCGAGATTGCGCCCCATCGCCAGCTGGCGGCCGTGCTCGTCGATCACCTTGAAATTCATGAACAGGTGCGCGGGCAGCGTCTCGAGCTTGAAGTCGGCCGTCTTCATCGCGACCTGCGTCTCGCCGCGCACGTCGGCGATCAGCGCCTCGACGAGCCCGCCCGCGCCGAAGCGCTCGCGCCCCATCCGCTCGACGAAGCCGGCCGCGTATTCGGGCAGCGGCACGCAGTGCCGGCGCAGCTTCTGCGGCAGCGACTTCAGCAGCAGCTGCACCTTTTCCTTCAGCATCCCCGGCACGAGCCACTCGCAGCGGCGCGCATCGACCTGGTTCAGCGCGTACAGCGGCACCGCGAGCGTCACGCCGTCGCGCGGCGTGCCGGGCTCGAAGTGGTACGTGAGGGCCATCTCGACGCCGGCCATCGTCGCGCGCTTCGGGAACAGCTCGGTCGTCACGCCGGCCGCCTCGTGGCGCATCAGGTCGTCGCGCGACAGGTACAGCAGCCGCAGCTTGTCCTCGGGCTGGCCGCCCTTCTTCACTTCGTCGCGATACCAGCGCTCGAACGCCGCGCCCGTGTGGATCCCCTCGGGAATCGCCTGGTCGTAGAACGCATAGATCAGCTCGTCGTCGACCAGCACGTCCTGACGGCGCGACTTGTGCTCGAGCTGCTCGATGTCGGCGAGCAGCTTGCGGTTGTGCGCGAAGAACGCGAGCTTCGTGTCGAACTCGCCTTCGACCAGCGCACCACGGATGAACAGCTCGCGGGCACGCGCCGGATCCTGCTTGCCGAACGCGACGCGCCGGCGGTGGTAGATCGGCAGCCCGTACAGCGTCGCGCGCTCGTACGCGCTGACCTGCGCCGGGCGCTTTTCCCAGTGCGGCTCCGACAGCGATTTCTTCAGCAGGTGCGCGCCGATTTTCTCGACCCATTCGGGCTCGATCTTCGCGAGGCAGCGCGCGTACAGCCGGCTCGTCTCGACGAGCTCGGCCGCCATCACCCAGCGGCCGGCCTTCTTCGCGAGCGCGGAGCCCGGCCACAGGTAGAACTTGATGCCGCGCGCGCCGAGATAGTGCGGATCGTCGTCGGCCTTCAGGCCGAGGTTGCCGAGCAGCCCCGTCAACAGGGCCAGATGGACCTGTTCGTAGGTCGCCTCGACTTCGTTCAGGCGCCAGCCGTGCTCGCGCACGACGGTCAGCAACTGCGAATGGACGTCGCGCCATTCGCGCAGCCGCAGGTGCGACAGGAAATTCTGGCGGCACGCGTCGACGAGCTGGCGGTTCGACTTCTTGTGCGCGACGGCCTCTTCGAACCATGCCCAGATCTTCAGCCACTGCAGGAATTCGGAACGCTCGTCGGCAAACCGGCGGTGCGCCTGGTCGGCCTGCTCCTGCGCGTCGATCGGCCGGTCGCGCGGGTCCTGCACGGACAGCGCGCTCGCGATGATCAGCACCTCGCGCAGCGACTGCTGGTCGCGCGCGGCGAGAATCATCCGGCCGACGCGCGGATCGAGCGGCAGCCGCGCGAGTTCGCGGCCGAGCGGCGTCAGCGCGTTGTCGTCGTCGACCGCGCCGAGCTCGTTGAGCAACTGGTAGCCGTCCGCGATCGCGCGGCCGGGCGGCGGTTCGAGGAACGGGAACGATTCGATCGCCGTCAGGTGCAGCGACTTCATCCGCAGGATCACCGACGCGAGCGACGAGCGCAGGATTTCCGGATCGGTGAAGCGCGCGCGCGCCTGGTAGTCGCTTTCCTCGTACAAGCGGATGCAGACGCCGTCGGCCACGCGGCCGCAGCGGCCCGCGCGCTGGTTCGCGGCCGCCTGCGAGATCGACTCGACCTGCAGCTGCTCGACCTTGTTCCGGTACGAATAGCGCTTCACGCGCGCAAGGCCGGTGTCGACCACGTAGCGGATGCCCGGCACTGTCAGCGAGGTTTCGGCGACGTTGGTCGCGAGCACGATCCTGCGCGCGTTCGACGCCTTGAACACCTTGTCCTGGTCGGCCGCCGACAGCCGCGCGAACAGCGGCAGGATCTCGGTGTGCGGCGGATGGTGCTTGCGCAGCGCCTCGGCCGCCTCGCGGATCTCGCGCTCGCCGGGCAGGAACACCAGCACGTCGCCGGGGCCCTCGCGGCACAGCTCGTCGACCGCGTCGACGATCGCGTCCATCAGGTCGCGCTCGGCTTCGCGCGCGGTCTTCACCCGGTCGCGGCCGCCCGTGCCTTCGGCATGCTTCACGGCCGGGCGATCCTCGGCCACCGGGCGGTAACGCATCTCGACCGGATACAGCCGCCCGCTCACCTCGATCACGGGCGCCGGGCGCTCGTCGGTGCCGAAATGGCGCGCGAAGCGATCGGCGTCGATCGTCGCGGACGTGACGATCAGCTTCAGGTCCGGCCGCCTCGGCAGGATTTCCTTCAGGTAGCCGAGCAGGAAATCGATATTCAGGCTGCGCTCGTGCGCCTCGTCGATGATCAGCGTGTCGTACGCCTTCAGCAGCGGGTCGGTCTGCGTCTCGGCGAGCAGGATGCCGTCCGTCATCAGCTTCACGGACGCGCCCGGCGCGAGATTGTCGGTAAAGCGCACCTTGTAGCCGACCACCTCGCCGAACGGCGTGCCGAGTTCCTCGGCGATCCGGCGACCGGTCGACGACGCGGCGAGCCGGCGCGGCTGGGTATGGCCGATCAGGCCCGTGCCGCCGGCGCCGAGGCCGCGGCCGAGATCGAGACAGATCTTCGGCAACTGCGTGGTCTTGCCCGAACCCGTTTCGCCGCAGACGATGACGACCTGATGACCGGCGATCGCGCGCGCGATTTCGTCGCGCTTGCCCGACACGGGCAGGCTTTCGGGGTACGTGATCGGCGGGACGGGATTCGGCGCGACGACCGCTCGCGGCGGACGCTCGCGGCGCGGGGCGCGCTCGCCCGATGCCTGCGGTACGCCCTTCGCGGCCGGCTGGCGCGCGTCGCCGCGCCGTTCGTCGCCGCGCCGTTCGTCGCCGCGCGGCCCGCGCGGTGCGTGTGCCGGCGGGGCCGCCGGCTGGTCCTGCTGCTGGCGCGGCGGCTGGCCCTGCTGCCCGCGTGCGTCGGCCGCACCATCCGGGTGCCTGGCCGACGGCGTATTGGCCCGCGTCGGCGCGGGACTTTTAGAAACATTCGACATGGGGGCGCATTATAATCCCGCCCATGAATTCCCAAACCGACCTCCCCCCCGCCCAGACCAGCGCCGCGACGCCGCCGGCCGCCGACGATTCGGCCGCCAGCCACGCGCAATTCGTCGACTGGATGCGCTCCGTCGCGCCCTATATCCACAAGTTCCGCAACAGCACGTTCGTCGTGGGGTTCGGCGGCGAGGTGGTGCAGCAGGGGCTGCTGAACGCGCTCGTGTCCGACATCGCGCTGCTGCAGGCGATGGGCATCCAGATCGTGCTCGTGCACGGCTCGCGCCCGCAGGTCGAGGAGCAGCTGAGCCTGCACGGTGTCGAATCCGAGTTTTCGCACGGCCTGCGCATCACCGATGCGCGCGCGCTCGAATCCGCGAAGGAAGCGGCCGGCGAAGTGCGTCTCGACATCGAGGCCGCGATCAGCCAGGGTCTGCCGAACTCGCCGATGGCGCACGCGCACATCAGCGTCGTGTCGGGCAACTTCGTCACGGCACGGCCGGTGGGGATTCTCGACGGGGTCGATTTCGCGCATACGGGCATCGTGCGCAAGATCGACGCCGAATCGATCCGTCATTCGCTCGCGAGCCGCAAGCTCGTGCTGCTGTCGCCGCTCGGTTTCTCGCCGACCGGCGAGGCGTTCAACCTGTCGATGGAAGACGTCGCGTCGGCGGCCGCGATCGCGCTGCGCGCCGACAAGATCATCTTCCTGACCGAAGCGCCGGGCATCGTCGACGACGAAGGCGGGCTGATCCGCGAAATGTCGCTCGACGCGGCGGCCGAGCTGCTCGATTCCGGCAACATCCAGGGCGACGACGCGTTCTTCCTGAAGCACTCGATCCGCGCGTGCCGCGGCGGCGTGACGCGGGCGCACCTGATTCCGCAATCGCTCGACGGCAGCATGCTGCTCGAACTGTTCCTGCACGACGGCGTCGGCACGATGATCTCGTACGAGAACCTCGAAAGCCTGCGCGAGGCGACGCCGGACGACGTCGGCGGCATCCTGTCGCTGATCGAGCCGCTCGAGACCGACGGCACGCTGGTGCGACGCGGCCGCCACCAGATCGAACGCGACATCGACCACTTCTCGGTGATCGAGCACGATGGCGTGCTGTTCGGCTGCGCGGCGCTGTACCCGTACCAGCAGGAGAAGATCGGCGAGATGGCTTGCCTGACGGTCGCGCCGGAAGCGCAGGGCTCGGGCGACGGCGAACGCCTGCTCAAGCGCATCGAGCAGCGCGCCCGCGCGCGCGGCCTCACGCACATCTTCGTGCTCACGACGCGCACCGAGCACTGGTTCCTCAAGCGCGGCTTCGTCAAGGTCAGTGTCGACGACCTGCCGGAAGACCGTCGCAAACTCTATAACTGGCAGCGCAAGTCGCTCGTGCTGATGAAGCAGCTCTGAGCGCAGGCACGACTGCCCTCCCCCCAGTTCGATTACAGGAGAAGTACACGATGGCTCGAATGATCCAATGCGCGAAGCTCGGCAAGGAAGCCGAAGGCCTCGATTTCCCGCCGCTGCCGGGCGAACTCGGCAAGCGCATTTACGAGAGCGTCTCGAAGGAAGCATGGCAGGGCTGGCTCAAGCAGCAGACGATGCTGATCAACGAAAACCGCCTGAACATGGCCGACCCGCGTGCGCGCCAGTACCTGATGAAGCAGACCGAAAAATACTTCTTCGGCGACGGCGCGGACCAGGCGTCCGGCTACGTGCCGCCGACGGAAGGCTGATGACGTGACGCGCGGCGCCGGCAGCGCGGCCACATGATCCGACGAACAACGGCACCGTGTCCCGCACGGTGCCGTTTTTCTTTCGGGCGCATGCGCCCGGCGTGCGTCAACCCGCCGGTTTCAGCGTGCCGCCGTCGCCCGGCTGTTGCGCGCCGCCGCTCGCGCTGTCGGCGCTGCCGCCTTCGGTGCCCCATTCCGCCGCATCGCTGCGTTCGGCCGTCGACAGTTCGTCGGCGCGATAGCCGGTGCGGTTCAGCAACGCCAGCATGCAGACGAGCGACACGAGCGCGTAGAGCCCCGATGCGACCGCGACGCCGACGATGCTGCCCGTCGCGTTGAGGATCGCCTGCGCGAGCACCGGCGTGCCGCCGCCGACGACCAGCGCGCTCAACTGGTACGCGAGCGACAGGCCCGTATAGCGGATGTTCGCCGGAAACACGCGCGCGAGCACGCCGCCGACCGCGCCGTAGAACATCGCCGACGGAATCGTCGAGATGCACATGCCCGCGACGGCGACCCCGTACGAACGCGTCGCGAGCGCATGGAACATCACCGGCATCAGCACGATTTCCGGAATCAGGATCCAGCACATCGCGCGCCGCATGTCGACCTTCGACACGAACCATGCGCCGACCGGCTGCATCAGGAACTGCACGACGAGCGAGATCGACAGGATGCCGAGGAACGTGCCCTGCGCGTAGCCGAGCTCCTTCGTCGCCCACGACAGCGCGAACGTGCTGCGGAAATACGTGACGTTGATCACGGGCAAGGTGCCGGCCGCGAGCAGCACGACCACCCAGTGATCGCGCACGACGTCGCGCAGCGGCAGCTTCACCGTGCGCTTGCGCGCGAGCACGCGCTGCATGTCGGCCGATTCCTCGAGCTTCAGCCGGATCACCATGCCGATGATCACGAGCACGGCCGACAGCAGGAACGGAATGCGCCAGCCCCACGTCAGGAACGACGGCGTCGGCAGCGCGCTCAGCGCGAAGAACGCGGCGGTGGCGAGCAGGTTGCCGGTGGGCGAGCCCTGCTGCGCGAACGCCGCATACAGGATGCTGCGGTGCTTCGGCGCGTTTTCGCTCGCGATCAGCACCGCGCCGCCCCACTCGCCGCCGACCGCGATGCCCTGCAGCACCCGCAGCACGACGAGGCCGGCCGGCGCCCAGACGCCGATCTGCGCATAGCCGGGCAGCAGGCCGATGCCGGTCGTCGCCAGACCCATCATCACCAGCGTGATCACGAGTGCGGTCTTGCGGCCGACGCGATCGCCGAGATGCCCGAACACGATGCCGCCGAGCGGCCGCGCGGCGAAACCGGCCCAGAACGTGACGAACGCGAGCAGCGTCGCGACGCCCGGGTCCATCGTGCTCGCGAAGAACACCTTGCCGAACACGAGCGCCGCGGCCGTGCCGTAGATGTAGAAGTCGTACCACTCGATCGTGGTGCCGACGAACGCCGCGAAGGCGGCGCGGCCAGGCCGCGGCAGCGCGGCGCTCGGGGATTGCGGACGGCTCATCGATGTCTCCTGTTGGGTGATCGGGGGCGCGACTCGCGCGCGCCTTTCCCGGGTGGCCGGCATCGCGCCGCCGGCCGGCGGCGTGATGTCAGCCGGGCGCCGGGTCCGGCGCCGTTTTCAGCACGCCGGCGTCGAGCAGTTGCTGCTGAAGCGCACGATCGACGCCGAGCCGGTCGAGCACCGCGCGCGTGTCGCGGCCAAGCGCGGGCGGAGCCGACCGATAGGTGGCCGGCGTGCGCGACAGCTTCACCGGCGACGCCGTGCCGCGATACGCGCCGATCTCGACGAACAGGTTACGGTGCAGCGCATGCGGATCGTGCGCGACGTCGGCCACCGTCCGCACCGGCCCGCACGGCACGCCGGCCGCCATCAGGTCGCGCGCGAGCGGCTCGCATGCGTGCGCGGCGAGCCGCGCTTCCAGTTCGGCCTTCAGCGCGGGCCGGTGCGCGCAGCGGCTGCGGTTATCGACGAAGCGCGCGTCGCCCGCGAGCGCCGGCGCACCGAGATGCGCGACGAGCCGCGCGAACTGCCGGTCGTTGCCGACCGCGAGGAAGATCGGCACGGTCGCCGTGCGGTAGCTGTCGTAGGGCGCGATGTTCGGATGCGCGTTGCCGCTGCGCTCCGGCACGCGCCCGGAGCCGAAGAAGTTCGGCAGGTGCGGATGCAGCAGCGATACACCGCAGTCGTACAGCGCGATGTCGATCGACTGCCCCTGCCCGCTTTTCTCGCGCTCCGCGAGTGCGAGCAGGATGCCGGCGAGCGCGTTGAGCCCCGTGACCATGTCGACGATCGGCAGGCCGATGCGCGTCGCGTCGCCGTCGCGCTCGCCGTTGACGCTCATCAGCCCGGCCATCGCCTGGATCACCGCGTCGTAGCCGGGCAGCCCGCCGAGCGGGCCGTCGTCGCCGAAGCCCGTCACCGCGCAATGGATCAGGCGCGGAAAGCGCGGCTGCAGGTCGCGCGCATAGTCCATCCCCCAGCGCGCGAGCGTGCCGGGCTTGAAGTTCTCGACCAGCACGTCGGCCTCTTCCAGCAGGCGCCACAGGATCGCGCGCCCTTCGGCGCGCGACAGGTCGAGCGCCAGCCCTTCCTTGTTGCGGTTGACGCCCATGAAGTACCAGGCCGTGTCGCCGAGGAACGGCGGCCCCCAGCCGCGTGTTTCGTCGCCGGCGGGCGGCTCTATCTTGACCACCGTCGCACCGTGGTCGGCGAGCGCCTGCGTGCAGTACGGGCCGCCGAGCACACGACTCAGGTCGACGACTTTCAGGCCGTCCAGCGCACCGCGGGACGCGCGCGTCACGTTCGTTACGTTCGTTGCGCTCATCGTTCGACCTCCGGCAGCAGGTCGAGCGCCGTGTCGAGCGCGACCGGCGTGCCGCGCAGCAACGCATCGAACGCGGCCGACTCGTCGTCGCGCAACGCCGGCGCGAGCGGATCGACCGGCAGCAGCTTGTGGCGCACGAGCAGGTGCGCGAGCGCGAGACGCCGGAAATCCGGCGCGAGCCGCACGCCCTCGCAGGCCATCAGCACGGCCGCGCTCGCGTAGTACAGCGCGGACGCGGCCTGCCGCACGTGCGCGTCGTCGCCGTCCGCCGCGACTCGCGCCAGTGCATCGCATGCGCGCGCGAGGATGCGCCGCAGCGCCGCGCGGCTCGCGTCGGGCAGCGGTGCCGCGCCGAGCCGGTCGCCGAGGAACGCGCGCAGCGCGTCGAGTGCGTGCTCGCGCTGCGCGGCCCGCGCAACGTCCAGCGCGACGATGTTGCTCGTGCCTTCCCAGATCGAGCCGAGATGCGCATCGCGCACGAGCCGTGCATCGCTCCATTCCTCGATGTAGCCGGTGCCGCCGCGCACTTCCATCGCATCGCCCGTCACGCGGCGCGCATCGCGGCACGCGCGGAACTTGATCAGCGGCGTCAGGATCCGCACGCAGCGCGCGGCCTGCTCGTCACCGGCGTCGGCCTGCGGCAGCAGCAACGCGATCTGCATGAACATCGCGCGGGCAGCCTCGGCCGGCAGCAGCATTTTCATCAGCTGGCGCTGCATCAGCGGCATCTCGATCAGCTTGCGGCCGAACGCCTCGCGATGCGCGGCGACGTGCAGCGCCTCGTTCAGCGCGCGCCGCATCAGCCCCGCCGCGCGCACGCCGTTCGACAGCCGCGACATGTTGATCATGTCGGCCATCTGGTGAAAGCCGCGGCCGATCTCGCCGATCAGCCAGGCCTGCGCACCGTCGAGCACGATCTCGCCGCTCGCCATCGAACGGCTGCCGAGCTTGTCCTTCAGGCGCACGATCCGGTAGCGGTTGCGCGTGCCGTCGGGCAGCGTCTTCGGCAGCAGGAACAGCGCGAGGCCCTTGATGCCGTCCGGCGCGCCGTCGGGCCGCGCGAGCACCATCGCGAGGTCGGCATCCGCGTTCGAGCAGAACCACTTGTCGCCGGTCAGGCGCCAGACGGTCCCGCCGTGCGCGTCCGTCTCGCGCGCGGCGCGCGTCGCGATCCGCGCGACGTCGGAGCCGGCCGCCTGCTCGGTCATGAACATCGCCCCCTGGTACAGCGTGTCGAAGTCGCGCGACGCGAGCATCGGCAGATAACGCGCGACGAGCGCCGGATCGCCGAAGCGGCGCAGCGTGCGCGTCAGCGAGTCGGTCATGCTGACCGGGCAGCACAGCCCGAACTCCGCCTGCACGAACAGGAACGTCAGCGCGTACTTGACGAGCGGCGGCACGGATTGCGCCCCGTGGCTCATCGACGCGAGCCCGAGCTCCGCATACGCAACGCGTTCGAGCGCGACATACGCGGGATCCTTGTCGATCCGCTGCACGGCCTCGCCGCGCCGGTTGCGATGCTCGAGCACGGGCGGATGCTTGTCCGCGCGCGATGCCCATTCGTCGAGTTCGCCGGACACGCGTGCCCCGAGCGCGCGCAGTTGCGGCTCGAGTTCGGCATAGTGCGCATCGCCGAGGTGCAGCTTCAGCAACGCGCCGAGGTCGGTGTCGGCGGTGAAGAAATTGATGCCCCGGCTGTCGGGGATGTTGGATGTGCCGGGGTCCGGCGCGCCAGCGGTGTCGTTCATGCGAGTTGTCTCCTGAGTTGCCTGCGCGTTGATCCGGCCGGCCGGGCGCCGCCGCCCGCTGCCGGCTCCGCGCGAAACCTTCCGCAGAGCGTAGGCGCGCGATCGATAAGCGTCCAATACAGGATTCATCCGGTACGATAGATGTCGCTTATCGATGCCGACGCCAGGAGGAGACACCGTGGAACTGAGGCAATTGCGCTATTTCGTGGCGGTCGCGGAGGAGCTGCATTTCGGGCGCGCGGCGAAGCGCCTGTTCATCTCGCAGCCGGCGCTGAGTTTCGACATCCGCAAGTTCGAGGACACGCTCGGCGTGCAGCTCTTCTCGCGCACCAACAAGACCGTCGCGCTGACCAACGCGGGCGAGGTGCTGCTCGGCGAGGCACGCCGGCTGCTGCTGCAGGCGGCCGAGGCCGAGCGCCTGACGGTGCGCTCCGCGTCGGGCCTCGCGGGCCGGCTGCGGATCGGCTTCGTCCATTCGATGCTGTATCGCGGGCTGCCCGACGCGGTACGGCGCTTCGAAACCGACTACCCGGGCGTCGAGGTCGTGCTGAGCGAGATGAACACGCATGCGCAGGTGCAGGCGATCCAGCGTGGCCAGATCGATCTCGGCTATGCGCACTGGGGCCACTTCCCGCCCGAAGTCGAATCGGTACCGGTCTATGCGGAACCGTTCGTGTGCTGCCTGCCGGCCGCGCATCCGCTCGCGCGGCGCAGACAAGTCGCGCTCGCCGCGCTTGCGACGGAACCGTTCATCCTGTTTCCGCGCGAAGCGGCGCCGCACTATCACGACCTGATCATCGCGCAGTGCGTGAACGCGGGATTCAGTCCGTTGATCCGCCACGAAGCGCGGCTGTGGCAGACGATCCTGTCAATGATCGAGTTCGGGATGGGGGTGGCGCTGGTGCCGCGCGTGCTGCAGCAGGCGAAGAGCGACCGGCTCGCGTTCCGGCCGCTGAAGGATGCGTCGCTCGAATCGCGCACGCTTGCGCTCAAGCGCAGCGGCACCGCCGAGCCGGTCGCGCTACGCTTCGCCGACTACGTGCGCGCATCGATCGACGGGCTGCCCGCGCTCGCGGGCTGAACGGGCGGTCGGCGGCGGGTGCCGGCGGACATTCGAAAAAATTTGCAGAAAGGGCTTTACAGGCCCTCAAAGCCCTGACATAATTTCAGCTTCTTTGGGCGGTTAGCTCAGCGGTAGAGCACTGCCTTCACACGGCAGGGGTCACTGGTTCGATCCCAGTACCGCCCACCAAAGAATTCAAGGCCCTGCGTCTCACGACGCAGGGCCTTTTCGTTTTGCCGCGCCGGATTCACGACGCAGCCGTTGTCACCTCCTCCACGTATCCGCGGCCTCGATCAACACGCCCCTTCCTGCGCGCGCGCGGATTTCCTGCGCGCGCGCGGATTTTCACCTGCGGAAAATCAATGTCCTCGCGGTCAACGCGCTGGAGTTCCGTGCGCTTTTCCAACAATATCGCCGCATTGCCAATCGGAATCCCGCGCAGGAACGCTGTCTCTCAAACTTTGATGGCCATCGATGCGCGTCAATTTGCCAAGCATCGATTGCTTGTATCGGCTGATGCAAATCAGGGAAATGCGCGATCAACGGCAAAATCGTTCATTTCTTCGCGGATCAACGTCCGCTGGTACCACACCGTCTTCCGACCCGGCGGACGAACAAAGATCAGACATTTCATTCAGGCCATTAGCAAGCTTTCAACACGAAAGAAAGAAAATTGCCAGTGTAATTTTTGGTAATTCTTCTGTAACATTTGTAGAAATCCGGATGCATAGAATCCTTACACCAAATAACAACCAGCCGAATCGGCATCGCATTTAGGCACGAAATCTTGACTTGCGATGGTCAGAGCTGGTGATAGAGATTGACACCCATGGCACAAGAGAAGAACGACTACACCCTGTGGCTTACCGGTCTGAGCGGCGCCGGCAAGTCAACCCTCTCGCGCGAGATCGCCAGGCAGTTGCGCGCGCGCGATATTCCGACATGCATACTCGACGGCGACGAATTGCGGGCGGGCGTGTCTCCCGATCTCGGTTTCTCGCGGGAAGATCGTACCGAGAACTGCCGTCGCACCGCCGAAATGGCGAAATTGCTCAATGCGCAGGGTTTTACCGTCATCGTCGCGCTGATCTCGCCTTATGAAGCCGACCGGCAACGGGCACGACATATCGTGGGCGCAGATCGGTTCGTCGAGGTTTATCTGAAAACCGATATTGCAACCTGTTCCGCACGCGATCCGAAGCAGCTTTACGCAAAAGCGTTCACCGGCCAGACGACGCAATTCACCGGCATCTCGGATCCCTACGAAGTTCCGGCCGCGCCCGATGTCGTCGTCGAAACCGGAGCGATGGATATCGCGTCTTCGGTTGCGCACATCATGGCCTTCGAGCGGCAGCGGTTCACGCACGTTTGATACCGCGCGGTTTTATTCCCCTTCAGGCAACGCGCGGTTCACGTTGCACCGACTGGACCGGCCGTCATGGCCGGTCCGGCGCAGGAAACACCACACGGCGGAGTCGCCGTCACCGCCAAACCGGTCCGGTCCACCGGCATTCACCGAATGTCCGCCGGTAAAGCCGCAACGCGCTGCGACATGATCGAGTCGCGGCCACGCGAGCACGGCCGAATCGTTGCACGACTTACCCCACCCGCTCCGCCGTCGCATCGAACGCATGCTTCGCCTTGTCGACGATCTCGTCGACTTCCGCCTCGCGAATCACGAGCGGCGGCGACAGCAGCATCCGGTCGCCGGTCGCGCGCATGATCAGGTGGCCGTTGAAGCAGAAGTCGCGGCAGATCGTGCCGATATCGACGTCCGCACCGAACCGCTCGCGCCGGCCGCGATCGCGCGCAAGCTGAACGCCTGCGACGAGCCCCGCGCCCGCAATCTCCCCGACGATCGGATGGTCACCCAGCGCATCGCGCAGCCGACGCTGGAAATACGGCCCGATATCGGTCTTCACGCGCTCGACGATGCCTTCGTCGCGCAGCAGCTTCAGGTTCGCGACCGCGACGGCCGCCGCGACCGGATGGCCCGAGTACGTGAGGCCGTGATTGAATTCGCCGTTGTCGATGATCGGCCGCGCCACGCGCTCGTGAATGCCGACCGCCCCCATCGGCACGTAGCCCGACGTGAGGCCCTTGGCCATCGTGATCAGGTCCGGCTCGAAACCGAAGTACTGATGCGCGAACCATTCGCCGGTGCGCCCGAAGCCGCCGATCACCTCGTCGGCGACAAGCAGGATGTCGTACTTGCGACAGATCCGCTGGATTTCCGGCCAGTACGTCGACGGCGGGAAGATCACGCCGCCCGCGCCCTGGAACGGCTCGCCGATGAACGCGGCAACGTT
>NZ_JBVVNQ010000019.1:0-120845 GCF_055810675.1 Burkholderia sp. YHN3-13 | reverse complement strand
GCAATGTTGAAAATCAAGGGCTTGCAGGTCAACTACGGCGGCATCCAGGCCGTCAAGGGCGTTGACATGGAAGTCCGTCAGGGCGAGCTCGTGACGCTGATCGGCGCGAACGGCGCGGGCAAGACCACGACGATGAAGGCGATCACGGGTCTCAAGCCGTACTCGGCGGGCGACATCGAGTACGACGGCAAGTCGATCAAGGGCATTCCGCCGCACGAGCTGCTCAAGCGCGGCCTCGCGATGGTGCCGGAAGGCCGCGGGATCTTCGCGCGGATGTCGATCATCGAGAACATGCAGATGGGCGCGTACCTGCGCAACGACACCGAGCAGATCAAGAAGGACGTCGACCGGATGTTCGGTTTCTTCCCGCGGCTGAAGGAGCGTGCGTCGCAGCTCGCGGGCACGCTGTCGGGCGGCGAGCAGCAGATGCTGGCGATGTCGCGCGCGATCCTGAGCAAGCCGAAGCTGCTGCTGCTCGACGAGCCGTCGATGGGTCTGTCGCCGATCATGGTCGAGAAGATCTTCGAAGTGGTGCGCGAGATCTCGAAGGAGGGCATCACGGTGCTGCTCGTCGAGCAGAACGCGCGCCTCGCGCTGCAGGCGGCCGACCGCGGCTACGTGATGGATTCGGGCACGGTCACGATGGAAGGCGACGCGAAGCAGATGCTCGACGATCCGAAGGTGCGCGCCGCGTATCTGGGCGAGTAAGCGAGAGAAGGCGCAGGCCCGGTGACGCGCGGCGGCAGATGCCGCGTGCGTTGTGCCAGGGCTGTCGAAAGGCTGTCACGGGATGCCGTGACAGCCTTTTTTTCGTGTTGTGCGATTCGTGCCGAACTGTGTGCGCGGACGCGACGCCATTCGACGGGTGCGGTGCGCATGCGGCGCGGGCATGATGGAGCGCAGCCGGTCGCCTGCAATCAGTCGCCTGCAATCGGTCGCCCGCAGCCGGTCGCCCGCAAACCGACACACGGGCCGCGTAGCATCGACGGTCCATCCGAACACGGAGAGCACGCATGAGTCTGGACTACGGTTTCGTGAAGGCGAAGGTGACATCGGTGGCGAAGCTGAAGGGCTCGCCGCACGGCAGCGAGATCCAGTATCACATCCACCTGACGCTGGCGCTGCCGTCGGGCGACTGGGATGTCGCGATCAACGTCGGCACCAGCGATGCGGACGACCTGTTGAACTACAAGCTCGTCTACGATTTCCACCATCCCGTCACCGAGACGCTCGCGGCCGCGGCCGAAGGCTACACCGACCTCACGGGGCAGGCCGCGCTGCCGGCACTGGACTACCTGCGCAGCGACATCCTGAACGAGACGGGTGCGTGGCGCGCGAGTGCGGTGATGGACGGCACCGAGAATCCGGAGCCGATTCCGTCGCTGCTGCGGCTCGTGAACGCCGCGCAGTCACAGGGCCTCGACGTCGTCGTGTTCGGCCGTACCTATAAGGAAGGCAACGGCATTCACGACACGCACATGAACCAGGGCTCGACGGGCTCGAACTATCTGCATCGCGCGGGCGACGACCATAACGACCACAACGACGTGTGGCAGGACGGCGCACTGATCGTGCGCGTGAGCGCGTCGCAGTGGGCCGCGTATTTCGCGGCGTTCGAGCAGCAGGCCGTGCCGACCGACGCGCTCGGCAATCCGCTGCCGGGCGCGGGGCCGATCACGCGCTGAGAGGGGCCGCTGCCGCCGGCATCACGCCGCCGGCAGCGTCTTGCCGAACGAGATGCGCTCCTCGACGCGATAACCGAGCGCCGCATAGAAGCGGCACGCGTCGTCGTTGCCGGGCAGTACCTGCAGGTTGATCTTCAGGCAGCCGCGCGCGGCGAGCGCGCGTTCCGCATGGGCGATCAGCGCGCGGCCGACGCCGAGCCGGCGCACGTCGTTCGCGACGCCGAACGAGTAGAGCCAGCCGCGATGTCCGTCGAAACCCGCCATCAGCGTGCCGACGACGCGCGCGCCGCTGGTCGCGACGAAGAACAGCTCCGGCTGCGTCGCGAGCTTCAGCGCGATCGATCGCAGCGGATCGCGGTGCGGCGGCGCATCGGCTTCGTCGTATTGCGGGAACGCGTCGCGCCATACCGCGAGCACGGCATCGGTATCGGCGCGGTCGAACGGGCGGATTGCGACAGCATCGGCGGCGGCATCCATCGCGGCGGTCTCCTTAGAGCGTGTCGAGGATCGACCGCAGCATCGCCATCATCTGGTCGATTTCGTCGGTCGTCACGTTCAGGGCGGGCATGAAGCGCAGCAGGTTCGGCCGCGCGGCGTTCAGCAGCAGGCCGTCGGGCTGCATGTCGCGCGCCTTTTCGACGATCTGCGGGCCGATGTCCTTGCCGAGCAGCAGTGCGCGCAGCAGGCCTTCGCCGCGTTCGCCTTCGAAGCCGCGCTCCTCCGACAGCTCGAGCAGCTTGCGCTTCAGGTATTCGCCGCGGGCGCGCACGCCTTCGAGGAAGCCGGGCGCGACGAGCTGCGAGATCACCGAGTAGCCGGCCGCCGTCATCAGCGGGTTGCCGTTGTAGGTGCCGCCCTGGTCGCCGGCCTCGAACACCGCGACATCGGCCTTCGACAGCAGCGCCGCGAGCGGCACGCCGCTGCCGATGCCCTTGCCGAGCGTCATGATGTCCGGTTCGATGCCGGCGAGTTCGTACGCGAACAGCGTGCCCGCACGGCCGCAGCCGCTTTGCACTTCGTCGACGATCAGCAGCAGGTTGTGCTGCTTCGTCAGCGCACGCAGCGCCTGCATGAATTCGCGCGTCGCCGGAATCACGCCGCCTTCGCCCTGGATCGGTTCGAGCATCACGGCGACGGTCTTGTCGGTGATCAGCTTCTCGACCGAGTTGATGTTGTTCAGCTCGGCCTTCGGGAAACCCGGCACCTGCGGCGCGTAGATCGTGTCCCAGCCGGGCTTGCCGCTCGCCGACATCGTCGCGAGCGTGCGGCCGTGGAAGCTGTGGTCGAACGTGATGATCTCGTACGCGCCGTTGCGGAACTTGCGGCCCCACTTGCGCGCGAGCTTGATCGCGCCTTCGTTCGCTTCCGCGCCGCTGTTCGTGAAGAACACCTTGTCGAACACGCTGTGCTGCGTGAGCAGGCCCGCGAGCTTCGCCATCGGTTCGTTGTAGAACGCCGGCGACGGGTTCAGCAGTTTTTCGGCCTGCGTCTTCAGCGCTTCGACGACACCGTCGTTGCAGTGGCCGAGGCTGTTGACGGCCCAGCCCTGGATGAAGTCCAGATAGCGCTTGCCCGTGTGATCGTAGAGCCACGAACCCTTGCCGTGGGTAAATACGATGTCGGGGCGGTTCGTGATGTACATCAGCGAGTCGATCGGAAAATCGTTCAGGGGCATGGCAGCAGACTCCAGCGGACGTTGAAAGGGAAACGGGCAATAAAAAAGCCACGGAAGGCCGTGGCTGGTGGGTTCGAACAGCTTGTGCGTAACCGGTGAAGCGGTGTGGGTTACGCGCGAGTCCGTGACGAGCCGGCGGCATCCGGGCGGAGCGGCGAGCGGCGACGTCGAAGGGTGGACAGGAAGCAGTTCATGTGCGCAAGCATAAGGCATCCCGCGCCTCACTGTAAACCGCCGCGATGCCGCGAATGTGACATCGCGGCGTGCGGCGCGGGACGCGGGCGGGCCCGCCGCTCAGACCGGATGCGCGAGGTCGGCGGCGCTCGTGAACGAGTCCGCGTAGAACTCGTCGGCCGGCAGCGCGTGGTGCTGCGTGAAGTCGCGCTGCGCGGATTCGACCATGACCGGCGCTCCGCACGCATACACCTGGTAGCCCGACAGATCGGGCAGGTCCTCGATCACCGCGCGATGGACGAAGCCCGTGCGGCCGGTCCATTGATCGCCGGCGTCCGGCTCGGAGAGCACCGGCACGTACTTGAAGTTCGGGATCTCGCGTGCCCACTGCTCGGCGAGTTCGTCGAGGTAGATGTCCTTCTTGCGGCGGGCACCCCAGTAGAGCGTCATCGGGCGCGTGATGCCCGAGTGCTTCACATGCTCGATGATCGCCTTGATCGGCGCGAAGCCCGTGCCCGACGCGAGCAGCACGATCGGCTTGTCGGAGTCCTCGCGCAGGAAGAACGTGCCGAGCGGGCCTTCGAAGCGCAGGATGTCGCGCTCCTTCATCGCGCCGAACACGTGGTCGGTGAACTTGCCGCCCGGCATGTGGCGGATGTGCAGCTCGATCGGGCCTTCCTCGTGCGGCGCGTTCGCCATCGAGTAGCTGCGGCGCGAGCCGTCCTTCAGGATGAACTCGACGTACTGGCCCGCGAGGTACTGTAGGCGCTCGTTGGCGGGCAGCTGCAGCTTCACGACCATCACGTCGTCGGCCTTGCGTTCGAGCGCGGCGATCCGGCACGGCAGCTTCTTGACCTGCACGCCGTCGACGCCGGCGATTTCACGCACGTCGATTTCGAGATCGCACTGGGCCTTCGAGCAGCACAGCAGCGCGAGGCCGCGCGTGCGTTCGTCGTTGGATAGCGCCGACGCGGCGTGCGGGCCCTGTTCGATCTGGCCCGACACGATCTGGCCCTTGCAGGAGCCGCATGCGCCGTTCTTGCAGCCGTACGGCAGATGGACGTTCTGGCGCAGCGCGGCAGCCAGCACGGTTTCGTCCGACTCGACCTGGAATTGCCGGCCGCTTTGCTTGAGAGTGACGTTGAATGCCATAGAACCAAACTAGAACAAAATGGGGGGACCGTGCATGTCGCGCACGGCAGCTACAATGCAAGACCGTTGCGCGTCGCGCAACGGCCGCTACTGATTTCGCAACCAACATGATCGCGACACGAATCCTGCGCCGGCCGCGCGCACTGATCGTCGGCTGCGGCGACGTCGGCATGCGCTGCGTCGCGCAATGGCGCGACACGCGCCGCAACCTGCGGATCTTGGCGCTGACGAGCCACCCGGCCCGCCGCGACGAACTGCGGGCCGCGGGCGCGACGCCGATCGTCGGCGACCTCGATCGCCGGGCGACGCTCGGCCGCCTCGCGGGTCTCGCTCGCACGATCCTGCATCTCGCACCGCCGCAGGCCGACGGCCGTGACGACCGGCGCACGCGTGCGCTGATCGCCGCAACGTCCATGCCCGCGCGTCGGCCAGCGACCCCGCCGGCACCGGCGGTCGGCCGGCTCCGAACGCTGCGCACCGCTGCACGGCAGGCCGGCGCACCCGTTCGGGGAGCGCGTATTGTACCCGACGGCCTTCGCGCGCCGAGGCTCGTCTACGCGAGCACGACGGGCGTATACGGCGACTGCGGCGGCGCGCGCATCGACGAAACGCAGCCGTTGCGCCCCGCGAATCCGCGCGCGTTCCGACGCGTGTCGGCCGAGCGGCAACTGCGTGCGGCGACGGTGCGCGGCGTGCTGTCCGCGCGCATCGTGCGCATTCCCGGCATCTACGCGGCGAACCGCCTGCCGGTCGCGCGGCTCGAGCGCGGCACGCCGGCGCTCGAGCCGGCCGACGACGTCTACACGAACCACATCCACGCGGATGATCTCGCGGCGATCCTGCGCCGCGCGGCCGAGCGCGGCAGGCCGGCGCGCGCCGTGCACGCGTCGGACGACAGCGAACTGCGGATGGGGGAGTATTTCGACCGGGTCGCGCGGGTGCTCGGCCTGCCGAGGCCGCCGCGCGTCAGCCGCGCGGACGCCGAACGCCAGCTCGAACCGACGCTGCTGTCGTTCATGCGGGAGTCGCGACGCCTGTCCAACGCACGGCTCAAGGCCGAATTGTGCGTGACGTTGCGCTATCCGACCGTAGACGATTTCCTTCAAACGCTCGCGCCGGGCAGCGCCTCAGGTCAGCGCCGGTAACGCCTCGATCAGCAGGAAGCACAGCAGCGCCCCGATCAGCGCGCCAATCAGGTTCGGATGATATTTGTGCTTCATGTGCATCATGGCCAGCAGGCCGCCGATCACGATGACACCGATGACCGCGAACGCGATCATCACCGACGACAGTTCGAAAGAATGGTTGAGGTTCATGATGTCTCCCCTGCATCGCTGCTCGTGCAGCTTGTGATTTCAGTATAGCGGGGGAACCTGCGGCCCAGACGCGGCCGGGCACCGAACGGTCGTGCGGATTTTCCCTTACAGGGTTTTGACGGGATTGCGCAGCGCTGCAAGGTCGGCGTCGTCGAGCCACCGCCACGCGCCCGGCGCGAGATCGTCCGGCAGCGTGAAGCCGCCGATGCTTTCGCGGTGCAGCAATTCGACGCGATTGCTCGCCGCCGCCACCATGCGCTTGACCTGGTGGTATTTGCCTTCGAGGACGGTCAGCGCGAGCGCGTGCGTGTCGCGCGCGTCGGCGGCGACGGCCGCGATCGGCTTCGGCTCGCCGTGCAGCTGCACGCCGCCGCGCAGCGCGTTCAACTGCGCGTCGTCGAGCGGGTGGCGCACGGTCGCGACGTAGGTCTTCGGCACCTTGCGCTTCGGCGACGTGTACGCATGCACGAACTGGCCGTCGTCGGACAGCAGCAGCAGGCCGGTCGTGTCCTGGTCGAGGCGGCCGACGCACTGCACGCCGCGCGCGACGAGCGGCGCGGGCAGCAGGCTGAACACGCTCGCGTGGTGCTGCGGATCGCGCGAGCATTCGTAGCCGGCCGGCTTGTTGAGCGCGAGATACGCGCGTTCGTGGAACGGCCACGCCGTATCGTCGACCTCGAATACGAGGCCGTCGGTATCGAAGGTGGCGTCCGGATCGGTCGCGGCCATGCCCGCGACGGCGACGCGGCCCGCTTCGATCAGGCCGCGGCACTGGCGGCGCGAGCCGAAGCCCTGGGTGTAGAGAATGCTTTCGAGATCCATAGCGCGCGCATTCTATCAAGCGGCGGCGGATGACCGGCATGAGCGCGCCTGCGCTGGTAAGCTGCCGGAACGCCGCGCGGGGTGCGGCACCCGTTCATGCTTCACGGAAAGTCCATGCGTTTCGATTCATTCCCGTTCGGTCGCCAGGCGGCCGCCGTCATCGTTGCCGCCACCGTCTCGTCGGCTGCTTTCGCGCACGCGCATCTCGCGAAGAGCGATCCGGCGGCGGGCGCGGCGGTGGCCACCGCGCCGGCTGCCGTCACGATCGACTTCACCGAGCCGCTGGAGCCGGCATTCAGCTCGATCGTCGTCGTCGACGGCGGCGGCAAGACGGTGTCGGACGGCCGTGCGCGCATCGACGCGTCGAACCGCAAGCGGATGACGGTGCCGCTCGCGGCAGTCGGCGCCGGTGCCTATACGGTGAAATGGGTGGCCGTCGCGACCGACGGGCACCGCACGCAGGGCGCGTACGGCTTCAGCGTGAAGTGACGCAACGGCGGCGGCAGGCCCGTGCCAGGGTTGTCGTCGCCCTTATCCGACAGGGAGTTTTCCGCATGAATCCGACGACGCTCGATGCACTCGCCGATTTCCCCCGTCAACTCGAAGCGCATTTCGCGGCCGTGCCCGACGGCTATGCGCGCTGGACACCCGACGACTGGGCCGGGATTCCGAGCGAGCATTTCTCGCCGCTCGGGCAGCTCTGCCACGTGCGCGACATCGAGATCGACGGCTATCAGGTGCGGTTGCGGCGGATGCTCGACGAAGACCGGCCGCTGCTCGTGTCGCTCGACGGCGACGCGCTCGCGATCGAGCGCCGCTACACCGATGCGTACGCGTCGGACGTGCTCGCGGCGATCCGCGACGCGCGACGCGAAACGTTGGAGCTGCTGTCGCGCCTCACGCCCGAGCAGTTCGAGCGCACCGGCGAGTTCGAAGGCTACGGTCCGTTGACCGTGCGCGGGCTCGTCCACTACCTGTGCAGCCACGACCAGCAGCATCTGGCCGGCATGCAGTGGCTGCTCGGCAAGATCGACGCGGCGCTTTACGCGCGCTGAAGCGCCGGCCTTCGCAAGCATGATCCGGTGCCGCCGTCGGTACGGCAGACCACGGATTTGCGTCCGGATTGGATCGGTTTTCTGGATAATCCATCCAGCCGCGACCGGCTGACCCGCGCGTGGCGCGTGCCTACACTCCTAGCTTCGCTCAACGAAAAAGGAGTCAACCGTGGCAACTCATACGCTCGCAGACAAGGTCGTCCTGATCGCAGGCGGCGCGAAGAATCTCGGCGGCCTGATCGCCCGGGATCTGGCCGGCCACGGCGCGAAGGCGGTGGCGATTCACTACAACAGCGCGGCGTCGCAGGCCCAGGCCGAGGAAACGGCCGCCGCCGTGCGCGCGGCCGGCGCGGAAGCCGCGACGTTCCAGGGCGACCTGACGACGGCCGCCGCGGTCGAGAAGCTGTTCGACGACGCGAAGCAGCGCTTCGGCAAGATCGACATCGCGATCAACACGGTCGGCAAGGTGCTGAAGAAGCCGTTCACCGAGATCAGCGAGGCCGAGTACGACGAGATGTTCGCGGTCAACAGCAAGTCCGCGTTCTTCTTCATCAAGGAAGCCGGGCGGCATCTCGAGGATCACGGCAAGCTCGTCACGCTCGTGACGTCGCTGCTCGGCGCGTTCACGCCGTTCTATGCGGCGTACGAAGGGTCGAAGGCGCCGGTCGAGCACTTCACGCGCGCGGCGTCGAAGGAATACGGCGCCCGCGGGATCTCGGTGACGGCCGTCGGGCCGGGCCCGATGGATACGCCGTTCTTCTATCCGGCCGAGGGCGCCGACGCGGTCGCGTATCACAAGACGGCGGCCGCGCTGTCGCCGTTCAGCAAGACCGGCCTGACCGACATCGAGGACGTCGTGCCGTTCATCCGCCATCTCGTCACCGACGGCTGGTGGATCACGGGCCAGACGATCCTGATCAACGGCGGGTACACGACGAAGTAACCGGGCCGCTCACGCGCCGCGCGGCGCACCGCAATGGCGCGTTTGCGTGGACAATGAACGGGCGTGCAGCCGCGAGGCCGCGCGCCCGTTTTCGTTGTGCCGCCGGACCGTGCCGCGATGGGCGGCGGCTGGCGGCGACCGCCGTCCGAACCTACGTTCCCCCGCCGATGGACAAGCTGGATCAGGTCAGAATCTTCCTGCAGGTTGCCGAAATGGGCAGCTTCATCAAGGCCGCGCACGCGCTCGACGTGCCGCGCGCAACCGTGTCGGCGGCCGTCCAGCAGCTCGAGACGGGGCTCGGCACGCGCCTCCTGCATCGCACGACGCGCCAGGTGCAGCTCACCGCCGACGGCGCGCTGCTGCTCGAGCGCGGCCGGCGCCTGCTCGCGGAGGCCGACGAACTCGACCGCCTGTTCCGCCGCCGCGACCGCGACGTCGTCGGACGGCTGAACGTCGACGTGCCGAGCCGGATCGCGCGCCGCGTCGTGGCGCCCGCGCTGCCGTCGCTGTTCCGCCGCTACCCGAAGCTGCAACTGTCGCTCGGCTCGACCGACCGCTCGATCGACCTCGTGCAGGAGGGCGTCGACTGCGCGATCCGCGTCGGGCGGCTCGCGGACAGCAGCCTCGTCGTGCGGCCGCTCGGGCAGTTCACGCTGATCAACTGCGCGAGTCCCGACTACCTGCGCGAATGCGGCGTGCCCGAGCATCCGGATGCGCTCGCGCACGGGCACTGGGCGATCGGTTATGCGTCGCCGACGACGGGGCGCGAGCTCGGATGGGAGTACTGCGTCGACGGGCAGACGCACATGCTGACGCTGCCGAGCCGCGTGATCGTCAACAATGCGGAAACCTACATCGCCGGCTGCATTGCCGGCATGGGGCTGATCCAGATTCCGCGGTTCGACGTCGAGCATCTGCTGGAAAACGGCGCGCTCGTCGACGTGATGCCCGGCCACCGCGCCGCGCCGATGGACGTGTCGGCCGTGTATCCGCATCGCCGGCATCGGTCGCGCCGGCTCAATGCGTTCGTCGAGTGGTTCGGCGAGTTGATGACGGATGCGCTGACGGGGACGGCGGTGGGGCCGGGCACGGAAGGCGACTGACGGCAGCCGGGTGGCGCGGCCGCCGTCGCGCATGTTTCAGCCGTCCGGTGCCGTGAATCGCCTGTCGCGCCCGGCATCCCGCACCGCGTCGATCAATGCCGCGCCTGGGCCGTCGGGCTTCGCGGCAAACGCATAGAAGCGCGCGGCCGGCAGCGCGGGCAGCCCGTCCCGCGGCCCGCATTCGCGCAGGCCGTCGCGCAGCTGGCTACGTGCAAGCGCGGTGACCGCGAAGCCGGCGAGCGCGGCCGACACGCAGCCGGCCATGCTGCTGCTCTCGAACCGTACGCGGAACGGCCGCAGCGCGGCGGCGAGCGCCGCGACGGCCGCTTCCCGATAGACGCACGGCTGCGGAAACAGCGCGAGCGGCACTTCGCCGTCCGCGTCGAGCGCGCGATCCGACGCGTAGGCCCACACGAGCGGTTCTTCCCACAGCAGTTCGCCCGGTGTATCGACCTGCCGGCACTGCTTGCCGAATACGACGTCGAGCCGGCCGAGCGTCTGTTCGCGCAGCAGCGACGCGGTGATCCCGACCTTCAGCTCGATCGACGTGCGCGGGTAGCGGTCGCGGAACGCGCGCAGCACCTGCGGCAGCCACGCCCCGGCAAAGTCCTCCGACGCGCCGATGCGCAGCGGCCCGTGCGCCGGCGCGCCGCGCAGCCGGGCGCGCACTTCGCGCTCCATGTCGACGATGTTGCGCGCGTAGGCGTACAGCGTGTCGCCGGCCGGCGTGAGCGCGACGCGCCGCGTCGTGCGCGCCAGCAGCACGGTGCCGGCCGCCTGTTCGAGCCGCTTGATGTGGCCGCTGACGGCCGACGGAGTGAGCGCGAGGCGGTCGGCGGCCGGTGCGAACCCGCGGCTGTCGACGACTTCGAGGAAGGTACGCAGCAGCGTGATGTCGAGCGCGGTCGATGCAGGATCGGTCAGCGGTTCCATCGGTCGATTCAACGTAAAATTCAATGAATGAATCATGATACTCCGTGAATCGTGATGAAATGCCGGCCTACCATCGTGCGCTCAGGCAGGCCCAACGGAGTACACGATGACGACCTATGCGCATGCGACGACCGCGTCGCTCGATATTGCCTATCTCGAATGGAACCCGCGCGGCGAGCGCGTGGCCGTGCTGCTGCACGGCTGGCCGGACAGTCCCGTCGGCTGGGCCGCGGTGGCCGAGACGCTTGCCGTGCGCGGCTACCGCGTGCTGGCACCCGCGCTGCGCGGCTTCGCGCCGACGCGCTTTCGCGACGCATCCGTGCCGCGCAGCGGCCAGCTCGCGGCGCTCGGGCGCGACCTGCTCGAATTCGTCGATGCCCTCGGCGTCGCGCGGCCCGTGCTGGTCGGGCACGACTGGGGCGCACGCGCGGTCGCGAACGCGTGCGGGCTGCGCGACGGCGCCGCGTCGCATCTGGTGATGCTGTCGGTCGGGTACGGCACCAACGATCCACGCCAGCCGCTGTCGCTGCAGCAGGCGCGCAACTACTGGTATCACTGGTTCATGGCGACGCCGCGCGGCGAGCAGGCGCTGCGCGACGATCGCCGCGCGTTTGCCCGCCTGATGTGGGACACGTGGTCGCCGGCCGGCTGGTATCGCGACGGCGATTTCGAGGCGGCGGCGGCCGCGTTCGACGGTCCCGACTGGATCGACGTCGTGCTGCATTCGTACCGGCATCGCTGGGGCTTCGCGCCGGGCACGCCGGCTTATGCCGACGACGATGCGCGGCTGAACCCGGCGCCCGTGCTGTCGCTGCCGGCCCTCGTGTTGCACGGCGGCGCGGACACCTGCAACCATCCGGACAGCTCAGCCGGGCGCGAACGGTTCTTCGCCGGCCGCTACGAGCGGCAGATCCTGGACTCGGTCGGACACTTTCCGCAGCGCGAGGCGCCGGCGGCCGTCGCGGACGCGATCCTGCGGTTCTGCGAGCGCGATTGACGCGCTGAGCAGGCCGAAGCCGCTGGACGCACCGGTGACGAGGACAACTTGCTTCATGGTCGATCTCCTGGCGGAAAGATGAGGCGGCTCCGAGCGGTTCGTCAGCACATGCCGCCGTTGGCGCGCAGGATCTGGCCGTTGATCCACGCGCCCTCCGGGCCGGCGAGGAACGCGACGACGCGCGCGATGTCGTCAGGCTGGCCGAGCCGCTCGAGCGGGTTCAGCTTCGCGAGCCGATCGACCAGTTCGGGGCTCTTGCCCTGCAGGAACAGTTCGGTCGCCACCGGCCCCGGCGCGACGGCATTCACACGGATGCCGCGCCCGCGCATTTCCTGCGCGAGCACCTGCGTGAGGCTTTCGACCGCCGCCTTGCTGGCGACGTACACGCCGTAAGTCGGCATGCGCATGCCGATCACGCTGGTCGACAGGTTGATGATGGAGCCACCGTCGCGCACGCGTCTTGCCGCTTCGCGGCATACGTTGAACGTGCCTTTCACGTTGATGGCCATCGTTTCGTCGAAGAGCGCGTCGTCGCAGTCGGCGATCGCCGCCAGCTTCATCACGCCCGCGGAATTGACCACCACGTCGAGGCCGCCGAATACCTCGCGGGCGGCGTCGAACAGTGCGGCCACGGCCGCCGGGTCGGCGACGTTCGCCTGCACCGCGATGGCCTGGCCACCGTCGGCGACGATCGCGTCGACCACTTCGCGGGCCGGCCCGGCGCTGCCGGCATAGTTGACGACGACCCGGAAGCCGTCTCGCGCGAGTGCGCGGGCGATTTCAGCACCGATGCCACGCGACGAACCCGTGACGAGGGCGACCTGTTCCGATGTGCTCATGTCCTGCTCCTGATGAGGGTGGAATGCCGTTCGATCCGGCGACAGGATTGACTGTAGGCTTCCTCGATCAATAAAAATAATGAATAATGATCAGTCAATAAATGACTAAAAGTATGTCTGATGAGATTCGACAGCAGGCTGCTCAGCGGTATCGGCGTGCTCTCCGCGGTGATCGAGGCCGGCACCTTCGCGCGGGCGGGCGAGGCGATGGGGCTGACGCAACCGGCGGTGAGTCGTGCGGTCGCCCGGCTGGAAGAACGGGTCGGCATCCGGATCTTCAACCGGACGGCACGCGCGATCACGTTGACCGACGAAGGGCGACGCTTTTACGAGGCGGTCGCGCCGCTGCTGGCCGGCATCGAGGAGGCGGCGCTCGACGCCGGCCAGTCGAAGGCGCGCGTGAAGGGGCGGCTGCGCGTGAACGTGGACGGCACGTTCGGCCACTACGTGCTCGCGCCGCGGATGGCGGCATTCCTCGACCGCTTTCCCGACCTCGAGGTCGAGATCAGCGCGCGGGACCGAATGGGCGACCTCGTCGCCGACGGCTTCGATGTGGCAGTGCGCTTCGGCATCCCGGAGCCGTCGTCATATCGTGCGCGACTGCTGCTCGAGACGCGCGTGTTGACCTGCGCGTCGGCCGCATACGTCGCGCGGCATGGCGAACCGCGGCACCCTCGCGATCTCGCGGACGGTCACCAGTGCGTGCTGATCCGCGATCCGGTGACGGGGCGACCGTACGAATGGGAATTTCATCGAGGCAAGGAAGTCGTGCCGGTCGACGCCGCCGGCCGGCTGACGGTGAACGATACCGGCGGGCTGCTCGGCGCGTGCCTGGGCGGCGTCGGCATCGCGCAACTGCTCGAACTCTATGCGCGCGACGTCCTTGCCGAAGGGCGATTGGTCCAGTTGCTGCCGGAATGGGCGGACGAGACGTTCCCGCTTTATGCGTATCACCATGCGTCGAACCTGGTCGCCGCGAAAGTGCGGGTGTTTCTCGATTTCGTCCGCGAATTGATGGCCTGAGCACGTCGGGCGGCAGGACGCCATCGGTTCATTCGGTGCGATGCGGAATATCGTCCGGGAACGGGTAGGGCGCATGCGGCCCCGGCCAGTCGGGCACCGGCGGTTCGCGAAGCAGGTTGCATCCGCCCAGCATGATCGACAGCAGGGCGACGAGCACGCCGACGCGGGTCGGGCGTGAAATCACACGCTTGGACATGGCTTGCCTCCGTGCCGCGTTCCCTGATGCTTGGACTGCCGGGGGCGGGGGCGCGTTGCGGCGCGCATCGCATGCGGACAAAAACAAAAAACCCGCGAAGCGGCGAGCTTGCGCGGGTTTCGAGTGCGCAGCGCATGACGCTGCGAAAGACTGGTGCCCAGGGCCGGAATCGAACCGGCACGCCTTGCGGCGGGGGATTTTGAGTCCCCTGCGTCTACCAATTTCACCACCTGGGCTTGTTCGTGGCCGCGCAGGCGAGTGCGCGGCGAAACGCGGATTATGGCGGAAATCCGGATGCTGGGCAAGCCACCCCGGCATCCGGGCGCCAGTCACTGGCTCAGGTAGACGAACCGGCCTTGCTTCACGATCCCCATCACGCTCGCGCGCTGATCGAGCCCCACGTGATCCTTGTCGCTCGTGTTGACGACGCCGTTCGGCACGACGAGCTCGTGCGCGCGTTCGAGCTCGTGCCGCAGCGCGGCGCGGAACGCGGGCGTGCCGGGTTGCGCCGCCTTCAGCGCGCGGCCGACCGCGTCGGTGAGGCGCGGGTAGACGCCCGCCGCGTCGCCCGCGAACTGCGTGACCGTGCCGGCGCCGTACTTCGCCTCGTACGCGTCGACGAACGCGAGCGCGGCCTTGCGGGCCGGATGGTCGGCCGGCAGCGTGCGCGCGACGACCACCGGCTGGGTCGGGAACAGCGTGCCGTCGACGTCCTTGCCGCCGAGCTTGATGAATTCCGGCGTCGCGATCCCGTGCGTCTGGTAAATCGGGCCCTTGTAGCCGCGCTCGATCAGCGTGCGCTGCGGCAGCACGGCCGGCGTGCCCGAGCCCGCGATCAGGATCGCGTCGGGTTTCGCCGCGATCAGCTTCAGCGCCTGGCCGGTGACGCTCGCGTCGGTGCGGTTGAAGCGCTCGGTCGCGACGACGCGGATCTTGCGGAGATCGGCGAAGCGCGTGAACTCGTTCAGCCAGCTGTCGCCGTAGCTGTCCGCGAAGCCGATGAAGCCGACCGTCTTCACGCCATGGTTCGCCATGTAGCGCGTCATCACGTCGGCCATCGCCCGGTCGCCTTGGGCCATCTTGAACGCCCAAGTGCGCGCGCCTTCCTGCGGCTCGACGATCGCGCCGGAGCCGACCAGCGTGATCATCGGCGTCTGCGCGGCCGCGACCGCGTCGAGCGCCGCGAGCGCGGCCGGCGTGATGTTCGGCCCGACCACGACGTCGACGTGATCCTCGTCGACCAGCTTGCGGATGTTGCGCACCGCGGCGCCCGGATCGGATGCGTCGTCGAGCACCGTCACCTGCACCGGCTGGCCGGCGATCGTCTTCGGCCACATCAGGATCGCGTTCTTGCTGGTGATGCCGATCGCGGCGGCCGGGCCGGTCGACGACAGGTCGACGCCGACCTTCAGGTCGGCATGCGCGGCCGCGCAGGCCAGGACGAGGGCGGCGCCGGCGGCGCGGCGCAACAGGGCGGGAAGCGTCATGCGGGAATCTCCGTCGGGCAGCAAAAAGGGGCGCGATATGCGCCCCGCTGTTTATACACGCCGGTCAAAGCTCGTACGATTCGGATTCGCCCTTGAGTGCCTGCTCGATCAGCTTGCGGTTCAGGGTCGGCGACAGCAGTTCGACGAGCGTATACACATAGCTGCGCAGGTAGGCGCCCTGCTTGAGCGCGACACGCGTCACGTTGCTGCCGAACAGGTGGCCAACCGGAATCAGCCGCAGGTTGCGGTCGCGCTCCGGGTTGAACGCGATGTCGGCCATGATGCCGACGCCGAGGCCGAGTTCGACGTAGGTCTTGATCACGTCGGCGTCGATCGCCTCCAGCACGATGTCCGGCGACAGCCCGCGCAACGCGAACGCGTGATTGATCTTCTTGCGGCCCGCGAACGCGTCGTCATAGGTGATCAGCGGGTACTGCGCGAGATCGTCGAGCGTCGGCGGCTTGCGTTCGAGCAGCGGATGGTCGGCCGGCACGACGGCCGCATGGTGCCACTGGAAGCAGGGCAGCGACACGAGCTCCTTGTAGTCGGAGATCGCCTCGGTCGCGATCGCGAGATCGGCCTGGTCGTGGATCACCATCTCGGCCACCTGCGTCGGGCTGCCTTGCAGGATCGACAGGTGCACCTTCGGGAAGCGTTTCTTGAATTCGGCGATCGCGGCCGGCAGCGAGTAGCGGGCCTGCGTGTGGGTCGCGGCGATGGTCAGGTTGCCCTGGTCCTGTGCGGCATAATCCTTCCCGACCCTTTTAAGGCTTTCAACCTCCTGGAGGATCCGCTCGACCGACGCGAGGATGATCCTGCCCGGCTCGGTGAGCGAGCGCACGCGCTTGCCGTGCCGCGTGAAGATCTCCACGCCGAGCTCGTCCTCGAGCTCGATGATCGCCTTGGATACCCCCGGTTGGGACGTGTAGAGCGCCTTCGCGGCCTCGGTGAGGTTGAAATTCTGCCGGACGGCCTCGCGCACGAAGCGAAATTGGTGCAGGTTCATTTATAACCCTTCCGCATATCAACAGAATTTTTTAGTCGTTTGAAATATAAGGCGAGTTTATTACGATTCACCCGAGTTTTTCAAATATGGATATCTGTTTTCGTCATTAGCAATCCACCCGGTAGCGGATGGGGGCGATGACGGCGGAACGGAGATTCGGGCGCGACGTGGCTAGGACGTCGCGCGGTCACCACGAAAACCCTGGGGTCCCCGAATGTATCAGTACGACCAATACGACCAGACGATCGTCGACGAGCGTGTCGCGCAGTACCGCGATCAGGTGCGCCGCCGGCTGTCGGGCGAGTTGAGCGAGGAAGAATTCCGTCCGCTGCGCCTGCAGAACGGCCTGTACATGCAGCGTCACGCGTACATGCACCGCATCGCGATTCCGTACGGCAACCTGCGCAGCGACCAGCTCCGGATGCTGGCGCGCATCGCCCGCGAACACGACCGCGGCTACGGTCACTTCTCGACCCGCTCGAACATCCAGTTCAACTGGATCGAGCTGGAAGACACGCCCGAGATCCTCGCGAAGCTCGCGTCGGTGCAGATGCACGGCATCCAGACGTCGGGCAACTGCATCCGCAACATCACGGCCGACCAGTTCGCCGGCGTCGCGCAGGACGAGGAGATCGATCCGCGCCCGTGGGCCGAGATCCTGCGCCAGTGGTCGACGTTCCATCCCGAATTCGCATGGCTGCCGCGCAAGTTCAAGATCGCGGTGTCGGGCTCGAAGGACGACCGCGCGGCCGTGCAGATCCACGACCTCGGCGTGTACCTGAAGAAGAACGCGCAGGGCGAGGTGGTCGCGAGCATCCTCGCGGGCGGCGGTCTCGGCCGTACGCCGATCATCGGCGCGGTGATCAAGGAAGATCTGCCGTGGCAGCACCTGCTGACCTACTGCGAAGCCTTGCTGCGCGTATACAACCGTTACGGCCGGCGCGACAACCTGTACAAGGCGCGCATCAAGATCCTCGTGAAGGCGCTGTCGCCCGCGAAGTTCGCGCAACAGGTCGAGGAAGAGTGGCAGCACCTGAAGGACGGCCCGTCGACGCTCACGCAGGCCGAGCTCGACCGCGTGTCGCAGTATTTCGCGCCGCCCGTCTACGAGAAGCTGGCCGACACCGACGCATCGTTCGAGCAGCACCTGCTCGAGAACAAGGCGTTCGCGCGCTGGGTCGAGCGTAACGTCGCGCCGCACAAGGTGGCCGGTTATGCGGCCGTCACGCTGTCGCTGAAGGATCACCGCGTGGCGCCGGGAGACGCGACCGACGCGCAGATGGAACTGGTGGCCGACTGGGCCGACGCCTACTCGTTCGGCGAGCTGCGCGTGTCGCACGAGCAGAACCTGATTCTCGCGAACGTGAAGAAGCGCGACCTGTTCGCGTTGTGGGAAAAGGCGAAGGCGGCCGGTTTCGCGACGCCGAACATCGGCCTCCTGACCGACGTCATCGCGTGCCCGGGCGGCGATTTCTGCTCGCTCGCGAACGCGAAGTCGATCCCGATCGCGCTGGCGATCCAGCAGCGTTTCGACGATCTCGACTATGTGCACGACCTCGGCGACCTGTCGCTGAACATTTCCGGTTGCATGAACTCGTGCGGCCACCACCACGTCGGCAACATCGGTATCCTCGGCGTCGACAAGGACGGCGCCGAGTGGTACCAGGTGTCGCTCGGCGGCGAGCAGGGCACGGGCCGGAACGGCGCGCGCCTCGGCCGCGTGATCGGGCCGTCGTTCTCGGCGGAAGAAGTGCCGGGCGTCATCGCGAAGCTGATCGACACGTTTGTCGAGGCGCGCATCGACGGCGAGCGCTTCGTCGACACGTACGACCGCATCGGCCTCGCGCCGTTCAAGGAGCGCGTGTATGCGGCGCGCCAGGCAGTGAACGCGTAACCCACCGGCTACAAGGAATTTGCAGATGGCTTCGATTATCAAGAACCGCGCAGTGATCGACGACGCATGGCAGGTCGTGCGCGCGGCGGAAGACGGTGCGCTGCCCGCGGTCGACGCATTGCCGGCCGGCAAGGTGCTGGTGCCGTTCGCGTTGTGGCAGGCCGAGCGCGCGGCGCTCGTCGCCGCGAAGACGAAGGACGAACTCGGCGTGTGGCTCGCGCCGGACAGCGAGCCGGCCGATCTCGCGGCCGATTTCGGCGCGATTTCGCTGATCGCCGTCGATTTTCCGCGCTTCGCGGACGGCCGCGGTTACAGCATCGCGCGCCTGTTGCGCGAGCGTCACGGCTGGACGGGCGAGCTGCGCGCGATTGGCGACGTGCTGCGCGACCAGCTGCTGTACCTGTCGCGTTGCGGCTTCGACGCATTCGCGGTGCGCGCCGACAAGGACATCCACGACGCGCTGAACGCGTTCGCGGAATTCACGCAGCGTTACCAGGGCGCGTTCGACGAGCCGGCGCCGCTGTTCCGCCGCCGCGCGGCCGACGTAGCGACGCCCGACGCGAAGGTGAGCGCATGAGCACCGCCACCGCGCTGACGCCGGAACTCGCCGCGAAGGTCGAGCGCCTCGACGCGCTGCTCGCGCGGATCGGCGCCCGTCACGACAAGGTGAAGTTCGCGAGCAGCCTTGCGGCGGAAGACATGCTGCTCACGCACGCGATCCTGTCGAAGGGCGTGTCGATCGGCATCTTCTCGCTGAATACGGGCCGCCTGCACGCGGAAACGCTCGGCATGATCGACCGCGTGCGCGAGCGCTACGGCTACGAGATCGAGCAGTTCCACCCGCGGCAGGACGCGGTCGACCAATATGTCGCGGAGCACGGCCTGAACGCGTTCTACGAGAGCGTCGAGCTGCGCAAGTCGTGCTGCCACATCCGCAAGGTCGAGCCGCTGAACCGCGCGCTGGCCGACGTCGGCGCGTGGGTCACCGGCCAGCGCCGCGAGCAGTCGGTCACGCGGGCCGAGCTGCACGAGGAAGAACAGGACGAAGCGCGCGGGATCGCGAAGTACAACCCGCTGGCCGACTGGACGGAAGCCGACGTATGGGCGTACCTCGACGCGTTTGACGTGCCGGTCAACCCGCTGCATGCTCGCGGCTACCCGAGCATCGGCTGCGAGCCGTGCACGCGGGCGATCCGTCCCGGCGAGGACAGCCGGGCGGGCCGCTGGTGGTGGGAATCGCGCGATACGAAGGAATGCGGCCTGCACATCTCGATCACGCCGATTCCCGCGGCGGCCGATGCTGGCGCCGCGCACTGAACGCCTACAAGAAACTGACTATTGCGCCGCCCGCGACAGCGGGCGGCACGAACCCAGAAGAGAAGGACTGAAATCATGAGCACGACGCTCGAGCAATCCGCCTTTGCCCCGGCCTCCGGCGCGGACAGCCGCATGGGCCACCTCGACTGGCTCGAAGCCGAGTCGATCCACATCCTGCGCGAGCTGGTTGCCGAGTGCAGCAAGCCGGCGCTGCTGTTCTCGGGCGGCAAGGATTCGGTCGTCGTGCTGCATCTGGCCCTGAAAGCGTTCGGCCTCGGCGCGAACCGCAAGACGACGCTGCCGTTCCCGCTCGTGCACATCGACACGGGCCACAACTACGAGGAAGTGATCGACTTCCGCGACCGCCGCGCGCAGGAACTGGGCGCCGAGCTGGTCGTCGGGCACGTCGAGGATTCGATCAAGCGCGGCACGGTCGTGCTGCGCCGCGAGACCGATTCGCGCAACGCCGCGCAGGCCGTCACGCTGCTCGAGACGATCGAGGCGCACGGCTACACCGCGCTGATCGGCGGCGCGCGCCGCGACGAAGAGAAGGCGCGTGCGAAGGAACGCATCTTCTCGTTCCGCGACGAATTCGGCCAGTGGGATCCGAAGGCTCAGCGCCCGGAACTGTGGAGCCTGTACAACGCCCGCCTGCACAAGGGCGAGCACCTGCGCGTGTTCCCGATCTCGAACTGGACCGAGCTCGACGTGTGGCAGTACATCGCGCGCGAGAACCTCGAACTGCCGTCGATCTACTACGCGCACCAGCGCGAGATCGTGCGCCGCAACGGGCTGCTCGTGCCCGTCACGCCGCTCACGCCGATGCGTGAAGGCGAGTCGAGCGAGTTCGCGCAGGTGCGCTTCCGCACGGTCGGCGACATCAGCTGCACGTGCCCGGTCGAGAGCGATGCGGACGACGTCGAGAAGATCATCGCCGAGACGGCGGTGACCGAGATCACCGAGCGCGGCGCGACCCGGATGGACGACCAGGCCTCCGAAGCCGCGATGGAACAGCGCAAGAAGCAAGGTTATTTCTGAAGCACACGAGGACATTCACATCATGAGCATCATCGAGAACACCGAAGACCTCGGCGTGCTGCGCTTCATCACCGCAGGCAGCGTCGACGACGGCAAGAGCACGCTGATCGGCCGCCTGCTGTACGACAGCAAGGCCGTGCTGTCCGACCAGCTGTCCGCGCTGTCGCGTGCGAAGAACAAGCGCACCGTCGGCGACGAGCTCGACCTCGCGCTGCTGACCGACGGGCTGGAAGCCGAGCGCGAGCAGGGCATCACGATCGACGTCGCGTACCGCTATTTCGCGACCGCGAAGCGCAAGTTCATCATCGCCGACACGCCGGGCCACGAGCAGTACACGCGCAACATGGTGACCGGCGCGTCGACCGCGCACGCGGCGATCATCCTGATCGACGCGACGCGCGTGACGATCGAGAACGGCGTCGCGGAACTGTTGCCGCAGACCAAGCGCCACAGCGCGATCGTCAAGCTGCTGGGGCTGCAGCACGTGATCGTCGCGATCAACAAGATGGACCTCGTCGACCACAGCGAGGCGCGCTTCAACGAGATCCGCGATGCGTACGTCGCGCTCGCGAAGCAGCTCGGCCTGACCGACGTGCGCTTCGTGCCGGTGTCGGCGCTGAAGGGCGACAACATCGTCGGCGCGAGCGAGCGCATGCCGTGGTACGCGGGCGAGCCGCTCCTCGACGTGCTCGAGTCGCTGCCGGTCGAGACGCAGGCGCATGACGCGCTGCGCTTCCCGGTGCAGTGGGTCGCGCGCCAGGACGGCAGCTCGGCCGACGACTTCCGCGGCTACATGGGCCGGATCGAGTCGGGCGAAGTGAAGGTGGGCGACGAGATCGTCGTGCTGCCGTCGAACCGCACGGCAACGATCGCCGAGATCGTCGCGCCGGTGCCGGGCGGCACCGAGTCGGTCGCGCACGCGTTCGCGGGCCAGACGGTGACGATCCGCCTCGAGGAGGATGTCGACGTGTCGCGCGGCGACATGTTCGTCACGACCGCCGAGCCGGTCGAGCCGGCGAAGAAGCTCGAGGCCGACCTGTGCTGGTTCGACGAAGCGCCGCTGTCGCCGCAGCGCAAGTACCTGCTGAAGCAGACCACGAGCACGGTGTTCGCGAAGATCGGCTCGGTCAAGCAGGTGCTCGACGTGCATACGCTGTCGCACGCGACCGACCGTCAGGACCTGAAGATGAACGACATCGGCCGCGTCGCGCTGACGCTGCAGAAGCCGATCGTCTGCGACACGTACGATGCGCACCCGGGCACCGGCGCGTTCGTGCTGATCGACGAGGCGACGCACCACACGGTCGCCGCCGGCATGATCCGGGCGTTCTCGGCGTAATCGTCAATCTGCGCGGCGAACCGCGCCGCCGCACGGCGGCGCGGGCCGCCCGCAAACGTCCGCAAGGACGAAGCGAAGCGACAAACATGGGCAAGGTGTATCTGATCGGAGCAGGGCCGGGCGCGGCCGACCTCATCACGGTGCGCGGCATGCGGCTGCTCGAGCAAGCCGACGTCGTGCTGCACGACGCGCTCGTCGAGCCGGCGATGCTCGACTACGCGCCGAACGCGCGAAAGATCGCGGTCGGCAAGCGCTGCGGGCAGCGCTCGACCGCGCAGCATTTCATCAACAAGCAGATCGTCGATGCGGCGCGCGAACACGCGTGCGTCGTGCGGTTGAAGGGCGGCGATCCGATGCTGTTCGGCCGCGCCGAAGAGGAAATGCGTGCGCTCGAGGCGGTCGGCATCGACTACGAGGTCGTGCCGGGCATCACCGCGGCGCTGGCCGGCGCCGCGACGCTGAAGCGATCGCTGACGTTGCGCGGTGTGTCGCGCAGCGTCGCGTTCGCGACGCACAGTCGCGCGCCGGGCAGCGACGAGATTCGCGAAGCCGCGCGCGCCGATTCGATCGTCTACTACATGGGCCGCGACAGCGCGCCCGGCATCGCGCAGGAGCTGATCGACGCCGGCCGGGCGCCGGCGACACCCGTCGCGATCGTCGAGGCGTGCAGCACCGTGCGCGAGCGCTCGCTGACGCTGACGCTCGCGCAGATGGCGGCGGGCGACGCGCAGGCGTGGCTCGATCCCGCCGAACCGAGCCTGCTGATGATCGGCGATGCATTCGCCGAGCGCGTGCGGCTCGCAAAAGACGGCGACGCGTTGCGCAGTGCCGCTTGAGTCGAGCGCGCGGCGCGGCCAAGCGAGGTAGCGATTGCTGCCGGATTGCCGCCGGTTCGCGGGCGTAAAAAAAGCGCCGGCTCTCGAAGCCGGCGCTTTTTTGTTTGGGGCGGCGGATTCGCTCAGGCGTCGTCGCCGAGCTGGCCGAGACAGTAGCGTGCGATCGCGTCGAGCACGCCGTCGTCTTCGCCGACGGCCGTCGCGCAGCGGATCTCGACCGCCGGATGCGCGGTGCGGCAGGCATCGACGAGCTGCGGCAGGTCGCGGCGGACATGGCCGCCCTGGCCGAAGAACACGGGCACCACGGTGATGCGCGTGCAGCCGGCGGCGACTTGCGCGGCAACGGCGTCGGCGAGCGACGGCGTCATCAGCTCGAGGAACGCGAGCGACACGCGCGGGGCAGCGGAGCCTGCGCCGCGCAGCCGCGCGGCGAGCCGCTCGAACGGCTCGGCCCAGCGCGGATCGCGGGCGCCGTGGCCGAACAGGACGATGCCGTGCGAACTCATGTCGATGCCTCCGTCGTCATGCGGCACTCAGTGCCGGTCGACCCACTTGAGCGCGAACAGGCCGAGCGCGAGATAGATCAGGCCCGGGGTCGCCGCGGTGAGCGGCGCGGGCCACGTGTTCAGCGTGCCGATGTGCGAGAACAGCGTGTTGAGCAGCTGGAAGCTCATGCCGAGCATGATGCCGCCGAACACCTTCACGCCGACCACACCCGCGCGCGTGTGCAGGTACGCGAACGGCAGCGACAGCACGAGCATCACGAACACCGCGAACGGATACAGCAGCTTGCGCCACAGCGCGATGTCGTAGCGCTGGGTGTCCTGCTGATTCTCGCGCAAGTGCTGGATGTAGCGGAACAGGTTGATGAGCGACATGCGCTCCGGCGACACGAGCAGCACCGACAGGATCTGCGGCGTCAGGTCCGAGCGCAGCCGGTATTCGGGCAGCGACACCTGCTGCGACCGGTACACGGGGTTCAGCGCGTCGGCCGGCTGGCCGCTGACCGGCTTGATCGGCGTGAGCTCCGTCTCGGTGACGCCCTTCAGCAGCCAGTGGCCGGGCGGCTCGTAGCGGCCCGTCTGCGCGATACGGACGTTCTGCAGCTGGAACTTCGAGTCGAATTCGTAGATGCGCACGTTGCTGATCGTCGAGTCGGGCGACAGGCTGCCGACGTTGACGAAGCGCGTGACCTGCTCGCCGTTTTCGCGGGCCGCGAGCGTGTCCTTCACCCACACGCCCGACTGGAAGTTCGACGATACCGATGCGCCGAGCGCCTGCAGCCGCACGCGTTCGGACAGCTGGTCGGCGTACGGGCCGACGAATTCGCCGATCAGGTAGGTGACGATCACGAGCGGCACGCCGATTTTCAGCAGCGAGCGCAGCGCCTGGTTGGTCGCGAGGCCCGACACGCGGAAGATCGTGAATTCCGAGTTCGCGGCCATCTGCGCGAACACGTAGATCGCGCTGATCAGCGCGGCGACCGGGATGATCTCGTAGAAGCGCGACGGCGTCTGCAGCGCGACGCGCAGCACCGCGTAGCCGAACTTGTAGTTCCCGTGCCCGACCGAGTTCAGTTCGCTGATCAGGTCGAAGAAGAAGAACAGGCCCGAGAACGCGAACAGGATGAAGATGAACGTGACGTAGATCTGTCGCGCGAAGTACTTTTCATAGAGCCGCATCGATCATGCTCCCGAGCGGCCGAACAGCGCGCGTGTCAATAACGGACGATTGCGCACGCGCAACCAGAAGATGAACGCGACGATCGCCGCGACGACCAGGTGCAGGCCGACGAGGCCCACGCCGAACGACATCTTGCCCTGCTCGATCTGCGCCTGCACGACGTTCAGCAGGTTCGAGTAAGTAAGGTAGATCAGCACGGCCATCACGAGGTTGATCGTGCGGCTGCGTCGCGGGTTCTGGTACGACAGCGGAATGCCGAGCACCATCAGGTTGATCGCGATCAGCGGCAGCCCCGCGCGCCACGCGAATTCCGCGAGGTTGTCGCGCGTCGGGTTGCGCAGCAGGTCGGGCGTCGGCGTGCTGTTGGTGGTCGGCACGTTGGTGACCGGGGTGCTGGTGATCTTCACGCCGTAGCGCTCGAACTCCATGATCTTGAAGTTCGGCTGGCCGGGCGTGCCGTCGTAGCGGCGGCCGTCTTCCAGGACGACGAAACGGCTGCCGTCGCGCGTCTCCGTATGACCCGTCTGCGACACGACCACGTTGACCTTGCCGTTCTCGGTCGACGTGACGAACACGTTCTGCACCTTGCTCTGGTCGGGCGTCATCTTCTCGATGAAGAACACGCGGTGGTTCGCGGCCGACTCGCGGAACTGGCCCGGCGCGAGCAGCGAGATCTCGTCGCGCTGCTGGAAGCGTGCCTTGATCATCTTGCTCTGCTGGTTCGACCACGGCCAGCCGACGAACGCGAAGAAGGCGATCAGCAGGACGATCGGCGTGGCGAACACGCCGATCGGCTTGATGAGGCGCGTGAGGCTCACGCCCGACGCGAGCCACACCACCATTTCGGAGTCCCGGTACCACCGGGTCAGCACGAACAGGATCGACACGAACAGCGTGACGACGAGCATCACGGCGAGATAGCCGATCACGGTCAGGCCGATCAGCACGAGCACGTCCCGCGGATCGATTTCACCGGACGCGGCGTAGCCGACGATGCGGATCATCATCGTCGTGAGCATGATCGTGAGCAGCACCATGAACACGGCGCCAGCCGTATACGCAAGCTCGCGCTGGAGGGAGCGTTCGAAGATCATTCTTGATGAGAAGAGGGCGGGAGGCGGCGCACGCGTGGTGGAGCGCTCGCGCCGCCACGGGAAAAATAGCGGATAATTGCGGCTTTCATCCTTAGCCCAGATTTTATCCGAGGACAAGCGCGATGGACTTTAGCATAAAAGGCTGTGATTGGAGCAAAGGCGAGGCCAAGGGGTTCCTGACCGGGAAGTCCGACTGCATCGTGCTCGGCATCTTCGAGGCGCAGACGCTTTCGGGCGCGGCGCTCGACATCGACACGGCCACCAAGGGGCTGATTTCGCGCATGGTGAAGGCCGGCGACATGGACGGCAAGCGCGGCAAGACGCTGTTCCTGCACGAAGTGTCGGGCATCGGCGCGTCGCGCGTGCTGCTCGTCGGCCTCGGCAAACAGGATGCTTTCAATCAGAAAGCCTATAACGACGCGGTGACGGCCGCGTGGCGCGCGCTGCTGGCGACCAAGGTCGTCCAGGTCACGTTCTCGCTCGCGCAACTGCCGGTCGACGAGCGCAGCTCCGACTGGGGCGTGCGTGCGGCGATTCTCGCGCTGCGCAACGAGACCTACCGCTTCACGCAGATGAAGAGCAAGCCGGAACCGGCGTCGCACACGCTCAAGCGCGTCGTGTTCAGCGTCGACCCGGCCGACGAGAAGGCCGCGAAGGTCGCGGTCAAGCAGGCCGTCGCGCTCGCGAACGGGATGGATCTGACCCGCGACCTCGGCAACCTGCCCGGCAACGTCTGCACGCCGACCTACCTCGGCAACACCGCGAAGAAGATCGCGAAGGATTGGGGCCTGAAGGCCGAAGTCCTCGGGCTCAAGCAGATCCAGGCGCTGAAGATGGGCTCGTTCCTGTCGGTCGCGCGTGCGTCGGTCGAGCCGCCCCAGTTCATCGTGCTGCACTACCAGGGCGCCGCCGCGAAGGCCGCGCCGGTCGTGCTGGTCGGCAAGGGCATCACGTTCGACACGGGCGGCATCTCGCTGAAGCCGGGCGAGGGCATGGACGAGATGAAGTACGACATGTGCGGCGCCGGCTCCGTGCTCGGCACGATGCGCGCGGTCGCCGAGATGGGGCTGAAGATCAACGTCGTCGCGATCGTGCCGACCTGCGAGAACATGCCGGGCGGCAACGCGACGAAGCCGGGCGACATCGTCACCAGCATGAAGGGCCTGACGATCGAAGTGCTGAATACCGACGCCGAAGGCCGCCTGATCCTGTGCGATGCGCTCACGTATGCCGAGCGCTTCAAGCCGGCGGCGGTGATCGACGTCGCGACGCTGACGGGCGCGTGCGTGATCGCGCTGGGCGGCCACAACAGCGGCCTGTTCTCGACCGACGACGCGCTCGCGGGCGAACTGCTCGACGCGTCGCGCGAGGCGAACGATCCGGCGTGGCGCATGCCGCTCGACGACGAGTACCAGGACCAGCTGAAGTCGAACTTCGCGGATCTCGCGAACATCGGCGGGCGTCCGGCCGGCGCGGTGACGGCCGCGTGTTTCCTGTCGCGCTTCACCGACAGCTACCCGTGGGCCCACCTCGACATCGCGGGCACCGCGTGGAAGGGCGGCGCGGCGAAGGGGGCGACGGGCCGTCCGGTGCCGTTGCTCGCGCAGTTCCTGATCGACCGCGCCGGCCAGTGATGGCGGTGCAGACGACGATGCGGGTACGCGGGCAATGACGCGGATCGATTTCCACTCGAACGTCGGCGATTCGCTCGCGTACGCGTGCCGGCTGCTGCGCAAGGCCTACCAGGCCGGGCAGCCGGTCGTCGTGCTCGCCGAGCCCGCGCGCCTGCGCGCGCTCGACGAGCGGCTCTGGACGTTCTCGCCGCTCGATTTCATCCCGCATTGCGGCGTCGACAGCGAGCACGCAGCCGGCACGCCGATCGTGCTGGCGGCCGATCTCGACCGCGCGCCGCATCACCACGTGCTGCTGAACCTCGGCGCGGCCGTGCCCGCGCAGTTCGCCCGCTTCGAGCGTCTGCTCGAAGTGGTCGGCAATGCGCCGGACGAGCTGGCCGCGGGCCGCGACCGCTACCGGTTCTACCGCGACCGCGGATACGCGCTGAACAACTACAAGCAAGGCAGCTAGCCGCAACCGTCGACGGAGTGTTGCCGTGACACAAGCCGATTCATCCTCGATCCCGACGCTGACCGACGTGCTGGTGCCGGGCAAGCCGGTGCCGGCGCGCGCGTCCGCGCCCGGCGCGCCGCAGCCGCACGAGCGCACGGCGATTCCGGTGCTCACCGACGTGATCGCACCGGGCGATGCCATGAAAACCGGGGCCGACCCCGAAGCCGTCGTGGTCGAGCCGGTGCCGACGCCGCACGTGCCGGCGATCGCGTTGCCGGGCGACGTGGCAACGGCCGAGGCGGCCGCGATGGGCGAAACCGATGCGCCGGCCGAAACCGGCGCCACGGAGCATGTGGTCGCCGAAGACACGGCGGCGATGAATGCACCGCTGCGGTCGTCGCTGGCCGACGACACCGTGCCGCGGCACGCGCTCGCCGCGATGGCGCACGAAGCGGCCGGACCGGCGCCTGAAACGGCGATGCCGGATGCCGCCGCGGCAGCAGGGCTGACGCCGGAGGATGCGCAGCACATCGCCGAGCGCCTGCGCAATCGGCTGACGAACTATCTGACCGGAGCGGGTCGCGACGCGATCGAGGAACGCTGTCGCGACGCGCTGCATGAGCATTCGGCCTGGCTCGTCGGGCAGGTCACGCGCGAGGTGGCGCTCGCGCTGGAGACCGAGGTCATGGACTGGGTCCGCGACGCGGTCGATGAAGAGATCGCACGCCGCCGCGCCGGCCATTCCGGCTGAACGCGCGGTCGCTCCGCGGCGGGAAAGAGGGCGCGGTCCCGGCAAGTGCCGGTAAGGTGGCCGTCAAGGCACCGGCCGGTGCAGGGCCGCCTGACGGCAACGCGCGGCACAACGGCGACCGGTGTCCGGGGCATCCGGATCAGCGCACCGACAGCACCCATTGCGCGAGCGTATGGGCTTCGGTATTCGTCAGTTGCGTATTGGCGGGCATCGGCACGCTGCCCCATACGCCGACGCTGCCTTTCACGATCGATTGGGCCAGGTAGTCGACGGCGTCGCCGCGTGCCGCGTACTTGCCGGCGATATCGTGGAACGACGGGCCCATCAGCGGCTTGCTCACCGCGTGGCAGGCCATGCAGTTCTTGCGCTGCGCCAGCGCGAGCCCGTCGGCCTGGTCGGCACGCGCGGCGGCCGCGCCGCCGGCCAGCAGCGTCACGAGCAGCGCGCGCAATATCGTCTGTTTCATGCGGTTCTCCGCCGGCGGGGACAGCCGGCTTCATGGTCCGCGCATTATAGAAGCAAAGGGAAGGCGCGTTTTGCGCGTTCCCCGGCGGCCGTGCCTGTGGGGGCCGCATGCCGCGACGCGCTCACGTCACCCCGTAACGGCCCCCTGGTTCGCCGGCCGGGCGAGCGCCGCGAATTTCGCGAGCACGCCGCGCGTATAGCGGGGCGCCGGCTGGCGCCACGCGGCGCGGCGGCGTGCGAGCTCCGCGTCGTCCACATTCAGCTGCAGCAGCAGCCGGTGCGCGTCGATCGTGATCGAGTCGCCTTCCTGCACGAGCGCGATCGTGCCGCCGACGAACGCCTCCGGCGCGACGTGGCCGACCACCATCCCCCAGGTGCCGCCCGAGAAGCGGCCGTCCGTGATGAAGCCGACCGATTCGCCGAGCCCCTTGCCGATGATCGCGGAGGTCGGCGCGAGCATTTCCGGCATGCCGGGGCCGCCCTGCGGGCCGAGATAGCGCAGCACGAGGATGTCGCCCGCGCGGATCCGGTCGCCGAGGATCGCATCCATCGCGCTCTGTTCGTCGTCGAACACGCGGGCCGGGCCGGTGATCACCGGGTTCTTCAGGCCGGTGATCTTCGCGACCGCGCCGTCTTCCGCGAGATTGCCCTTCAGGATCGCCAGGTGGCCTTCCTGGTACAGCGCGCGGTCGATCGGGAAGATCACGTCCTGGTCGGCGCGCGGCACGCTCGGCACGTCCTTCAGTTCGTCGGCGATCGTGCGGCCGGTGATCGTCATGCAGTCGCCGTGCAGCAGCCCCGCGTCGAGCAGGATCTTCAGCACCTGCGGAATCCCGCCGGCGCGGTGCAGGTCGGTCGCCACATACTTCCCTGACGGCTTCAGGTCGCAGATCACGGGCACGCGCTTGCGGATGCGCTCGAAATCGTCGATCGTCCAGTCGACCTCGGCCGCGTGCGCGATCGCGAGATAGTGCAGCACCGCATTGGTCGAGCCGCCCGTGGCCATGATCACCGACACGGCGTTCTCGATCGCTTCCTTCGTGATGATGTCGCGCGGCTTCAGGTCGCGCTTCACGGCCTCGACGAGCACCCGCGCCGATTCGGCGGCCGAATCGACCTTCTCCTGGTCGGGGTTCGCCATCGTCGACGAATACAGCAGCGACATGCCGAGCGCCTCGAACGACGAACTCATCGTGTTCGCGGTGTACATGCCGCCGCACGAGCCCGACGTCGGGCACGCGTTCTTCTCGACCCCTTCGAAGTCCTCCTGCGACATCCGGCCCGCGGTGAATTCGCCGACGGCCTCGAACGACGACACGATCGTCAGGTCGCGGCCCTTCCAGTTGCCCGGGCGGATCGTGCCGCCGTACACGTAGATGCCCGGCACGTTCAGGCGCGCGAGCGCGATCATGCCGCCCGGCATGTTCTTGTCGCAGCCGCCGACCACCACCACGCCGTCCATCCATTGGCCCTGCACGCAGGTCTCGATGCAGTCGGCGATCACCTCGCGCGACACGAGCGAGTACTTCATCCCCTCGGTGCCCATCGACATGCCGTCCGAAATCGTCGGCGTGCCGAAGATCTGCGGATTCGCGCCGGACGCCTTCACGGCGTCGACGGCCGCGTCCGACAGGCGCTGCAAGCCGGAATTGCATGGCGTGATCGTCGAATGGCCGTTCGCGATGCCGATCATCGGCTTGTCGAAATCGTCCTTCTGGTAGCCGAGTGCGTAATACATCGAGCGGTTCGGCGAACGGGCCACGCCTTGCGTGATGTGCTTCGAGCGACGGTTGTACGACATGGGGGGCTCCATCGTTGTGTGGGCGTCGCTCGTGAGGGCGCGCCGGTTTGGGTCAATCAAGAATGGAGTTTCCGGATTGGGATGTCCAATATATTATTTGTCGCCTATTAAGTCTTTTTGCGAATGAGTCAAGCATGGCCGATCCGACACCCGACTTGCGCCAGTGGCGTTATTTTGCGACCGTGGCCGACGAACGCCATTTCGGCCGCGCGGCCGAGCGCCTGTCGATGACGCAGCCGCCGCTGTCGCAGGCGATCCGCGCGCTCGAGGACGCGCTGGGCGTCGCGTTGTTCGTGCGCACCAAGCGTTCGGTGGCGCTGACGGCGGTCGGCGCGGCGCTGTTGCCCGACGTGCGTCGGCTGCTGGCATCGGCCGATGCGCTGCCGCCGCTCGCGCGGCGGCTCGCGCGCGGCGAGGCCGGCTCGCTGTCGCTCGCGTTCGTGTCGACCGCGGATTACGGGCTGCTGCCGTCGCTGCTGCGCGCGTTCGGCGCACGCTATCCGCAGGTGCGTCTGCAGCTCGCGGAGGCGACGAGCGACGTGCAGATCGATGAACTCGTCGCCGGGCGCATCGACGCGGGGCTCGTCATTCCACCGGTGCCGCCGCGCCACGCAGCCGGCCTGTCGTACCTGCCCGTGGTGCGCGAGCCGCTGGTGGTCGCGATGCCCGCCGCGGCATCCGATGCGGCCGAAGACGTGCCCGTGCACCTCGCCGAAGTGGCCGCGCTGCCGCTCGTGATCTTTCCGCGCCGTTTGGCGCCCGGCTTTTATGACATCATTACGGGCTGCTACGGCGCGGCGGGGGAAACCCCGCGCATCGGCCAGGAGGCGATCCAGATGCAGACGATCGTCAGCCTCGTGTCGGCCGGCATGGGCGTCGCACTGGTGCCGCAATCGCTGCGTAACCTGCGGCGCACCGGTGTGGTCTACCGGCCGCTTGCCGGGCACGCGCCGGTCGTCGAGACCGGCCTCGTGTGGCGCACGGGCGACGTGAGTCCCGTGCTGGCCGGCTTCATCGACGTCGTGCGCGCGCACGGCCCCGCCGCGTGACGTGAACGATGGCGCGCCGGTGCCGTCCAATGCGCGGTGCCGCGTAGTGCTGCGCAGCGCGACTGCCGTACCGCATTCGAAAACTTCTTCGCTAACCCATGATCATTCACCCGAATTTCGACCCCGTTGCGATCCATCTCGGGCCGCTGGCCGTGCGCTGGTATGGCCTCATGTATCTCGTCGGCTTCATCGCGGCGATCGTCGTCGGCCGGATCCGCCTGAAGCTGCCGCATGTCGCCGCGCAGGGCTGGACCGCGAAGGACATCGACGACATGATGTTCTACGGCGTGCTCGGCACCGTGCTCGGCGGCCGGCTCGGTTATGTGTTGTTCTACAAGGCCGATTTCTATTTCTCGCATCCGCTCGACGTGTTCAAGGTGTGGGAGGGCGGCATGTCGTTTCACGGCGGCTTCCTCGGCGTCACGCTCGCGATGATGCTGTTCGCGTGGCAGCGCAAGCGCCCGTGGCTGCAGGTCACCGACTTCGTCGCGCCGATGGTGCCGACGGGGCTCGCGGCCGGGCGCCTCGGCAACTTCATCAACGGCGAGCTGTGGGGCCGCGTGACCGACCCCGCCGCACCGTGGGCGATGCTGTTCCCGGGCGCGATGCGCGACGACGCGGCCTGGCTGCCGAAGCATCCGGCGCTCGTCGAGCAGTGGCATCTCGCCGACGTGTTCATGCAATACCAGATGCTGCCGCGCCATCCTTCGCAGCTCTATGAAATCGCGCTCGAAGGCATCGCGCTGTTCTTCGCGTTGTTCTTCTTCGCGCGCAAGCCGCGGCCGATGGGCGCCGTGTCCGCGCTGTTCCTGATCGGCTACGGCCTCGCCCGTTTCACGGTCGAGTTCGCGCGCGAGCCCGACGACTTCCTCGGCCTGCTTGCACTGGGTCTGTCGATGGGGCAGTGGCTGTCGCTGCCGATGATCCTCGCGGGCGTCGCGCTGATGGCCTGGGCGTATCGCCGCCGTGCGGCGAACGCCGCCGCGTAATGTGAAATCGATGCGCGCGCAACCGTCGCGCATCGGTAATCTGCAGGCGCATAAAAAACGCCGGCCCTCGGGCCGGCGTTTTTCGTTTCCGACAACGCGTGGCGCGTTACTTCATCTGCACCGAGCCGTTGACGGTAACCGACACGGTCGCCTTGCCGCCTTCGACCGCGATCGGCGCGCTCATCTTCGCGCTGTCCATCGGCGCCGCGGCCATCGCCATCATGCGCGGGTACGGCTGCACGTTGCGGCCGCTGCCGACGTTCACGTCGCGAATCGTGTAGCTGCTGTAGCCGAATGCCTTCGCGGCTTCGTCCGCGCGTGCGCGGAACGACTTGATCGCCTCGGTCGTGAGCTTCTGCTCGGCCGTGCGCTGCGCTTCAGGCGACAGCGAGAACTCGACGTTCGCGACCTGCATCAGGTTCGACAACTGGCCCGCGAGCTTCGACGCCGCGGCGAAATCGCGCGATTCGAGCGCCACCTCGGTACGGCCGCGCCACGCGGAAATCTTGCCGTCGCGATCGGTGCTCGGATACACGGAGAATGCACCCGTGTGCGCGGTGACGCCCGACACGCCCTTTGCCTGCGACAGCGCCGCGTCGGCGCGCTGGTTCAGCTGCGCCGTCAGGCTGCCCGGATCCTTGGCCTGCTGCTCGTAGAACAGCGTGATGTGGATGATGTCCTGCGGAACGTCGGCGCTGGCTTGCGACGACAGCGACAGCACGCCTGCCGGCTCGGGGAAATGCGGGTTGGCGGTTTGCGCGTGCGCGGCCGGCGACGCGAGCGTCAGCGCGACGGGAACGGCGGCGGCGAGGGCGAGCGACAGCGCGAGAGCGGATTTCTTGGTCATTGTTGGACTCCTTGTGCGAGGGCGCGCACGCGGATCACGCGTGCACGACGCGGGCGTACCGCGCGACGAAATGAACGACGGCCGGCCCGATCGGCCGACAGCGGTTGCTTAGGCTGCGCAAAAGTGCCGCGAGTTCCGTGCCGGCCGCGCGTGCTGACCAGATTTGACCTTTGGCGCGCGCCTACTTCATCAGCTTTTCGGTGATGAAGCGCCATTCGGCGCGCGTCACGGGTGTGATCGACAACCGGTTGCCCCGGGCCAGCACGCGCATGTCGGCGAGTTCGTCGTGTTCGCGCAGTGCGGCAAGCGGCACGAGCGGCGACTTCTTCACGTAGCGCACGTCGACGAGCAGCCAGCGCGGCGCTTCCTGCGTCGATTTCGGGTCGTAGTAGGGGCTTTTCGGATCGAACTGCGTGGGATCGGGGTAGGGTGTCGACGACACTTCGGCGAGGCCCGCGATGCCCGGCTCGGGGCAGCTCGAGTGATAGAACAGCACGCCGTCGCCGATCTTCATCGTGTCGCGCATGAAATTGCGCGCCTGATAATTGCGCACGCCGGTCCACGGCAGCGAGCGCTGCGGAGCGTTGGCGAGATCGTCGATGCTTGCTTCGTCCGGTTCGGACTTCATCAGCCAGTATTGCATGGATCGTGATCGACGCAGAAAGGGCTGCTACAAAAGAAAACGGCACCGGGACTCGCCCGATGCCGTTGGATAGGCCCCCGCCTTGGCCGCTAGGCCGGCATCCTGAACCTGGGGTTCAGAATTGGTCGCAGTTAGCAGCACTTCGGGTACATCAGACAGAGTGACGCGCGCGCCCGTGCTACAAATTTCCGCAACCGTGCACATGGCATTGGTTCAAGGAATATATGACCTTGGCGAACCAGGCAGGGAAGCTGACTGAACTGTGATTCGATGCGCCAATTTGACCACCGTTGACCGCCGAGATCAAGGGGAATCGACGCATCGTTTGAAACGTTACTGCGTCTCGTGCTGTGCGAGCACCGCGCCGAGCTGTTCGTTCATCTGGTGCATTGTACGACGGATTTCCTCCGCCGGAAATGCTTCACCGTGCCGCACGCTCGTTTGCAGCCGCAGCAATTCCGATGCGAGCGACAGCGCCGCCATCACCGCAATGCGATCGGTGCCGCGTACCGAACTGTTCGAGCGGATTTTCGACATTTCGGCGTCGACGCGCGCGACGGCCTCGAGCAGTGCCGCTTCGGTCTCGGCCGAACAGGCGAGCCGATAGGCCTGACCGAGAATCGAGACTTCGATCTGCTTGGTGCTCATGCATGTTCTCCGTGGCTGGCCGCGTCATCGCCATCCGGGCGTGCCTGCGCATCCAGCAGGTCGAGCTGGTTGTCGGCTTGCTCCGCGCTTTTCGAGCGCGGCAGCTTTTCGAGAATCGCGTTCAGTTTCACCTGGGCGTCGTCGATCTTTGCCGACAGCGTGTCGCGCTCGGCCGCGAGCGCATTGCGTTCGTCGCGCAGTGCCGCGAGTTCCGCGCGGACCGTGTCCGCTTCCGCGCGCAATTGCGCGACCTGCTCCTCGAGCGCGAGCCGTTCCGCGTGATAGCGCTTGTTCAGCGAAATCAGACGGCCAATATTTTGAGATAAGGTTTCGAGTTCGTTGAGCATTTGCTGCGTCCTCTAAAGACCCAGCATTTTAGCGCGGAATAACGCGCAATCCGACATCTGTAACGTTTCCAGTCGTAACACCCCGGCTTCTTGCCGCGAATCGGTGCTTCCCGTGCGTGTCCGGATGCTTCCTTGACGCTCGCGCGACCGGCTCCTAAACTGGCGCCGCCTCGGTGCTCGCGCGTGGCACGCGCGGTTAAACGGGAAGCAGGGCGTGCGCTCCGGGAGCGTGCCAACCTGCGCTGCCCCCGCAACGGTAAGCGGCCGCGTCCGTCGACGCAGGCCGGCTCGGGCGCGTTTTGCGTGCAGGTGTCGCACGCGGGCGCGGGCCACTGCGCGTGAAACGCGCGGGAAGGCGAGCCGGACCGCCGCCAGCCCGGATACCGGCCGAGACGGGAAGCCCGCACGGGTTTCATGACGCGCGGCCTGCGGGGAGGCGGGGCGCGCAACGCTTCACGGAATGTTCTTCGATGCTGACCCCAATCGTCCGCGCGGCGTCCCCGTCACGTCCGGCCGGCCACCTCGAGCGGATGCGCCGCGCATCATGCGCGCGGCCGTGCACGGCATGAGCGCCGCGCGCGCCGCCGCGATCTGGGCCGCGCTGGCCGCCGTGGTCGCGCTGCTGTTCGTCGCGTCGCTGTCGATCGGCAGCGTGCCGATGTCGCCGTGGCAGGCGCTCGCGTCGTTCGTCCCGCATGGCGGCGACGCGCTGTTCGCCGAGATCGTCCGCACGCTGCGTCTGCCGCGCGCGCTCGCCGGCTTCGCGTGCGGCGCGCTGCTCGCGCTGGCCGGCGCGCTGTTACAGGTGTTGCTGCGCAACCCGCTTGCGGAACCGTACGTGCTCGGCGTGTCCGGCGGCGCGGCCGGCTTCGCGCTCGTCGCGATGATTGCCGGCGGCGCATGGTGGCTCGTCGACGCGTCGGCATTCGCCGGTTCGCTCGTCTCGGTCGCGCTCGTGCTCGGTCTCGCGCGCCGCGCGTTGTGGCGCGGCGATTCGCGCGACGCGTCGCCGCGCCTGCTGCTCACCGGCGTCGTGATCGCGGCCGGGTGGGGCGCGCTCGTCACGCTGTTGCTGTCGCTCGCTCCCGATGCGCGGCTGCGCGGCATCATCTTCTGGCTCACGGGCGACCTGAACGGCGTGACGGCGCCCTGGTTCGCATGGGGGGCGCTGTTGCTGGCCGCATGCGTCGCGCTGCCGGCCGCGCCGCAACTGAACGTGCTGCTGCGCGGCGACGCGACCGCGCAGGCGCTCGGCGTGCCCGTCGCGCGCCTGCGCGTGCGGATCTATCTCGTCGCGTCGCTGGCGGCCGCGGCCGCGGTGACGACGGCCGGCACGATCGGCTTCGTCGGCCTCGTCGTGCCGCATGCGCTGCGGCTCGCGTTCGGCAACGACCAGCGGATGCTGCTGCCGGCCGCGATGCTCGCGGGCGGCGGCGGCGTGATGGCGGCCGACCTGCTCGCGCGCACCGCGATCGCGCCCGCGCAGTTGCCGGTCGGCGTGATGACCGCGTTGATCGGCGTGCCGGTGTTCCTGTGGATGTTGTTGAGGAGGCCGATGCGATGACGGATGCCGCACTGCACGCGGGCGGCGGCGAGCTGCGCTGCATGGCCGTCGACCTGACGCTGAAGGCCGGCGCGCGCACGTTGCTCGACGGGTTCACGCAGGCGTTTCGGCCCGGCGAGATCTGGTGCGTCGCGGGGCCGAACGGCGCCGGCAAGACGACGCTGCTCGCGACGCTCGCGGGGTTGCAGCCGCCGGCCGGCGGACAGGTCGAGATCGACGGCCGGCCGCTGGTCGCGTGGCCGCCCGGGCCCCTCGCGCAGCGTCGCGCGCTGATGCCGCAGCAGCTGCACGACGCGTTCAGCGCGACGGTGCTCGACACGGTGCTGCTTCACCGCTATCCGTATCTCGGCGGCTGGGGCTGGGAGCGCGACGGCGATCGCGCGGCCGCGTACGACGCACTCGCGACGTTCGATCTGACCGCACTCGCGTCGCGCGATGTATTGTCGCTGTCGGGCGGCGAGCGGCAGCGGGTCGCGCTGGCCGCGACGCTGTGCCAGGATGCGCCGCTGATGCTGCTCGACGAACCGCTCGCGCATCTCGACCTGCATCACCAGATCGACTGCCTGACCGCGCTGGGCGCATGGCTCGACCGGGGCCCGCGCACGGTGCTGTTTTCGTGCCACGACCTGAATCTCGCGCGGCGTTTCGCGACGCACGCGTTGCTGCTCGACGGCCGCGGCCGCGCGTCGGCCGGCCCCGTGCACGACGTGCTGACGCCCGAACGCGCGAGCGACGCGTTCGGCTATCCGCTCGTGCTGATCCGCGAGAACGGCCGCGATGCGTTGCTGCCGGCATGGCCTGCGCGACCATGACCTTTCCTTTTCCGATTCCTCCGATGCGCGGCGCGTGCCGCGCCAACGACACGGCTTCCCGATGACGACTTCGACCCCCTTCCCGCCCGCGATCGCGCCGCTCGACGACGCGCTGCGCACGCGCCTGCAGCATGTGATCGACCACAAGACCAAGCCGCCGGGCAGCCTCGGCCAGCTCGAGGCGCTCGCGCTGCAGATCGGCCTGATCCAGCATACCGAGCGACCGGTCGTGCAGCGCCCCGTGACGATCGTGTTCGCCGGCGATCACGGGATCGCCGCCGAGGGTGTCAGCCCTTATCCGCAGGCGGTGACCGCGCAGATGGTCGCGAATTTCCTGGCCGGCGGCGCGGCGATCAACGCGTTCTCGGGCGTCGCGCAGAGCGCGCTCGAGATCGTCGATGCGGGCGTCGCGTCGCCGTTGCCGCTGTCGGACCGGCTGGTGTCGCTGCCGGTCGCGCGCGGCACGCGCAACTTCGCGGCGGAGCCGGCGATGTCGCGCGACGAGGCGATGACGGCGCTCTCCGCCGGCGCGGCGCGCGTGCGCCTGCATGCATCGCTCGGCACGAACGTGATCGGCTTCGGCGAGATGGGGATCGCGAACACGTCGTCGGCCGCGTGCCTGATGAGCCGCCTCCTCGACGTGCCGGTCGACGCATGCGTCGGACGCGGCACGGGCCTCGACGACCAGGGGCTCGCGCACAAGCGCGCGGTGCTCGGCCGTGCGCTCGTCAAGCATTCGCATGCGATCGCGCCGCTCGACGTGCTCGCGACGTTCGGCGGTTTCGAGATCGCGATGATGACGGGCGCGTATCTCGCGGCCGCGAGCGAGCGTATGACGATTCTCGTCGACGGCTTCATCGCGACGGCCGCGCTGCTCGTCGCCGAACGCATCGTGCCCGGCGTGCGCGACTACTGCGTGTTCTCGCATACGTCGAACGAGGCCGGCCACCGGCGCATGCTCGAGCATTTCGGCGCGAAGCCGCTGCTCGCGCTCGACCTGCGGCTCGGCGAAGGCACGGGGGCGGCGCTCGCGCTGCCGCTCGTGCGCGCGGCGGCGGCGTTCCTCAGCGAGATGGCGAGCTTCGAGTCGGCCGGCGTCGACAATCGTGACGCCTGATCGCGTGCGCGGCGTGCGGGCCGAACTGCGCTACTTCTTCGTCGCGCTCGGCTATTTCACGCGCGTGCCGGTGCCGCGTTCGATCGGCTACGCGGCCGGCGATCTCGACCAGGCCGCGCGTTATTTCCCGCTCGTCGGCGCGTGCGTCGGCGCGTGGGGCGCGCTCGTCTATCTCGCCGCGCTGCGGGTGCTGCCCCCGTCGATCGCGGTCGGGCTGTCGATGGCGGCAACCCTGCTTGCGACCGGCGCGTTCCACGAGGACGGCCTCGCCGACAGTTGCGATGCGTTCGGCGGCGGCTATACGCGCGACGACGTGCTGCGCATCATGCACGACTCGCGGATCGGCACGTTCGGCGCGGTCGCGCTCGTGATCACGCTCGGCCTGAAATGGCAGGCGCTTGCGTCGATGCTGCCGCTGCGCGCCGCATGGACGATGATCGCCGCGCATGCGGCGAGCCGCGCGGCGGCCGTGAGCCTGCTGATGACGCTCGACTACGTGCGGCCCGAAGGCAAGGCGAAGCCGGTCGCGCAGCGGATGGGCGGTCGCGCGGCGTGCGTCGCGGCGGTATTCGGATTGCCCTGGCTGTTCTGGCCCGACTGGCGCATGGGCGTTGCCGTGTGCGCGGCGCTCGTGCTCGTGCGCGCATGGGCAGCCCGCTATTTCGTGAAGCGGATCGGCGGTTATACGGGCGACTGTCTCGGCTTCGCGCAGCAACTGTGCGAACTGGCGATCTATCTCGTGGTGCTCGGATGGACGTCGTCCTGATCCGTCATCCGGCCGTCGATATCGAGCCGGGCATCTGCTACGGGCGCAGCGACGTGCCGCTCGCCGCGCCTGCCGACGCCGGCGCGCGGGCCGTGCGTGCGCATCTGTCGGCGCTCGGCGCGCCGTTGCCCCGACAGGTCTGGACGAGCCCGTTGACGCGCTGCGTATCGGTTGCCGAGCGGCTCGCGCAGGTGTTCGACGTGCCGCTGCGGTGCGATGCCGACTGGCAGGAGATGGATTTCGGCGCATGGGAAATGCAGCGCTGGGACGATATCGATCGCGCGGCGCTCGATGCATGGGCGGCCGACCTGATGCATGCGTGTGCGCACGGCGGCGAAAGTGTCGCGCGGCTCGTCGAACGGGTGGCACGGCGGGCCGATGCGCTTGCGCGGTTCGACGAACCGCAATGGGTCGTCACGCATGCGGGCGTGATCCGCGCGTTCGCGTCTCACGTATTGCGGGTCCCCCTCGAGACGCTGCTGTCGCGGCCGGTGCCGACGGGCGGAGGTGTCTGGCTGCGGGCGGACCACGGCGCGCGAGCATGGGAAGTCATGCACTGGAGCGCATAGGCGCGCAATGCGCCGGCGGCGCGTGACTCAGCGCGCCGGCCGCCGCGCACGCGCGGCATCGAGATCCTCGCACAGCGCGGCCGCGCCCTGTGCGATCCGCGGCGACGGCCGCGTCAGCAGATCGCCGTCGATCGCGAACAGGTTGTTGCGCGTCACGGCCGTCAGCGCGGGCCACGCGCGCCAGCGCGCCAGGCTCGGCAGCGGTTCGTTCGAACGGGTCGCGCCGGCGCTCGTCGTCACGATCGCTTCCGGATTGGCCGCGAGCACGGCCTCGTCGGTGACGGTCGGTGCGAGCGGCTTGAGCGATGCGAACACGTTGCGGCCGCCGCATAGCTCGATCACCTCGTTGATCAGGTGTGTGCCGTTGAGCGTCGTCAGCGGCCGGTCCCAGACCTGGAAGAACATCGTGACGGGCGCGCGCGCCGCGTAGCGTGTGCGCAGTGCCGCGATGTCGCGCGTATAGGCGGCCGCGGCGACATCGGCCGCCGGCTGCGTGCCGAGCAGCGTGCCGAGCCTGCGCAGCGACGACGACACGTCGTCGAGATGCTTCGGTTCACTGAAGAACAGCGGGATATGCAGCGCACGCAGCGCGTCGGTCTGCCGCTCGGCGTTGCCGTGCCGCCAGACGACGATCAGGTCGGGTTTGAGCGCGGCGATCCGTTCGAGGTCGAGCGCCTTGTTGTCGCCGACGCGCGGCACCGCCTGCGCGGCGGGCGGATAGTCGCTGTACGTGACGGTGCCGACGAGCTTCGCCCCGCCGCCGGCCGCGTAGACGAGTTCGGTCGCGTGCGGCGCGAGGCTGATCACGCGTTGCGCGGCGGCCGGCAGCGTCACGGTGTTGCCGGCATCGTCGCGTGTGGAGACATCGGCTCGGACGAGCGGCGCGTGCGCAAGCGCGGCCAGCATCGCGACCGGCGCCCATCGGCGACATTTGCGCGGACTCATGCGGAGGCCTGTTGCAGCAGCGGCACGCAGTGCGCGAGCGCGTCGCCGAGGCGCCGCCATTCGGCTTCGCTGCCCGGCAGGCCGACGCGTAGGCTCGACGGTGCCGGGAAGTGCCGCGTCCAGATGCCATGCGCCGCGAGCGCCGCGTGCAGTGCCGCGGCGCGCGGGTCGTCGGTCCAGCTGAAGAGCGGCGTTGCACGAACCGCGAAGCCGTGTGCGCGCAGCAGCGCGGCCAGTCGTTCGCCGTCGGCCGCGAGCCGTTCGCGGGCGGCAGCCTGCCACGCGCGATCGTCGAACGCCGCGGTCACGGCATGACGTGCAGGACCGCCGACCGTCCACGCGCCTAGCATGTCGCGCAGCGCGGCGATCCGTTCCGGGCACGCGAGCACGAAGCCCGCGCGGATGCCGGCGAGCCCGTAGAACTTGCCGACCGAGCGCAGCACGACGAGCCCCGGGCGATCGACCTGCGGCGCGAGCGATTGCGACGCACCCGTATCGGCGAACGCCTCGTCGACGATCAGCGTGCCGCCGCGTGCCGCCAGTTGCGCATGCCAGCCGAGCAGGCGCTCCGCCGGCACGAATTCGGCGGTCGGATTGTTCGGATTCCCGACCATGACGTGGCGCAGCGTTGCCGGCAGCGTATCGGTGCCGATGTCGAGCGGCACGACGCGATGGCCGTGCCGCGCGAAGGCGGGCGCGTATTCGCCGTACGCGAGCGCCGCGACACCGGCGTCGCCGGCCGGCAGCAACGCGGGCAACGCGCGGATCGCGGCCTGGCTGCCGGCGACCGGCAGCACGTGTGCGGGATCGGGCGCGCGGTAGTACCGCGCGGCGCAAGCCGCGAGGCCGTCGCCGTCGTCGGGCAGCCGCCGCCATGCGTCGGCCGGAACCGGCGGCACCGGATAGCCGACCGGATTGATGCCGGTCGACAGGTCGAGCCAGGCGTCGTACGGAATGCCGTGGCGGCGGGCGGCTTCATGCAGGTTGCCGCCGTGCGCGATGGGGGTATCAGACATGATGGGCGGCCATGGCGAGTGCGCCGCTCGCGACCAGCAGCGCGAGCCACAGGGCAAGCGTGCGCGTGACGAGCGACAGCGCGGCGACGATGTGAAGGGCGGTGGCCGAGGCGCCCGTGCCGAGCGCCGGGCGATCCTCGATCTCGCCGTGATAGACGGCCGGACCGCCGAGCTGCACGTTCAGGCTGCCGGCGCCCGCTGCCATCACGGGGCCCGCGTTCGGGCTGTCCCAGTGACGCGCCTGCGTGCGCCAGCAGTGCCATGCGGCGGCCGTGTCGCCGAGCAGTGCGTAGCTCGCGGCCGTGAGGCGGGCGGGCAGCCAGTTCAGCGCGTCGTCGAGACGCGCGGCGGCCCAGCCGAAGGTCAGGAAGCGCGGCGTGCGGTAGCCCCACATCGCGTCGAGCGTGTTCGCGAGCCGGAACAGCAGCGCGCCGGGACCGCCCGCGACGACGAACCAGAAGAGCGCGCCGAAGATCGCGTCGTTGCCGTTCTCGAGCGCCGATTCGACGGCCGCGCGCGACAGCGCGCCTTCGTCCGCGTCGCTCGTGTCGCGCGACACGATGCGGGCGGTCAGCGTGCGGGCGGCGGCGAGGTCGTGCCGCAGCAGCGCGGCGGCGATCGGCGCGACATGGTCGGCGAGGCTCTTCGCGCCGAGCGCGAACCACAACAGCGCGACGTGCAGCGCGGCCGCGAACGGCCACGGCAGCACGGTGACGAGCCATGCCGCGACGGCCACCGGCGGCACGACGGCCGCGATCCACGCGGCGACGCCGACCATGCGGCCGCGCCGGCCCGTGTTCAGCGCGCTTTCGAGGCGTGCGGCGAGGCGGCCGAACGCGACGAGCGGATGCCAGCCGGCCGGCTCGCCGAGTGCGCGGTCGACGATCGCGGCCGCGACCGCGAGCATCGCGACGACGGGCAGCGACAGCATCAGCATGACGATGCTCCGGCCTTCAGGTCGAGCGGCAACCCGGCGACGAGCAGCGTCACGCGCGTCGCGAGCGCGGCAACGCGCTGGTTCAGGCGCCCGAGTTCGTCGACGTAGCGGCGCGTGACCGACCCGAGCGGCACGACGCCGAGCCCGATCTCGTTGCTGACGACGATCACCTTCGCGCGTGCGCCGCGCAATGCGTGCTCGAGACGGTCGGCCTGGGCCGCGTACTGCGCATCGTCGAGCGGTGCGCCGTCGGCCGGGCACAGCAGGTTCGTGAGCCACAGCGTCAGGCAGTCGACGAGCAGGCACGCGTGCGGATCGTCGAGCCGCGCGAGGGTGCCCGCGAGATCGACGGGGGCATCGGCGAAGCCCCAGTCGGCCGGCCGGCGCGCGCGGTGATGCGCGATGCGCTGCGCGAATTCGGCATCGGCGGCGATCGCGGTCGCGATGTAGGTGACGGGGCGGCCGCTGTCGGCGGCGAGCCGCTCGGCATGGGCGCTCTTGCCCGAGCGCGCGCCGCCGAGGACGAAGGTGAGGTCGTGCGGAATCATCGCGTGATTGTAACGGCGCGCGCGACCCGTCGCGGGCGATAATGCGGCCTTTGCTTAGCGACGACCTTGACACGATGAATGCACCCGAGCCGCGGCCGCGCGGCACGCTGATGATCCAGGGCACGACGTCCGATGCGGGCAAGAGTACGCTCGTCGCGGGTCTGTGCCGCCTCGCGCGCCGCGCCGGCGCACGCGTGGCGCCGTTCAAGCCGCAGAACATGGCGCTCAATAGCGCGGTGACGGCCGACGGCGGCGAGATCGGTCGCGCGCAGGCGCTGCAGGCGCTGGCTGCGGGCGTCGCGCCGCATACGGATTTCAACCCCGTGCTGCTGAAGCCGACGAGCGACCGCGGTGCGCAGGTGATCATTCACGGCAAGGCGCGCATGAACCTCGACGCGCGCGCGTATCACGACTACAAGCCGGTCGCGTTCGATGCGGTGCTCGAGTCCTATGCACGCCTGCGCGCCGGTTACGACACGGTGATCGTCGAAGGCGCCGGCAGCCCGGCCGAGATCAACCTGCGCGAAGGCGACATCGCGAACATGGGCTTCGCCGAACGCGTCGACTGTCCCGTCGTGCTGGTCGCCGACATCGACCGTGGCGGCGTGTTCGCGCATCTGGTCGGCACGCTCGCGTGCCTGTCGGACAGCGAACGCGCACGCGTGCGCGGTTTCGTGATCAATCGCTTCCGCGGCGACATCCGGCTGCTCGAGCCGGGGCTCGACTGGCTGCGCGCGCAGACGGGCAAGCCCGTGTTCGGCGTGCTGCCGTACCTGCACGGGCTGTTGCTCGACGCCGAGGACATGCTGCCCGCGCAGGCGCGCAGCGCCGCCGCGCGCGGCGATGCCGGCGTGCTGCGCGTCGTGGTGCCCGCGCTGCCGCGCATCAGCAACCACACCGATTTCGATCCGTTGCGGGCGCACCCGCAGGTGGAATTCACGTACTGGAAGAGCGGCCCCGTGCCGGACGCCGACCTGCTGATCCTGCCCGGTTCGAAGAGCGTGCAGCGCGATCTCGCATGGTTGCGCGACGCGGGCTGGGAGGCGGTGATCCGTCGCCACCTGCGCTACGGCGGCAAGGTGATCGGCATCTGCGGCGGGATGCAGATGCTCGGGCGCACGCTCGACGATCCGCTCGGCCTCGAAGGCGCGCCCGGCAGCGTGCCGGGGCTCGCGCTGCTCGATTTCGACACGACGCTGCGGCCCGACAAGACGCTGAAGAACGTGACGGGGCACCTCGCGCTGCCGGGCGGCGGCGCCGTGCGCGGCTACGAGATCCACATGGGTGACACGCGCGGGCCCGCGCTCGCGGCGCCCGCGCTGACGCTGGCAGCCGGCGGCACGCAGGACGGCGCGCGGCCGGACGGGGCGGTGTCCGCGGACGGCCAGATCCTCGCGACCTACGTGCACGGGCTGTTCGACGCGCCCGACGCCTGCGCGGCGCTGCTCGCCTGGGCCGGGCTCGACGGCGCGGCGCGCATCGACTATCCGGCGCTGCGCGAGGCATCGCTCGAGCGGCTGGCCGACACGTTCGCCGACCATCTCGATCTCGACGCGCTGTACGCCGAATTTCGTTGACGCGCGGGCGGCCGGCTCTCGCTTTTTCCGCCCGATCGCGTACAACAGAGGAGGGCGGAGGTCCGCCCGGAGGTGTGCGACGATGAAGGCTCGATGGTGGTGGAGCGTGCTGCTCGCGGCGCTGCTGGGCGTGTCGGCGGTGGCGCACGCATGCGATTCGCCGGCGCCCGGCGGCCCGTCCGGCTCGGGCGACGCGACTCAAGGCAAGCGCGGCTACTGACGTATCGCAACGGGCATGATCGGTCATGCCCTTTTTTTTAATCCGATTCGCTCCTGTTTGGAGATAGTTAAAGCGAATTGGCGTGTTTATCGGTCGAAATGATTCGAATAGAGTGCGATCCATTCTCATCCACTCATGAAGGAATCCGCCATGAACGCCAATCGCCTGAACGATTTCGCCGCGACACTGTTGCGAGTCACGCTCGGTGTGCTGTACCTCGCGCACGTCGCGCAGAAGGTGTTCGTCTTCACGCTGCCCGGCACCGCGCAGTTTTTCGCGTCGATCGGCCTGCCGGGCTGGCTCGCCTACCTGACGACGTTCGTCGAGCTGGCGGGCGGCCTCGCGCTGCTCGCGGGCGTGCGCGTGCGCGTCGCCGCGCTCGTGTTGCTGCCGTTCATGCTCGGCGCGACCGCCGCCCATCTGCCGAACGGCTGGAGCTTCGCGTCGCCGCACGGCGGCTGGGAATATCCGGCGTTCTGGGCCGTCACGCTGGCCGTGCAGGCGCTGCTGGGCGGCGGCGCGTTCGCGATCGGCGCGCCGGAGGCCGCGGTCCGGCGCGCGTAAGTCGGACGAAAGTGGTGTGCGGATCGGCGCAACCCGTTCCGGTGACACCCCGTTTGCCGATATCATCGCTCCCTGTATCCGCAATCGAGCGGCGCCAGCCATGCGGCCGGCGCCGCGTGGCTTCTTCGGGGGAATTCATGACGGTGATCGTGGTGGCGAATCCGAAGGGCGGCGTGGGCAAGAGCACGCTGTCCACCAATCTTGCCGGTTATTTCGCGGCGCAGGGCGCATGGGTCGCGCTCGCCGACCTGGACCGGCAGCAGTCCGCGCATGCGTGGCTCGACCTGCGGCCGGCCGGCCTGCCGCCGATCGAGGCGTGGGATCTCGACCCGGACGCGCCGTCGAAGCCGCCGCGCGGCCTCGAATATGCGGTGATCGACACGCCGGCGGGCCTGCACGGCACCCGCCTCAACCTCGCGCTGCAACTGGCCGACAAGGTGATCGTGCCGCTGCAGCCGTCGATGTTCGATATTCTCGCGACCCAGCAGTTTCTGGAGCGCCTGGCCGGCGAGAAGGCCGTGCGCAAGGGCAGCGTCGAGGTCGGGATCGTCGGGATGCGGGTCGACGCGCGCACGCGCTCGTCCGACCAGCTGCACCGCTTCGTCGAAGGGCTCGGCCTGCCGGTGCTCGGCTACGTGCGCGACACGCAGAACTACGTGCAGATCGCCGCGCACGGCCTGACGCTGTGGGACGTCGCGAAGAGCCGCGTCGAGAAGGATCTCGAACAGTGGCGGCCGATCGTCGAATGGGCCGAGCGCCGGCCGCCGAAGGCGGAAAAGGCCGAGAAGATCGCCAAGGCCTCCTGAGCGCGCAGCCGCCGCGCACGCACGACGAAACGAAAAGGGCCGGATCCCGTGCAGTGCGGGATCCGGCCCTTTGTCCGTGGGCGGCAGCCGGGTTACGTCCAGTTCTGCGTCGGCACGTGATCGCGGTGGCCCTTGATCTTGTTGCCGTCGTCGATGAACACGAGCTTCGGCTTCCAGCCGGCCTGCAGTTCGGCTTCGTCGACCATCGCGAACGCTGCAATGATCACGAGGTCGCCGAGCTGCGCGCGGCGCGCGGCCGAGCCGTTCAGCGAGATCATCCCGCTGCCGCGCTCGCCCTTGATCGCATACGTCGAGAAGCGCTCGCCGTTGTTGATGTTCCAGATGTCGATCCGTTCGTTTTCGACGATGTTCGAGGCTTCGAGCAGGTCTTCGTCGATCGCGCACGAACCTTCGTAGTGCAGTTCGCAGTGCGTGACCGCCGCACGGTGGATCTTCGATTTGAGCATGTGGCGCTGCATGGTGTCTCCGTGATGCGATATGAGAGGCGCGGGCGGGCCGCCCGTCAGATTTCCAGGTTGTCGATGAGGCGCGTCGCGCCGAGCTTCGCGGCCGCGAGCACGACGAGCGGCTCGCCGGCCTCGAGTTCGGCGGCGCTCGGCGCGATCAGGTTCGCGCGGCGACGGATCGACAGGTAGTCGGGCGCCCAGCCGCGCTCGGCCAGGTGCGTGCGCGCCTGTTGCTCGAGCTTGCCGAGATCGCGCTCGCCGCCGAGCACGCTTTCGCGCATGCGCTGCAGCGTCTTCGCGAGCTCCGGCGCTTCCTTGCGCTCGTCGGTCGACAGGTAGCGGTTGCGCGACGACAGCGCGAGGCCGTCCTCGTCGCGCACGGTTTCGGCGGCGATGATGTCGACCGGCAGCGCGAGCTGCTGGCACATGCGGCGCACGATCATCAGCTGCTGGTAGTCCTTCTTGCCGAACACGGCGACGCGCGGCTGCACGCAGGCCATCAGCTTCGACACGACCGTGCATACACCGGTGAAGAAGCCGGGCCGGAACTCGCCTTCGAGGATGCCGCCGAGATCGTCCGGCGGCATCACGCGGTATTCCTGCGGTTCCGGGTACATGTCGCGCTCGGTCGGCGCGAACAGCACGTAGACGTTTTCCTTCTGGAGCTTCTCGATATCGTCCTGCAGCGTGCGCGGGTACTTGTCGAAATCCTCGTTCGGGCCGAACTGCAGCCGGTTGACGAAGATGCTCGCCACGACCGGGTCGCCGTGCTGGCGCGCGAGACGCATCAGCGACAGGTGCCCTTCGTGCAGGTTGCCCATCGTCGGCACGAACGCCGTGCGGTTCTGTCCGCGCAGCTGGTCGCGCAGTTCCTGGATCGAGCTGATGACTTTCATGATCGGGTAGCGGGTTTCCTCGCGCATGCGCGCGTTGGCGCCGCGGCAGCGGCGTCGGGGTCGAAGCGGAGCACGCCGGCGCGCGGGCGGCGCATCGGCGTCGGCGGATTGTAGAGGATTTGGCCGCCGGACGCACCGATAAAAGAACGATCGTTCACTTTTTATCCGGGCGTGGCGGAAACCCGCCCGACGGCCAGCCGCCGCGGCGCGGCGGCGAGCGTGGCGAGGCGCCGGGGAACGGTAAGCGGCGGGGGCGGGTGTTACGCGGGCAGGTACGCGAGGCGCACGTAGATCGGCGCGAACGGTTCGGGCTGCGTGATCTCGACGAGCGATTCGCGTGCGAGTTCGAGCATCGCGATGAAGTTCACGACGACGACCGGCACGCCGCGCGACGTGTCGAACAGGTCGGCGAACTCCATGAAGCGCGCGTTCTGCAGCCGGCGCAGGATCAGGCTCATGTGCTCGCGCACCGACAACTCCTCGCGGGAGATCTTGTGGTGCTGGACGAGCTTCGCGCGCTTGAGCACGTCGGCCCATGCGGCGCGCAGGTCGTCCGAGTTCACGTCGGGGAAGCGCGGCGTGATGCTCTGCTCGATGTAGACCTCGGCGCGCAGGAAGTCCCGGCCGAGCTGCGGCAACTGGTCGAGCCGCTGCGCGGCAAGCTTCATCTGCTCGTATTCGAGCAGGCGGCGCACGAGTTCGGCGCGCGGATCTTCCGCTTCCTCGCCGGTGTCGGCCTTCTTGACCGGCAGCAGCATCCGCGACTTGATCTCGATCAGCATCGCGGCCATCAGCAGGTACTCGGCCGCCAGCTCGAGGTTCGACGTGCGGATCTGGTCGACATAACCCAGATACTGCGCGGTGACCTGCGCCATCGGGATGTCGAGCACGTTGAAGTTCTGCTTGCGGATCAGGTACAGCAGCAGGTCGAGCGGGCCCTCGAACGTCTCGAGGAAGATCTCGAGCGCATCGGGCGGGATGTACAGATCCTGCGGCAGCTTGAAGAGCGGCTCGCCGTACAGGCGAGCGAACGCCGCGACACCGTCGACCGTGTCGGGCGTCGAATCGGCGCCCGCGGGCGCGGCGATCGCGTCGTCCTGCCGGGCGGCGCTGGCCTCGTCGGCGGCGCTCACGTCGTCAGAAGTTCTGGTAGTAGACGTACGACGTTTGCTTCACGCGCGATTCCTGCTGCTCGGCGCGCTCTTCGAGATCGATCGGCTGCTTGTCCCACAGCAGGGAACGGCCCTTGCGCTGCTCTTCTTCGAGCGTCGGCTTCTGCTGCTTGAGCTGGTTCAGGAATTGCGTGACGTCGGACTGGTACGGCATGGCTGGATCTTCCGTTTCGGGCGGCGCACGATGCGCCGGATTCGCGATGACGGGATTTTACCGCATCGCGGGGAACAGCCGGCGCCAATCGCGCGTCGAATCCGCGGGTCGGCCGCCGGCGTGCGGGGTTCGGCGGTCGTGCCGGACCCTGCACTCTTTCACAATCGTTTGGCTTTGGCGCCCGCGCCCTGTGGTCAAATACAGGGTTTTCCACGAAACCGTAACAATCCAGGACGGCGAGGTCATATTTGGCGGGGCAGTCGAACCAGCAAGCACCTACGGTGCATCACGCGGGCCCGCGCGTGGCGCGCGGTCGCGCCGGCGCCGCGGCCGGCATCGCGCGGGCGGCCCTCGCCGGGTGCCTCGCCGCGTGCTTCGCGCTGCCGGCCCACGCGAAGTACGACGTCGACATCGACGCGCCGCGCTCGATCCGCAAGCTCCTCAAGTCGCATCTCGATATCGCGCGCTTCGCGAAGCGCGACGACATCAGCGACGACCAGTTCGACTTCCTCGTGACCGCCACGCCGCAGCAGGTGCGCGACCTGACCGCGACGGCCGGCTATTTCTCGCCGGTCGTGCGGACCGACGTGCGCACGCGCGACGGCAAGCGCGACGTGCGCATCGCGGTCGATCCGGGGAAGCAGACCGTCGTGTCGACGGTCGACCTGACGTTCAAGGGGCCCGTCGACACCGAGGATCCGAAGCAGGAGGCCGCGACCCGTTTCGCGTTCTCGCTGAAGCCGGGCGACCCGTTCACGCAGTCCGACTGGGACGGCGCGAAGGACGCGGCGCTCAGGCAGCTGCAGTCGCGCCGTTATCTCGGCGCGAAGATCGCGTCGTCCGAGGCACGCATCGATCCGCGCACGCAGCGCGCGACGCTCGCGGTCACGTTCGACAGCGGCCCGACGTTCACGATCGGCAAGGTCGACGTGGACGGCGTGCGCCGCTATCCGGAGAAGATCGTCACGAACGTCAATCCGCTGTCGGAAGGCGAGATCTACGACGTGCGACGGATCACCGAACTGCAGCGGCAGTTGCAGAACACGCCGTACTACGCGAGCGTCGCGATCGACGTCGGCGACGATACGTCGAAGCCCGAGCGCACGCCCGTGCACGTGAAGGTCAGCGAGTTCCCGTACAACAACATCCGCGGCGGCGTCGGCTTCGCCACCGATACCGGGCCGCACGTGCAGGGCTCCTACACGTATCTCGACACGTTCGGCGCCGCGTGGCCGCTGACGGTGTCGGGCCGGCTCGACCAGATCCAGCAGTACGGGCAGGTCCAGCTGTCGATGCCGCCGGGCGAGAAGGGCTGGACCAACAGCGTGCTCGCGTCCTATACGAATACCAACGTGTCGGACACGCGCATCTACAGTGCGCGGGTCGGCGCGCAGCGCACGCGCACCGGCCAGTTCATCGACTATTCGTATTCGCTGATGTTCTACCAGGACCGGCTCGACCAGAACAGCGCGGGGCCGACCACGAGCCGCGCGCTGGTGCCGCAATGGGCGTGGACGCGCCGCAACGTCGACGATCCGCTGTTCCCGCGTTCGGGGAACCTGATCCACGCGGAGGCCGGCTTCGCGGTGAAGGGCGTGCTGACCGACCAGAGCTTCATCCGCGGCTACGCGCGCGGGCAGCAGTACCTGCCGGTCGGCAAGCGTGACCTGTTCGTGTTCCGCGCGGAGCTCGGCGGCGTGTTCACGAGCGGCAGCTCGACCGGCGTGCCGGCGTCGCTGCTGTTCCGCGCGGGCGGCTCGAACTCGGTGCGCGGCTACGGTTACCAGAGCATCGGCAACAGCGTGGGCGGCTCCGTGCTGCCCACCAAGTACCTGATGACGGGCACCGCCGAATACCAGCACTGGTTCAACCGCGACTGGGGCGCCGCGACCTTCTTCGACATCGGCACCGCGACCGATGCGTGGGGCGAGCGCGTGTTCTACCCGGGTGTCGGCGTCGGCGCGCGCTGGCGCAGCCCCGTCGGCCCGATCAACGTCGACGTCGCGTACGGGCTGCGCAACCATAGCGTGCGCCCGTACCTGACGCTCGGCATCGCTTTCTGACCGTACCGCTACATCGACGACGAACCGCATGACGAAGGACCCGAACGACACGCCGCCGCCTCACGATCCGGACTCGCCCGACGGCGCGCCCGACACGCCGCCGCGCGCGCCGCGCCGCGGCCGGGTGGTGCGCATCGCCGCATGGACGTTCGCGACGGTCGTGCTGCTCGTCGTGCTGGCGCTGGGGCTCGTGCTGGGCGCGGTGACGACCGAGCGCGGCACGCGGCTCGCGTGGCAGGTGGCCGGGCACGTGCTCGGCACCCGGCTTGCGGGGACGCTGGAAGGCGGCTCGCTCGCGACCGGCGTGCGGCTGCGCGGCTTCGCGTGGACGAGCCCCGACGGGTCGGGCACCGAGGTTCGGATCGACCGGCTCGACGGCCGCTGGGCGCTCACGCGTGCGCCGTGGCGGCTGTCGATCGCCTATCTGCGCGCCGGCACGATCGACGTGCGGATCGCGCCGGGGCCGTCGACGCCGGGCACGACGCCGCAGGACCTGAGCCTGCCGCTGCAGTTGCGGATCGACGACCTGCGCGTCGATCACCTCGCGATCCACGACGGCGGCTCGACGACGCAGCTCGATCACCTCGCGCTGAGCGGCCGCAGCGACGGGCGCCACCACGAACTCGTGCTCGACGGCGTCGATACGCCGTACGGCGCGCTGACCGCGCGCGCGAAGCTCGACGGCATGAAGCCGTTCGCGCTGAGCGGCGAGGCGACCTACGCCGGCAAGCTGTCGGACGAGCCGGTCGACGCGCGGGCCCGCGTGTCGGGCTCGCTCGAAGCGCTCGTCGCCGACGTCGACGCGAGCGGGATGAAGCTGAACGGGCGTGCGCACGTCGAAGCGGCGCCGTTCGGCGACGTGCCGCTCACGCGCGCATCGCTCGCATTCGATCACGTGAACCCGCAGGCGCTTTCGCCCGGCGCACCGGCGGCCGATCTCGCGGTACGCGCGGCACTCGCGCCGGTGACCGCGCCGGCCGGCGCGGCGCCCGTGAAGGGGTTCGCGGTGACGGGCCCCGTGTCGATCGTCAACGCGAAACCGGGCACGCTCGGCGACCATCTGCTGCCGGTGATCGATGCGCATGCGAACGTGCATCTCGACGCGCACGCGCAGCGGATCGACGATCTCGCGCTGAAACTGATCCGCGACGGCAGCGTGACGGGCAACGGCACGCTGAAGGGCGGCAAGGGCCGCTTCGACCTGAAGGTCGCGAACCTCGACCTGAACGCGTTCGTCGCCGAGCTGCGGCCGATGCGTCTCGGCGGCCCGCTCGGCGTGACGCTCGCGGGCGACGCGACGACCGTCGACTTCAACCTGAACGACCCGAAGCTCGCGCTCGGCGCGCGCGCGAAAGTCGCGCTGACGCCGCAGCAGACCGTGCTGACCGATGCGCGCGTGACGGCCGGCAAGGGGCGTATCGACCTGACGGGCGTGTTCCGCCACGACGCGCATTCGAGCTACGACGCGAAGGCGACGCTGACGGCGTTCGATCCGCTGCTGCTCGCCGCGATGAGCGCCCCGCAGGCCGGCGGCGGCAAGGCGCCCGCCAAGGCGGCCAAGGCGCCGACCAAGCACGGCGAGACGCGCGTGTCGGGCACGCTGACGGCGTCGGGCGCGTTCGCGCCGCAGGTCTCGACGAAGGCGACCTTCAAGCTCGGCGACAGCCTGTACGACGGCGTGCCGCTGACCGGCGCCGGCGTCGTGCAGCTCGCCGGTTCGCGGATCCTGCCGAGCAACGCGAACCTGTCGATCGCGGGCAACCACGTCGACCTGCGCGGCAGCTTCGGCGCGCCCGGCGACCGGCTGCGCTTCGTCGTCGACGCGCCGCAGCTCGACCGGCTCGGCTTCGGCATCGAAGGGCTCGTGCAGGCGCAGGGCGACCTGACGGGCAGCTTCGCGCATCCGAACGTGACGGCCACCTACAAGGCCGAGCGCGTCGTCGTCGGTTCGAACCGGATCGGCGCCGCGCAAGGCCGCGCGGACATCCGCGACGGCGCGCACGGCGCACTCGTGTTCACGGCCGACGCGACCGACATCGCGCTCGGGTCGTTCAAGCTGAAATCGCTGCGCGCGAACCTCGACGGCACGCGCGCGAAACATACGCTCGACGCGTCGGCGCTCGGGATGGCCGACGGCCGCGTGATCGACCTGACGCTCGCGGCGAATGGCGGCGTGGTCGAGAATCGCGACGGGATGCGCTGGGACGGTACCGTCACGCGTCTGGCCAATCGCGGTACGCCGGCCGTCGCGCTGCAGGCGCCGCTGACGGTGTCGGCCGGCGCCGGCCGCGTGACGCTCGGCGCGACGCGGCTCACGCTCGAAGGCGCGGCGATCGACCTGAAGTCGTTCGTGTTCGATCACGGCCAGATGCGCTCGGCCGGTTCGGTGAGCGGCGTGTCGGTCGCGCGGTTCCTCGAGGTTCGCCAGGAACTGACCGGCCAGCGGCCGCCGGTGCGGACCGACGTCGTGCTCGATGCCGACTGGGATTTCTCGCTCGGCACGAACGCGACGGGCCACGTGCAGGTGAAGCGCCGCGGCGGCGACGTGACGATCGAGAGCGGGCGCGGCATCGCGTCGCTCGGGCTCACCGACCTGTCCGCGCGCGCGAGCTTCACACCCGGCAACCGGCTCAACGTGACGGCGCTCGCGAAGGCGAGCCGGATCGGCACGCTCGATGCGAACGTCACGGTGCCGTTCGCGCTGCGCGACGGCGTGTTCGGGGTCGTCAACGACGGCCCGCTGTCGGGCCGCATCGACGCCGACATTCCGGCGCTGAAGACGACCGGCAACCTGTTCGGGCCGAGCTATCTGCTGGGCGGGCGCGCGGCGCTGAAGCTGACGGTCGCCGGCACGCCCGCGAAGCCGAACCTGTCGGGGATGCTGACGGGCGACGATTTGTCCGCGACGCTGATCGACCAGGGCGTGCAGCTGAAGGACGGCATCGTGCGCGTGAAGCTGTCGGACAACCTCGTCGAATTCCAGCAGGTCGAGTTCCACGGCGGCGACGGCACGCTGCGCGCGCTCGGCCGCGTGCGCCTCGACGGCGAGGCGCCCGACCTGACCGCGAGCATCGTCGCGGACAAGCTCGAACTGTTCGCGGCGCCGGACCGCAAGCTGTCGCTGTCGGGCAAGGCGACCGTCGCGAACGACGGGCCGCGCGGCGCGCTGTCGATCGACGGCAAGTTCGTGGTCGACCGCGCGCTGTTCGACCTGCCCGAGGAATCGGCGCCACACCTGTCCGACGACGTCGTGATCGTGCAGCCGGACGGCACGGTGCGCGGCGAGACGCCCACCGGCACCGCGGCCGCGAAGCCGAAGCCGGCCGGGGACAAGCCGGCGCCGTCGCTGGCGCCGCGCGCGAACATCGACATCGGCCTCGGCAACAACTTCCGCTTCAAGGGCCACGGCGCCGATCTCGGGCTGCGCGGCACGATCACCGTGATGAGCGCGCCGGGCGTGCCGTTGCGCGCGGTCGGCAACGTGCGCGTGACCGAAGGCTCGACGTACACGTCGTTCGGCCGCAAGCTCGCGATCGAGAACGGCTTCTTCACGTTCAACGGCCCGGTGTCGAACCCGGGCGTCAACATCCTCGCGATGCGGCGCAACCAGGAGGTCGAGGCCGGCGTGCAGGTGACGGGCACGATCCAGTTGCTGACGGTCAAGCTCGTGTCGGAGCCGAACGTCACGGACAACGAAAAGCTGTCGTGGCTGCTGTTCGGGCACGGTACCGACCAGGGCAACAACGTCGGCCAGCAGGGTGCGATGACGGCGGCGCTCGGGCTGCTCGGCAGCGTGACCGGCAAGCGCGTCGCGCAGACCTTCGGCCTCGACGAGGTCTCGGTCGGCCGCAGCGAAGTCGGCCTGACCGATCCGCAGGTCGTGCTGGTGTCGAAGGCGATCAACGAGCGGTTCGTGCTCGGCTTCGAGCAGGGGCTGCAGTCGGCGAGCAACGCGTTCAAGGCGACGATCAACCTGACGCGCTTCTGGTCGGTGTCCGCGTACGGCGGCACGTTCCAGGGCGTCGACCTGAACTACACGCGTCGTTTCGACCGGTGGTTCGGCAGCGACGCCGCGCGCACGCGGCGTTCCGAGCAGCCATGAAAAAAACCCCGCACGATGCGTGCGGGGTTTTTCTCTTGCGCAAGCGGCGGCGCGTGCGGCTTACTTCACGCGCATGCCGGGCTTCGCGCCGCTGTGCGGCTCGAGGATGTAGAGGCCCGGCTCCGCCTTCTCGTCGGTGGCCGACGCGGCGAGCACCATCCCTTCGGACAGGCCGAACTTCATCTTGCGCGGCGCGAGGTTCGCGACCATCACCGTCAGCTTGCCGACGAGCTGCTCGGGCTGGTAGGCGGACTTGATGCCCGAGAACACGTTGCGGGTCTTTTCCTCGCCGACGTCGAGCGTGAGCTGCAGCAGCTTGTCCGAGCCTTCGACCGCCTGGCACGCGACGATCTTCGCGATGCGCAGGTCGATCTTCGCGAAATCGTCGATCGAGATCGGTGCGTCGTCGGCGCCGTTCACGGCCGCCTGCTTCGCGTTCGCCTTGGCATTGTTCTTCGCGTCCTTCGCGGCGTTGGCGCCCGCGGCGGCCGCGCCGGTGGCCTCGGCCTGCAGCGAATCGCGGTTCGCGGCGAGCAGCGCCTCGATCTGCTTCGCGTCGACGCGCGTCATCAGGTGCTGGTACGCCTTGATCGGCTGCGCCGACGACAGCGGCTTCGCGGCATCGGCCCACGCGAGCGGCGCGATGCCGAAGAATGCCTCGACGGCTTCGGCGACGCGCGGCATCACCGGCTTCAGCGCGAGCGACAGCAGACGGAACGACTCGAGGCTCACGCTGCAGGTTTCATGCAGCGCGACCGCGTTGGCCGGATCCTTCGCGAGATCCCACGGCTTCGCGCCGTCGACGTACGCGTTCACTTCGTCCGCGAGCTCCATCGTGTGGCGCAGCGCGCGGCCGTATTCGCGTGCTTCGTAGTGCGCGGCGATCTGCGGAATCGCGTCGCGCAGCTTCGCGACGAGCGGGTGGTTCATCGCGCTGTCCTGCACGCGGCCGTCGAAACGCTTGATCAGGAAGCCGGCCGCGCGGCTCGCGATGTTCACGTACTTGCCGACGAGGTCGCTGTTCACGCGCGCCTGGAAGTCGTCGAGGTTCAGGTCGATGTCTTCCATCGTCGCGTTCAGCTTCGCGGCGAAGTAGTAGCGCAGCCATTCGGGGTTCAGGCCCGTGTCGATGTAGCTCTGCGCGGTGATGAACGTGCCGCGCGACTTCGACATCTTCGCGCCGTCGACCGTCAGGAAGCCGTGCGCGAACACGTTGGTCGGCGTGCGGTGGCCCGAGAACTCGAGCATGGCCGGCCAGAACAGCGTGTGGAAGTACAGGATGTCCTTGCCGATGAAGTGGTACTGCTCGGCCTTCGAGCCCGGACGAATCCATGCGTCGAAGTCGACGCCGTTGCGATCGCACAGGTTCTTGAAGCTCGCGTAGTAACCGACCGGCGCGTCGAGCCACACGTAGAAATACTTGCCGGGCGCGCCCGGGATCTCGAAGCCGAAATACGGCGCGTCGCGCGAGATGTCCCAGTCGGCGAGCTTGGACTCGCCGGCGTCGCCGAGCCATTCGCGCATCTTGTTGGTCGCTTCGGGTTGCGCGAGGCCGCTCACCCATTCGCGCAGGAACGACTCGCAGCGCGGGTCGGACAGGCGGAAGAAGTAGTGCTTCGACGTCTTGCGCACCGGCGTCGCGCCCGATACGACCGAATACGGGTTCAGCAGTTCGGTGGGCAGGTAGGTCGAACCGCACACTTCGCAGCTGTCGCCGTACTGATCCTTCGCGTGGCACTTCGGGCATTCGCCCTTGATGAAGCGGTCCGGCAGGAACATTTCCTTGACCGGGTCGTACGCCTGCTCGATCTCGCGCTCGGCGATCAGGCCGGCTTCCTGCAGCGCCAGATAGATCTTCTCGCTCAGCACGCGGTTCTCGTCCGAATCGGTCGAGTAGAAGTTGTCGAACGACACGCCGAAGCTGTCGAAGTCGCGCTTGTGTTCGGTCCACACGCGCTCGATCAGCTGCTTCGGGGTCAGGCCTTCCTTCTCCGCGCGCAGCATGATGGGCGTGCCGTGCGTGTCGTCGGCGCCGATGTAGTAGACCTCATGGCCATGCATTCGCAGCGTCCGCACCCAGATGTCGGTCTGGATGTACTCGACCAGGTGGCCGATGTGGATCTGCCCGTTGGCATAGGGCAGTGCGGACGTGACGAGGATCTGGCGGCTGCCTTGCGGCGCCGCAGCCTGCACGGAAGTGAGGTCGGATGCGGACATAGGGTCTGTAGAGGAACAGCGGAAAAACGACGGGAAAGTGCGATTCTAGCAGGGGCGCGCATCGGCGCGGCGGGCGGGCGCCGCGGACCGCGCGCCGGAGGCGGTGGAGCAGCGCAAGCGGCGTGCCCGGTGGTGTTGTGCTGCAGTGCAGCACGAATTCTGCGGGCAAAAAAAACCGGGGCGGATACGGCCCCGGAGCAACAACGACAAGAGGAGAATGGTGACGCGCCGGCAACACCAGCCGCGTACCGTAAATACTGACCACGGCCTGCGACAGAAGTTCGAAAATTTTTTCGATTTGTTACCGGGTCCGCCGGAAGGCTTGTCCGGCGGGGCTGCGCGGGCGGTCTGCCCGCGCCTTCTCCTTGTCGCGTGCTTACTGCGCCTGCGCTGCGCGCAGGTAGATTTCGACGCGGCGGTTCTGTGCGCGGCCGGCTTCGGTCGCGTTGTCCGCGATCGGGTTCGATGCGCCCATGCCTTGCGCCGACAGGCGGCCGGCGTTCACGCCGCGCTGCGCGAGCGCGTTCACGACGCTTTGCGCGCGGTTCTGCGACAGCGTCTGGTTCAGCTGGGCCGAACCCGTGCTGTCGGTGTAGCCGACGATCGAGGCCGTCACTTGCGGGTTCTGGTTCAGCGTCGTGGCCAGGTCGTTCAGCAGCGGCGTGAAGGCCGGCGTGATCGCGTACTGGTTCGTCGCGAACGTGACCGCGCTCGGCACGTTCAGCTTCAGCGAGCCGTCCGGCTGCTCGGTGACCTGCGTGCCCGTCTTCGCTGCCGACGGTGCGAGCTTGTTCTTGATCGCCTGCCAGTTGTAGCCCGTCACGCCGCCGACCAGCGCGCCGACGCCTGCGCCGATCGCCGCGCCCTTGCCGCCGCCCGCCAGCGCGCCGATGCCCGCGCCCAGCGCCGCACCCGTGCCGGTACCGACGGCCGTGTTGTTGCCTTGCTGCGTGGCGCAGCCTGCCAGCAGTGCGCCGGCCAATGCGAAGACGGACAAGCGGGTCGCGATTTTCATGTTCATCTTGGATTCCTCTCTTGGTTGAACGAGTCGACAACGACGACAACAACAGTTACGGCTCCCTGCGCGGGCCGCCCGAAAAAGGAGGGCAGGCCTGCGCTCGCGGCAGCCGCCGAGGCGGCCGCATGCCCTGTCCGCCAGCGTGGCTGTTCGGACAGCGCGACGCGTCAGCCTCTACAATATAGGCGGTGAGTGGCCGATTTGGCCCTATAGCGTGCCGCACGCGAAGAGTGCGCCGGGTTGCGCGTTCGCGCAATGGCATGCAACAGATTCTTTCACTTTTCCCGATTTTCGCAGCGTAATTTGATATTTTTTGACGTTTGCGCGCGAGAAAAACGTTTTCACGGAGTTTCGATGAGCATTGACCGGGCACAAGTCGACGCCGCACTGGCGGCAGTCGTCGACCCCAATACCGGCCGCCCGTATGCGGCGAACAAGGGCGTGCGCAACGTCGCGATCGACGGCGATGTCGTGACGCTCGACGTGGTGCTCGGTTACCCCGCGCGCAGCCAGCACGACGACGTGCGCGCACGCGTCGCCGCGGCGCTGCAGGCCGTGCCGGGCGTGCGCGACGCGCGCGTCGCCGTGTCGCAGGAGATCGTCGCGCACACGGTGCAGCGCGGCGTGAAGCTGTTGCCGAACGTGAAGAACATCGTCGCGGTCGCGTCGGGCAAGGGCGGCGTCGGCAAGAGCACGACGGCCGTGAACCTCGCGCTCGCGCTCGCGGCGGAAGGCGCGTCGGTCGGGATCCTCGATGCCGACATCTACGGTCCGTCGCTGCCGACGATGCTCGGTATCCACGGCCAGCGCCCCGAGTCGCCGGACAACCAGTCGATGAACCCGCTCGTCGGCCACGGGCTGCAGGCGAACTCGATCGGCTTCCTGATCGAGGAAGACAACCCGATGGTGTGGCGCGGCCCGATGGCGACCTCCGCGCTCGAACAGCTGCTGCGCCAGACCAACTGGCGCGAACTCGACTACCTGATCGTCGACATGCCGCCCGGCACCGGCGACATCCAGCTCACGCTCGCGCAGCGCGTGCCCGTCACCGGCGCGGTGATCGTCACGACGCCGCAGGACATCGCGCTGCTCGACGCGAAGAAGGGGCTGAAGATGTTCGAGAAGGTCGGGATTCCGATCCTCGGCATCGTCGAGAACATGAGCATCCACATCTGCTCGAACTGCGGCCACGAAGAGCACATCTTCGGCGCCGGCGGCGCGGAGCGGATGGCGAAGGACTACGACGTGAACGTGCTCGGCAGCCTGCCGCTCGACATCGCGATCCGCGAGCGCGCCGACAGCGGCACGCCGACGGTGGCGGCCGATCCGGACGGCGCGCTGGCGCGCCGCTACCGCGATATCGCGCGCGGCGTCGCGCTGGCGATTGCCGAGCGATCGCGCGACATGACGTCGAAGTTCCCGTCGATCGTTGTTCAAAATACGTAAAACCCTTGCGGGGCGGGGCCTTACGCTGTTTACGGCGCCGCGAGGCGCGGTATCATGGCGACTTTTCCCGGGTCCCTTTACCCGCCCGGCGCGGCCGTCGTATCAAACGGCCGCCAGCCGGCATGAGGATCGAATGAAACAACGACATCACGGCGTGCGCGCCGGCCGCGCGCAGCGCGCGCTGCTGGCCGCCGCCGCGCTGGGCCTGCTGGCCGGCTGTACCTCCTTTTCCTCGTCGTACGAAAAACGGGCCGACGCACAACTGCAGCCGACGGTCGGCGCGCAGGCGCGCGGCGCGGTGACGTTCGTCGAGCGCCCGGACGGCGTCCAGGTCACCTACAACCTGGCCGGCCTGCCGCCGAACAGCGATCATGCGCTGCAGGTGCACGAACGCGGCGACTGCAACGCGGGCGACGGCTCGAGCGCCGGCCAGGTGTTCGCGCCGGCCGCCGATCGCCTGCGCGCGGGCGCCCGCGTCGCCGGCGATCTCGGCAACATCCATGCGGACGCGAACGGCGTCGCGGCCGGCTTCATCGTCGCGCCCGATCTGGCCCTCGATGGCGTGCGCTCGGCGATGAACCGCGCGGCGCTGGTGCACCGCGACCCGAGCGATCCCGCGTTTCCGCAGCATGGCGCGGGGCCCGCGCTGGCCTGCGGCGTGATCCGTTGACGGCCGCCGCGTGCGTGCGCCGATGATCGCGTAAAATATGCGCCTTTCCCGGCCGCCGCCTTGCGCGCGCGGCCCTTCCTGACTGTCACGCAGCGTTTCCTGGCGCCCCCTATGAGCATCAAGTCCGACAAGTGGATTCGGCGCATGGCCGAAGAGCACAAGATGATCGAGCCGTTCGTGCCCGATCAGGTTCGCGCGTCCGAGGACGGCCGCCGGATCGTCAGCTACGGCACGTCGAGCTACGGCTACGACATCCGCTGCGCAGACGAATTCAAGATCTTCACGAACATCAACTCGACGATCGTCGATCCGAAGAACTTCGACGAAGGCTCGTTCGTCGATTTCAAGGGCGACGTGTGCATCATCCCGCCGAACTCGTTCGCGCTGGCCCGCACCGTCGAATATTTCCGCATCCCGCGCACCGTGCTGACGGTCTGCCTCGGCAAGTCGACCTATGCGCGCTGCGGGATCATCGTCAACGTGACGCCGTTCGAACCCGAGTGGGAAGGCTACGTCACGCTGGAATTCTCGAACACCACGCCGCTGCCCGCGAAGATCTACGCGAACGAAGGCGTTGCGCAGGTGCTCTTCTTCGAGAGCGACGAAGTGTGCGACGTGTCGTACGCCGATCGCGGCGGCAAGTATCAGGGGCAGCGCGGTGTCACGCTGCCGAAAACCTGATCTGGTTGCATAACGTCTCACCAGTTTCCGGGTGACCGCTGCGCGTGACGCGCCGCGGTCGTTCTTTTTGGAGAATCGCCCATGAAGTTTCGTTTTCCCGTCGTCATCATCGACGAAGATTTCCGCTCCGAGAACATCTCGGGCTCCGGCATCCGGGCGTTGGCCGAAGCGATCGAGAAGGAGGGCGTCGAAGTCCTCGGCCTCACGAGCTATGGCGATCTGACGTCGTTCGCGCAGCAGTCGAGCCGCGCGTCGTGCTTCATCCTGTCGATCGACGACGACGAACTCATGCTCGGCGAGACCGGCCAGGACGGCGAGCTGCCCGAACTCGCGACCGCGATCATCGAGCTGCGCGCGTTCGTCACCGAAGTGCGCCGCCGCAACGCGGACATCCCGATCTTCCTGTACGGCGAGACGCGCACGTCGCGCCATCTGCCGAACGACATCCTGCGCGAGCTGCACGGCTTCATCCACATGTTCGAGGACACGCCGGAGTTCGTCGCGCGCCACATCATCCGCGAGGCGAAGGTCTATCTCGACTCGCTCGCGCCGCCGTTCTTCAAGGAACTCGTCAAGTACGCGGACGAAGGCTCGTACTCGTGGCACTGCCCGGGCCACTCGGGCGGCGTCGCGTTCCTGAAGAACCCGCTCGGCCAGATGTTCCACCAGTTCTTCGGCGAGAACATGCTGCGCGCGGACGTCTGCAACGCGGTGGACGAACTCGGCCAGTTGCTCGACCACACGGGCCCGGTCGCGGCGTCCGAGCGCAATGCGGCGCGCATCTTCAGCGCCGACCACCTGTTCTTCGTGACCAACGGCACGTCGACGTCGAACAAGATCGTCTGGCACGCGACGGTTGCGCCGGGCGACATCGTGCTGGTCGACCGCAACTGCCACAAGTCGATCCTGCACGCGATCACGATGACGGGCGCGATCCCCGTGTTCCTCACGCCGACGCGCAACCACTTCGGCATCATCGGGCCGATCCCGCGCGACGAATTCAAGCCGGAGAACATCCGCAAGAAGATCGAGGCGAACCCGTTCGCGCGCGAGGCGCTGCGCGAGAACCCGGACATGAAGCCGCGGATCCTGACGATCACGCAGAGCACGTACGACGGCGTCGTCTACAACGTCGAGATGATCAAGGATCTGCTCGGCGACCTGCTCGACACGCTGCACTTCGACGAAGCGTGGCTGCCGCACGCGACGTTCCACGATTTCTACCGCGACATGCACGCGATCGGCGACGGCCGTCCGCGCACGGGCGCGCTCGTGTTCGCGACGCACTCGACGCACAAGCTGCTCGCGGGCATCTCGCAGGCGTCGCAGATCGTCGTGCAGGACTCCGAGAACCGCACCTTCGACAAGCACCGCTTCAACGAGGCGTACCTGATGCACACGTCGACGAGCCCGCAGTACGCGATCATCGCGTCGTGCGACGTCGCGGCCGCGATGATGGAGCCGCCGGGCGGCACCGCGCTCGTCGAGGAATCGATCGCCGAGGCGATCGACTTCCGCCGCGCGATGCGCAAGGTCGACGCCGAATACGGCGACGACTGGTTCTTCAGCGTGTGGGGCCCGGACAACCTGTCCGAGGAGGGCATCGGTTCGCGCGACGACTGGATGCTGAAGCCGAACGACCACTGGCACGGCTTCGGCCCGCTCGCGGAAGGCTTCAACATGCTCGACCCGATCAAGGCGACGATCATCACGCCGGGGCTGGACGTCGACGGCGAGTTCGGCGAGACGGGCATTCCGGCCGCGATCGTCACGAAGTACCTGGCCGAGCACGGGATCATCGTCGAGAAGACCGGCCTGTACTCGTTCTTCATCATGTTCACGATCGGCATCACGAAGGGCCGCTGGAACTCGATGGTGACCGAGCTGCAGCAGTTCAAGGACGACTACGACAACAACCAGCCGCTGTGGCGCGTGCTGCCGGAATTCGTCGCGCAGCATCCGCGCTACGAGCGCGTCGGCCTGCGCGACCTGTGCACGCAGATCCACGACGTGTACCGCGCGAACGACATCGCCCGCCTGACGACGGAGATGTACCTGTCGGACATGGAGCCCGCAATGAAGCCGTCAGACGCGTTCGCGAAGCTCGCGCACCGCAAGATCGACCGCGTGCCGCTCGACGAGCTCGAAGGCCGCGTGACGAGCATCCTGCTGACGCCGTACCCGCCGGGCATTCCGCTGCTGATCCCGGGCGAGCGCTTCAACAAGACGATCGTGAACTACCTGCGGTTCGCGCGCGACTTCAATGAGCGTTTCCCGGGCTTCCACACCGACATCCACGGCCTCGTCGCGGAAGAAGTGAACGGCCGCGTCGAGTACTTCGTCGACTGCGTGCGCGACTGATGGCGACGCACGGACGAATCCGGGCGATGCGCGCGGCGCTGGCCGCGCTCGTCGTCTGGGCGGCAGGCGCGGCGGGACTGGCAGGGTCGGGCGTCGCGCACGCGGAAGTCGCGGCGGCCGATCCGATCGACGTCGCGATGCGGCAATGCCTCGCGCGGCGCGACCGGTCGTCGCCGGCCGGCCAGATCCAGTGCATGGGCGAAGCGCAGCAGCAGTGGCAGGCCGTGATGGACGGCGCGTACCAGCGCCTGTTGAAGGACGCGCCGGCCGATGCGAAGCGCGGCTGGCAGGACAGCCAGCGCTATTGGCTCACCTGGCGCAAGGACGAAGTGCATTTGCTGAAGGCCGTATACGACACGACGCGCGGCACGTCGTATGCGATGTCGAGCGCCGACCTGCAGTTGCAGCCGGTGCGCGATCGCGCGCTGGCGCTGCGCGGCGCGGCCGATCGTTATGCGCCGCCCGCCGCGGTACCGGTCGCGGGCGCGAGCGGCGCGCAGGGCGGCACGAACGCGGCGCAGGCTGCCGCGGCCACGCCGAACGCGAAGCCGGCGGCAAACGCGCCGCGTGGTCCGGCCGTGCGCCGCGTGCGGCCGTGCGAACAGGATGCCGCGTGCGAGCACGCGCTGTTCGACCTGAACCGCTATTACCAGAAGCTGCGTCGCAAGATGCCGGCCCACTCGGCCGCGACGCTCGTGCGTGCGCAGCGCGCGTGGGTCGGGTTCCGCGACGCGACGGCGCCGCTCGTCGGCGAGGAAGGGCGCGTCGACCTGATCGGTGCGCGCATCGCGACGATGAAGCGGCTGTCCGAGACGGCCGGCAACAAGTAAGGACCATCGCGACGCCGGTCGTTCGGCGGCACGACGAAACGGACACCCTCCGGTGCCCGTTTTGCATGGCGCGGCGCGCGGTGGCGCCTAGGCAGGTTGCGACGTGCCCTGCAGCCCGAACCACGACGGCACGAGCGCGACCGCATCGTCGAGCGAGGCGAGCACGTGCAGGCTCAGCGCGACGATCTCGGGCGTCGGCGCCTTCAGGTCCGGCACGGTGACGACCGATGCGCCGGCGCCGGCGGCCGACTGCGCGCCGAAGTCGCTGTCCTCGAATGCCACGCAGCGGTGCGCCGGCACGCCGAGGCGTTCGGCCGCGAGCCGGTAGACGGCCGGGTCGGGCTTGCCGCGCGCGACTTCGTCGCCGCCCGCGATCGCGCGGAAGAACGGCAGCACGCCGACCGCATCGAGCCGCGCGCGGATCACGTCGCCCGCGGACGACGACGCGACCGCGCATGGAATGCCGGCCTGTGCGAGCGCATCGAGCAGCGCGAGCGCGCCGGGCTTCAGCGGAAACTTCGGATGCGGCTCGGGCGCCGCGAGTTGTTCGCGCACGCGGGTGCGCACGGCATCGAACGTCTCGGGCTGGCCGATCAGCCGCGCCAGGATGACCTGGCCTTCGGCGAACGAGCGGCCGACGATCTGCAGGTAGTCGGCGACGGTCAGCACGACCCCGTGCGCGTTCGACACGTCGATCCACGTGTTCATGATGGTCCGCTCGGAATCGACGAGCAGGCCGTCCATGTCGAAGAGCGCGGCGGAAAAAGTCATCGGCGGCATCCGGGAAGCAGGGCGGGCGATAGGCGGCGCGACGGCCGCCCGAATGAAAAACGGACGCCGAAGGCGTCCGTCCATGACGGCAGGCGGTTACCGGCCCAGTGCGGCGCGGGCTGCCTTGACGGCCGCACGCACCTGGTCGGGCGCGGTGCCGCCCGGGTGGTTGCGGCTCGCGACCGACCCTTCCAGCGTCAGGTAGCCGAACACGTCGTCGCCGATCAGGTGCGCGACGTTCGGCAGTTCCTGCTTCATCTCGTCGAGCGTCAGGTCGGCGAGGTCGATGCCGCGGTCGTCGCAGATCTTCACCGCGTGCGCGACGGCTTCGTGCGCGTCGCGGAACGGCAGGCCGCGCTTCACGAGGTAGTCGGCGAGGTCGGTGGCGGTCGAGAAGCCCTGCAGCGCGGCCGCGCGCATCGCGTCCGGCTTCACGGTGATGCCCGCGACCATCTCGGCGAAGATCCGCAGCGTGTCGGCAACGGTGTCGACCGTGTCGAACAGCGGTTCCTTGTCTTCCTGGTTGTCCTTGTTGTACGCGAGCGGCTGGCCCTTCATCAGCGTCAGCAGCGCCATCAGGTGGCCATTCACGCGGCCCGTCTTGCCGCGTGCGAGCTCGGGCACGTCCGGGTTCTTCTTCTGCGGCATGATCGAGCTGCCGGTGCAGAAGCGGTCGGCGATGTCGATGAAGCCGACGCGCGGGCTCATCCACAGCACGAGCTCTTCGGAGAAGCGCGACACGTGCGTCATCACCAGCGCTGAGGCGGCCGTGAATTCGATCGCGAAGTCGCGATCGGACACCGCGTCGAGCGAGTTCGCGCAGATGCCGTCGAAGCCGAGCGTCTTCGCGACCGCATGACGATCGATCGGATAGCTCGTGCCCGCGAGCGCGGCCGCGCCGAGCGGCAGGCGGTTCACGCGCGTGCGGCAGTCGCGCATGCGTTCCGCGTCGCGCGTGAACATCTCGACGTACGCGAGCAGGTGGTGGCCGAACGTGACGGGTTGCGCGACCTGCAGGTGCGTGAAGCCGGGCATGATCGTGTCGGCGTTCTGTTCCGCGAGGTCGATCAGCGCGCCGCGCAGGTCGTTCAGCAGGCCGCCGATGCGGTCGATCTCGCCGCGCAGCCACAGGCGGATGTCGGTCGCGACCTGGTCGTTGCGCGAGCGGCCCGTGTGCAGGCGCTTGCCGGCATCGCCGATCAGCGCGGTCAGGCGCGCCTCGATGTTCAGGTGGACGTCTTCGAGGTCGAGCTGCCATTCGAATTCGCCACGCTCGATCTCGCCCTTGATCTGTGCCATTCCGCGTTCGATCGCGGCCAGGTCGTCGGCGCTGATGATCTTCTGCGCGGCGAGCATGTTCGCGTGCGCGAGCGAGCCGGCGATGTCGACGAGCGCGAGGCGCTTGTCGAAAAACACCGACGACGTGTAGCGCTTGACCAGTTCCGACATCGGTTCCGAGAAGCGGGCCGACCAGGCCTCGCCCTTTTTGTGCAGTTGGGACGTCATGGCGATTCTTCGAAGGGGAGTTGGGCAGCGTGCGCCGCCGAGGGAATCCCGCAATTCTAACATTCGCGGGCCTGCCGGCCGTGGCCCGCGCGGGCCGGCCCGCTCAGTCGCGCACGAGCACGACCAGCTTCAGGTCCTCGCGGTGCGCGGGCTTCAGCGTGATCTGCTGGTACACGAGGCGGCCGTCGGCCGGATGGTCGAATTCGCGCCGCCCGCCTTCGCGTTCGAACACGTCCTGCGACGCCCAGTACTGCGCGAACGCGTCGCTGTCGGCGGTCAGCGCGTCGATCAGCGCGCGCGTCGGCGCGTCGGCCAGGTGGCGGATCGAATCGGCGCGGAATTCGGCCGCGAGCCGCCGGGCGCGGGTTTCCCAGTCGACGATCAGCGTGCGCGCGGCCGGCGACATGAACGTGAAGCGCAGCAGGTTGCGGTCGTGCTCGCCGTCGAGCCAGCCGGAAAAGAGCGCGGCGGCCGGCGCGTTCCACGCGAGCGCGTTCCATTGCCGGTCGAGCACGTACGCGGGCGTCGCGATCGCCGCGACGGTCGCGGCGAGCGTCGGCGGCAGGTCGCCGCCCGCGACGTCGGGCTCGGCCGGATCGCGCTGCGCGGCCAGCTCGAACAGGTAGGCGCGCTCGGCCTTCGACAGCTGCAGCGCGACGGCGATCCGCGCGAGCGCGTCGGCCGATGCGGACACCGGGCGGCCCTGCTCGATCCACGTGTACCAGGTCGGGCTGACGCCGCACAGCTGCGCGACTTCCTCGCGCCGCAACCCCGGCGTACGGCGGCGCGGGCCGGGCGGCAGCCCGACGGCCTGCGGCGACAGCCGCTCGCGATGGGCACGGATGAATTCGCCGAGCGCACGGGCGGGCGTGGCGTCGAGCGGCGGGACGGAGGCGGAGGACGGCTGGTTCATGCGGAAACGGCAAAAGGGAAGCGGGGGCGCGGCAACGTTCAGGCAGGTGGATTGAATACCAGAATAACTGCTTAACTTGTACTGGTACAGACGCGGGCCTATTGTAGCGGGTCGCACGCTGGCAGGGCAGCGGGCGTCCCACCAAACGTGTTGCAGGGGGCCGGAATGCGCGCTGGCGCATCCATGCCGGCCGCTTGCGCAAGAGAAAGGAGCGAACGATGAAACACCACGACCAAGTCGCCGACGCATTCGGCACGACGGCCGCCGCCTATCTGACGAGCACGGTTCATGCGACGGGTGCCGACTTGCGGACGCTCGCCGACGCGGTGAGTGCGACGCCCGAGGCCGCGGTGCTCGATCTCGGCTGCGGCGCCGGCCACGCGAGCTTCGCGGTCGCGCCGCACGTGCGCGACGTGGTCGCCTACGATCTCGCCGCGCCGATGCTCGCGACCGTCGATGCGGCCGCGCGCGAGCGCGGGCTCGCGAACATCCGCACGCAGCAGGGGCCGGCCGAGCGGCTGCCGTTCGATACCGCGACGTTCGACTGGGTCGTGAGCCGGATGAGCGCGCACCACTGGCACGACCTGCGCGCGGCGCTCGCCGAGGTGCGCCGCGTGCTGAAGCCGGGCGGCCGCGTGCTGATGATCGACATCGCCGGCAACGACCATCCGCTCCTCGACACGTACCTGCAGGCCGCGGAAGTGCTGCGCGACGCATCGCACGTGCGCGACTACCGGGCGGACGAATGGCTCGCGATGTTCCGCGAGGCCGGCTTTGACGCGCAGGTACACAGCCGCTGGCGGCTGCCGATCGATTTCGACACGTGGGTCGCGCGCATCCGCACGCCGGCCGACAGCGTGACCGGCATTCGCGCGCTGTGGGCGCACGCGCCCGACGAGGTGCGCGGCTACTACGCGGTGCAGCCCGACGGTTCGTTCGAGCACGACGCGCTGCTGATCGACGCGCATTGAACGCGCGGCGCGCCGCGCCATGAAAAAAGCCGCGACACGCGCTCGTGCGTATCGCGGCCTTCGCGTCCAGGCCGGCGCGGAACGCGCCCGCGCCGCGGGCGGATCAGCCGGTGTTGCGCAGGCCGGCCGCGATCCCGTTGATCGTCAGGTGGATCCCGCGGCGCAGCCGCGCGTTCGTGTCGCCCGCGCGGTGACGCTTGATCAACTCGACCTGCAGGTGGTTCAGCGGATCGAGATACGGGAAGCGGTTCTTGATCGAGCGCGCGAGCAGCGGGTTGGTCGCGAGGCGGCCTTCCTGCCCGGTGATCTCCGCGAGCGCCTGCGACGTGCGCTCCCATTCCGCGACGATCCGCTCGAACACGTGCTTGCGCAGCTTGCGGTCGGACACGAGCTGCGCATAGCGCGATGCGACCGCGAGATCGGTCTTCGCGAGCACCATGTCCATGTTCGACATCAGGTTCGAGAAGAACGGCCAGGTCTTGTTCATCTTCTTCAGCAGCGTGACGCGCTTCGTGCGTTCGGCGTCGTCCCCGGCGCCGTCGAGATACGCGCTCACCGCGCTGCCGAAGCCGTACCAGCCCGTCAGCAGCAGCCGGCACTGGCCCCACGAGAAGCCCCACGGAATCGCGCGCAGATCCTCGATCCTGCGCTGCTTCGGATCCTGCAGCTTGCGCGATGCCGGGCGGCTGCCGATGTTCAGCTCGGCGATCTCGGTGATCGGCGTCGACGAGAAGAAGTAGTCGGTGAAGCCCGGGGTCTCATAGACGAGCGCGCGGTACGCGGCCATCGCCGAATCGGACAGCGTCTGCATCGCGGCTTCGAACGCGGGCAACTGCGCGGGCGCGTTCGACTGCGGCAGCAGCGACGCCTCGAGCGTCGCGGCGACGACGGTCTCCAGGTTGCGCCGGCCGATCTCGGGGTTCGCGAACTTGCTCGCGATCACCTCGCCCTGTTCGGTCAGGCGGATCTGGCCGTTCACGGTGCCCGGCGGCTGCGACAGGATCGCCTGGTAGGTCGGGCCGCCGCCGCGGCCGACCGTGCCGCCGCGGCCGTGGAACAGCCGCAGCGTGATCTTGCGGGCGCGGAACAGGTCGACGAGCGCGAGTTCCGCGCGGTACAGCTCCCAGTTCGACGTGAGGAAGCCGCCGTCCTTGTTGCTGTCCGAGTAGCCGAGCATCACTTCCTGCTCGGCGCCCTGGTGGGCGATCAGCGCGTCGATGCCCGGCAGTGCGAAGTATTCGCGCATGATGCGCGCGGCGTCGCGCAGGTCGGGAATCGTCTCGAACAGCGGGATCACCATCAGGCTGTTCCTCGCGTCGCCGCCCGGCACGCCGAGCGCGCCCTCGAGCAGCCCCGTCTCCTTCTGCAGCAGCAGGACCTCGACGAGGTCGCTGACGGTTTCCGTATGCGAGATGATGTAGTTGCGCACCGCGCGCGCGCCGAATTGCGCGCGGACTTCGCGCGCCTTCTCGAACACGCCGAGCTCGCTCTGCGCGAGCGCCGAGTATTCGAAGTACGGCGAGCGCAGCGGGCGCGGGTCGGCGAGCGCGGCGAGCAGCACACGCAGCTTGTCTTCCTCGGCGAGCGCCGCGTAGTTCGCCTCGACGCCCGCGCGCGCGAACAGTTCGGCGACCACCGCTTCGTGGATGTCGGAGCTCTGGCGCAGGTCGATGCTCGCGAGATGGAAGCCGAATACCTCGGCCGCGCGCACGAGCGGCGCGAGGCGCGGCGCGGCGAGCGACGTGCCGTGGTGTTCGTCGAGCGAGGCGGTCAGCACCTTCAGGTCGGCGACGAACGCCTCGGAATCCGCATACGGGATCGCGCGCACCGGCGGCGCGCCGCGGCCCGCGCTGCGCACGGGCACCGTGCCTTCGCCGACGCGCACGCGCGCGCTCGCGGCAAGCCGCGTGTAGATGCCGATCAGCGCGCGGCGATACGGTTCGTCGACGCGGTGCGGCGACTGGTCGGGCGAGGCGGCCGCGAGCGCCTTCACCGCGTCGTTCGCGCCGACCAGCAGGTTCGACACCGACAGCTCGGCGCCGAGCTTGTGCACCTGTTCCAGGTAGTGCTCGAGGATCACCGCGGCCTGGCGGTTGATCGCCTCGTCGAGCGTCGCGGCGGTCACGTTCGGATTGCCGTCGCGGTCGCCGCCGATCCAGCTGCCCATCTGGAAGAACGCGGGCACGCGCGCGGACAGGCCGTGCTCGGCGAGCGCGGCCTCGATGTCGCCGTACAGCGCGGGCAGCTCGTCGAGGAACGTCGCGCGGTAGTAGGACAGCGCGTTCTCGATCTCGTCGCCGACCGTCAGGCGCGCGTCGCGCAGCATGCGGGTCTGCCACAGCGCGGTGACGCGCGCGCGCAGCATCGCTTCGTTGTACTGGCGCTCGCGCGCGGTCAGTTCCTGGTCGCGCTCGGCGAGCAGGCGCGCGATGTCGTGCTGCGCGTCGAGGATGCTCTTGCGCTGCACTTCGGTCGGGTGCGCGGTCAGCACCGGCACGATCAGCGCATCGTCGAAGAAGCGCTGCAGCAGGCGCTTCGACGCGTTTCCGGTCGTCTTCAGCTGTTCGAGCGCGTACGCGACCGTGCCCGGTTGCGACGCCGAGCCCGCCAGCGCATGGATGCGGCGGCGGCGATTGTGGTGGCGGTCTTCCGCGATGTTCGCGAGATGCGAGAAATAGCTGAACGCGCGCACGACGCTCACCGTCTGTTCCGGCGTCAGCTTGCGCAGTTTCTTCTCGAGCGTCTGCGCGGCTTCGTTGTCGTCCTCGCGGCGGAACTTGACCGCGGTCTGGCGGATCGTCTCGACGACGTCGAATACCGTATCGCCTTCCTGCTCGCGCACGACGTCGCCCAGCAGGCGGCCGAGGAAGCGGATGTCTTCGAACAGCGGACGGTCCTTGTCCTCGCGCGTGCGCGTGCCGGCCTTCGGCGCGGCGGCCGTGCGGGCGGCGGCGCCGGCGGCTTTCGTCACGCGTTTTGTCTGACGTATCGGGTCTTTCGGTTTCGTTGCCGTTTTCGCACGGCCGTTCGCGGCGGTGGCGACGGTGTCCGTCGAGGCGTCGGAGGAGGACAGGGCAGCATTGCGGCGCGCCGTGCGCGCCGATCCGGAAGACTTCACGATGGGTTTCCTTGGGAAAGCTCGAGTCAAAAGGAACTGCGGAAACTGCGGGAACTGCGGTCAAGCAACCAGCTACGTGCGGCACATCCGCACATCGGCGCCGCGACCCGCACGGGGGCAGGCCGGGCGCGGGCTCCGGGCCCGGGCGGGCCGGGGCGTGCGTGCTACCATTGTTCGATCTTCAATCCCGTCCTTCGATGTTCCAGCAATGAATTCCGAGACCCCCGCGGCCGGGCCGCGACAGGCACAGCCGCCCGCGACGTTGACGATTGCTTCGCGCGAGAGCCGCCTGGCGATGTGGCAAGCCGAACATGTGCGTGATGCGCTGCGCAAATTATATCCAGCTTGTGACGTGAAAATCCTCGGGATGACGACCCGCGGCGATCAGATTCTCGATCGCACGCTGTCGAAGGTCGGCGGCAAGGGCCTGTTCGTGAAGGAACTGGAGAGCGCGCTGGCCGACGGCCGCGCCGATCTCGCCGTGCATTCGCTGAAGGACGTGCCGATGGCATTGCCCGACGGCTTCTCGCTTGCCGCGATCATGGCGCGCGAAGACCCGCGCGATGCCTTCGTGTCGAACGACTACGCGTCGCTCGACGCGCTGCCCGCTGGCGCGGTCGTCGGCACGTCGAGCCTGCGCCGCGAAGCGATGCTGCGGTCGCGCTATCCGCACCTGGAAGTCCTGCCGCTGCGCGGCAACCTCGACACGCGCCTCGCGAAGCTCGACCGCGGCGACTACGCGGCGATCATCCTCGCGGCCGCCGGCCTGAAACGCCTCGGCCTCGACGCGCGCATCCGCACGCTGATCGACGTCGAAGCCAGCCCGCCCGCAGCCGGCCAGGGCGCGCTCGGCATCGAGATCGCCGCGCGCCGCGACGACGTCGCCGCGTGGCTCGCGCCGCTGCACGACCCGCGCACGGCGCTCGCGGTCGAGGCCGAACGGATGGTGTCGCGCGCGCTCGGCGGCAGCTGCGAGGTGCCGCTCGCCGCGCATGCGGTGTGGCGCGCGGGCGAGCTGTACCTGACGGGCCGCGTGTCGACGACCGACGGCAAGCGCGTGCTGACGGCCGAGGAGCGCGGCGCCGTGATGACGGTCGCCGATGCGCTCGCGCTCGGCCGTGCGGTGTCCGACGAACTCGAGGCGCAAGGCGCGCTCGACATCGTCCAGGCGCTGCTCGCGGCCTCGCAGGCCGGCAAGGGCGACGCCTGATGGCGGGCGGCGCGCGCGCGTTCACCGCGGTCCTGACACGTCCGGACGGCCAGTCCGACGCGCTTGCGTCGCAACTCGCCGAGGCCGGCTGCGACGTGCTCGAATTTCCGCTGATCGACATCGCGCCGGTCGACGACCCGGCGCCGCTCGATGCCGCGTTCGCGGCGCTCGCCGATTACGCGCTGGTGATTTTCGTGTCGCCGAACGCGATCGACCGCGCGCTCGCGCAGTACGGCGCGATCTGGCCGAATGCGCTGCCGGTCGGCGTGGTCGGGCCGGGCAGCGTCGCGGCGCTCGAGCGTCACGGCATCGCGGCGCCCGCGCACCGCGTGATCGCGCCGCAGGCGCCGGCCGACGGCGGCGTCCCCCATTACGATTCGGAAAGCCTGTTCGCGTGCATCGAGGCCGCGTTCGGCGGCGCGCAGGCGCTGGCGGGCCAGCGCGTGCTGATCGTGCGCGGTGACGGCGGGCGCGAATGGCTCGCCGACCGGCTGCGCGAGGCCGGTGCGGACGTCACGCTCGTCGCCGCCTACCGGCGCGTCGTGCCGGAGCCGCGCGTCGGCGCATGGGAGCGCGTGCACGCGCTGCTCGACGGCCAGCCGCATGCGTGGCTCGTCACCAGTTCGGAAGGCGTGCGCAACCTGCACGAGCTGGCCCGCGCGCACCTGAACGATGTGGAGATCGACGCGCTGAAGCATGCGCCGCTCGTCACGCCGCACCCGCGGATCGAGCAGACCGCGCGCGCATTGGGTTTTGATAGGATTACGCTGACCGGCGCGGGCGATGAGCGCATCGTCCGCGCGTTTCGAACGATGGCCGACGAGGCCGTCCAACCGGCGACAGCCGTACCGGTGACTAAACGCATGACAGATACCAACGATTCCAAAAGCGTCGCTTCCCAGCCGGCCGCTGCATCCGCACCGCCGTCCAGCCCCCCTTATCTCGCGCCCGAGCCGCACGCGCGCCGCGGCGGCAGCGCGGTGCTGTGGTTCGTCGTCGTCGTGCTCGGCTGCGCGGCCGGTGTCGGCGGCTATGCGCTGAACCGCAAGATCGACCGGCTCGACGGCACGTTCGTCGCGCGCCAGAAGGCGCTCGACGCGCAGACGGCCGAAACGCGCATGAAGACCGAGCAGGCGCTCGCCAGCACGCACCAGGTCGACACGCAGCTCGCGCAGCTCGACGGCAAGCTCGCGGACGCGCAGAGCGCGCAGCAGGCGCTGCAGCAGCAATACCAGGACCTGTCGCGCAACCGCGATGCGTGGATGCTCGAGGAAGTCGACCAGATGCTGTCGAGCGCGAGCCAGCAGCTGCAGCTGACCGGCAACACGCAGCTCGCGCTGATCGCGCTGCAGAACGCCGACGCGCGTCTCGCGACGTCGCAGAGCGCGCAGGCCGTCACGGTGCGCAAGGCGCTCGCGCTGGACATCGAAAAACTGAAGGCCGCGCCGGCGGCCGATCTCACGGGCCTCGCGATCAAGCTCGACGACGCGATCGCGAAGATTGACGCGCTGCCGCTGTCCGGCGAGGCGATCGTGCCGCATGCGGCGCCGAAGGCCGCGCCGGTTGAAGCCGCTTCGTCGGCGGTAGCCGGCGAGCCGCGCTGGAAGGTGTGGTGGCACGACTTCTCGGCCGGCCTGGGCCAGCAGCTCAAGGGCCTCGTGCAGGTGCGCCGGATCGACAACGCGGACGCGATGCTCGCGTCGCCCGACCAGGGCTACTTCGTGCGCGAGAACGTGAAGCTGCGCCTGCTCACCGCGCGGCTGTCGCTGCTCGCGCGCAACGACAGCGCGATGAAGGCCGACCTGCACGCCGCGCAGGCGTCGCTCGGGAAGTATTTCGATCAGGCATCGAAGGACACGCAGACCGTCGAGGATCTGCTCAAGCAGGTTGACGGTGCATCGCTGACGGTCGCGGTGCCGAACCTGAACACCAGCCTGAACGCCGTTCAGCAGTTCAAGAGCCGGGGGTAACGATGACGCTTCGAGGAATCGTCTGGCTCGCGGTCCTGTTCGCGATCGCCGCGGCGCTCGCCACCGTCGGCCGTTTCGACGCGGGGCAGGTGCTGCTCGTCTATCCGCCGTACCGGGTCGACGTGTCGCTGAACCTGTTCGTGATCGCCATCGTCGTGCTGTTCATCGTCGTGTACGCGCTGCTGCGCATCGTGCGGAACATCTGGCGCATGCCGCAGCGGGTCGCCGCGTATCGTGCGCGTTCGCGCAACGAGAAGGCGCAGGCGTCGCTGCGCGATGCGATTTCGAACCTGTACGCGGGCCGCTTCTCGCGCGCGGAGAAGGCCGCGCGTGAAGCGCTGTCGGTCGACGCGAACCTGGGCGCCGCGAGTCTCGTCGGCGCCACGGCCGCGCACCGGATGCACGAGTACACGCGCCGCGACGACTGGCTGTCGAAAGTCGATGCGCCGGAATGGCAGGACGCACGGCTGCTCGCCGCGGCCGACATGCGCGCGGATGCGCGCGATGCCGACGGCGCGCTCGCCGCGCTCGCCGACATGCAGGCCGGCGGCAAGCGCATCCATGCGCAGCAGGTCGCGCTGCGTGCGCAGCAGCAGTTGAAGAACTGGGCCGAGGTGCTGAAGCTCGCCAAGGCGCTCGAGAAGCGCGAGGCGCTGCATCCGGCCGCGGCCGTGCGGTTGCGCCAGCAGGCGGCGGAAAACCTGCTGCGCGAACGCCGGCACGACCCGGACGCGCTGCTCGAAGTGTGGCAGTCGCTGTCGCCGGTCGAGCGCCAGTCGCCGCGTCTGGCCGATCTCGCGGCCGACCTGCTCGTGCCGCTCGAGCGTCGCAACGAAGCGCGCCGCATCGTCGAGGACGCGCTCGCGCACAACTGGGATGCACGCCTGTTGCGCCGTTACCCGGATACGGCCGGCGCCGATGCGCTGCCGCTGATCCAGAAGGCGGAAGGGTGGAAGAAGGATCACCCGGACGATGCCGACCTGCTGTTCGCGCTCGGCCGCCTCTGCCAGCAGCAGCAGCTGTGGGGCAAGGCGCAGTCGTTCCTCGAATCGGCGTTGAAGCTGGCCGACAACGACGCGCTGAAGGTGCGGGCACATCGCGCGCTCGCGCGCCTGTTCGAGCAGCTCGGCGAAACCGACAAGGCGGCGAAGCACTATCGCGAAAGCGCGCTCGCGATCACCGTGGTCTGACGCGGCGGCTGGGCCGCGCAAGACGCCCCGAACGCCAGGCGGCCTTCGGGGCTTTTTTTTGTCCGTCATGCGCCGAGCCTGCGCAGCAGGTCCGCCTCGCTCGCGACGAACCAGACCGACTTCCCGCGATTGGACTCGCGAACGAGCGCGCGCAGCGCTTCGCTGCGCGCGAGCCGGCGGTCGATGTCGCCGACCACGCCGAGCCGGACGCCGTAGTTGACGAGCTTCTGCAGCACGGTGCCGGCCAGCCCGCTGTCGAGCCGGTAGAAGTCGTCGTGCAGCGCGTCCGCGGCGATCGCGATCCAGTCGGCTTCGTGCTCGTGCGCAAGCGCGACGAGGTCGAGCGCATCGCTTTCCCGCCGCACGAGGCCGGCACAAGGATCGCGGACCAGCACGCGGCTGCCGGCTGCCTGAACGATTCGGTGGTGCATGTCGATCGGTTTCGTCGAGATGAGAAACGCGAGCACGTTGTCGCGCTGCCCGCGGATGAAGTGACGCTGCTCGGGAAGCATCAGGACCTGCGCGTGCGGCACGAGACGCGTCAGGCGATCGTGCGTGTCGCGTGAATCGAGCAGCGCGTCGCGACCGCCGACGATCGCCAGGACGGGCGCGGACAGCGTGCGCAGCGTCGCGTCGTCGAATACCGGGATCGGTTCGAGGCGCGGGCGAAACCCGCGATCGACGGCGCGCATCAGTGCGAGCGCGTCACGTTCGGCCGGCGTCGACGCGGGCGGCAGGCGGCCGAGCACGCGCCGTCGCACGCAGGCGCGCCCGACCTCGCCGAGCAGCAGCAGCGGGAGTGCCCACCACAGAAACGGCTTTTGCCGGCCGATGCCGGACGGGCAGAGCAGCACGAGCCGCGTCACGCGCGCGGGCCGGCGCAACGCGAAGTCGAGCGCCGTGCGCGCGCCGAGCGAGATGCCGACGAACGCGGTGCGCGACACCTGCAGGCCGTCCAGCACGTCGTCGAGCCATTGCGCGTACGCGTCGCTTGCCAGCGGCGGGCGCGACGGCGCGCTCGGCCCCGCTTCGCCGATCACGTCGATCGCGTAGAGCCGGAAGTGCGTCGACCATGCGGCCGCGTAGTGCTGCCAGCTGGCCGCCGTCGTCTGCGCGCCATGGATCAGCACGACCGGCGGCGCGTGTTCGGGGCCGCAGGCGATCACGTGCGTCGCGCCGTGGCGCGTTTGCACCGTGATGCGCCGATGGCCGGCCGGCCAGTGCAACAGCGCGGCCGCGTAGGCGGCGCGAATCGCGCGTGCGTGGCGGGGCGACCGGAAGATCGCGCTCATGTCCCGCTTTTCTGCAGCAGCATGTCGAGCGACAACATCAGCGCCGCCGTGTCGGCCGGCGTCGCGGCGACGACGACCTTGACCAGGCTCGAGGCGGGGTCGAACGTGACGTCGATCCGCACGGGATCGACGTACGACGTGCGGCCCGACGCCATCGCGTGCAGCGACCGCGACAGGTACTGGTGCAGCGATTGCGACGCGTCGGGGATGTCGACGATGCTGGTGACGCGCACCGCGCGCGGAGCGGCGGCCGGCGCCGCCGGCGCGAACGCGGCGAGGTCGGTGTCGAGGATGCGGTACGCACGGCCGACCCGCGTCGCGCGCAGCTTGCCGTCGCGAATGAACCGCAGGACGGTCTTCGGATGGACGCGCAGGCGTGCGGCAGTGTCTTCGACGGTGTGGAACATGATCGGCAAATGATTCCCTTAATGTTCTTTATTGTTCCATATATATAGGAGCATAAGGGAATAATTTGGTGGATAAGGTGCCATCGTCCGTCTGGCGTGGCGTCCGGTCGATCCGCGTGGCGCCGGTCCGAAAGCAAAAACGCCCCGGCGACCGGACGGATGCCGGTCGCCGGGGCGTTTCGGTGGAGGCAGTCGGTCGGCCGGCGCGCTCCGTGTGCCCGGTGTGCGGTTACGCGCCGCGCATTACTTGTCGACCAGCCGCTTCGGCACCGACAGCGCGAGCAGCCCGCCGAGCACGAGGAACCCGGCGAGCATGTACATGCCCGCATCGTTGGCGCTCGTCGCCTGCTTGAGCCAGCCCATCAGGTAGGGGCTCAGGAAGCCAGCGAGGTTGCCGATCGAATTGATCATCGCGATGCCGGCCGCGGCGGCCGTGCCGCCGAGGAAGGCGGTCGGCAGGCTCCAGAACAGCGGCAGCGTCGTCAGGATGCCGATCGTCGCGAGCGTGAGGCCGAACATCGCGAGCGCGGTCTGGTGCGCCCAGATCACCGACAGCACGAGCCCGAGCGCGCCGATCGCCGCCGGAATCGCGAGGTGCCAGCGGCGTTCGCGGCGCTTGTCCGCGCTGCGCGCGATCAGGATCATCGCGACCACCGCGGCCGCATACGGAATCGCCGACAGCAGGCCGATCATGATCGTGTCGGTCACGCCCGTCGCCTTGATGATCGTCGGCAGCCAGAAGCCGACGCCGTAGAGCCCCATCACGAACGAGAAATAGATCAGCGCCATCAGCCATACGCGCGGGCTCGACATCACCGCGCCGAGCGACAGGTCCTCCTTGGTCGCTTCCTCCGCGTCGACGTTGCGGGCGAGCAGCGCCTTTTCCTCGTCGGTCAGCCACGTCGCCTTCGCGATCCGCTCGTCGAGCGTGAAGAACACGAGCACGCCGGCGAGCACCGACGGGATGCCTTCGAGCAGGAACAGCCATTGCCAGCCGTGCCAGCCGCTCACGCCGTCGAACGCCTTCAGGATGAAGCCCGAGATCGGCCCGCCGATCACGCCGGACAGGGCGACGGCCGTCATGAAGAACGTCGTCATCCGGCCGCGCCGGTGCGCGGGATACCAGTACGTGAGGTAGAGGATCACGCCGGGGAAGAAGCCCGCTTCGGCGACGCCGAGCAGGAAGCGCATCACGTAGAACATCGCGGGCGTCGTGACGAACATCGTCAGGATCGAGATCACGCCCCAGGTCGCCATGATGCGCGCGATCCACACCCGCGCGCCGACCTTGTGCAGGATGATGTTGCTCGGCACTTCGAACAGGAAATAGCCGAAGAAGAAGATCCCGGCGCCGAGCCCGTACACGGTGTCGCTCAGGTTCAGGTCGCTCGCCATCTGCAGTTTCGCGAAGCCGACGTTCACGCGGTCGAGATACGCGACCACGTAGCACAGCAGCAGGAGCGGCACGAGCCGCCATGAGACCTTGCGGTAGGTTGCTTCCTCGAATGCGCCGGACGAGCCCGGCAGCGACTGCGTCGATGTTGCCATGTTGTCTCCAGTCCTTGTAGTTGGCCGGAGCGGGCGCAGCGGCGCCCGATCCGGTTTCGTGCGAAGCAATGGCGTGATTGTCGTGCCGCCCGTTACGACTAGATGCAGCGCCCGCCGTCGACTTCGAGGCACACGCCGGTGATGAACTCGGCCTCGTCGGATGCAAGGTAGAGCGCCGCGTTCGCGATGTCCTGCGGCGTCGAGAAGCGGCCGAGCGGGATCGTCGCGAGAAAGCGGCGGCGGTTTTCCGGCGTGTCCTCGCAGCCCATGAACTCGGTCATCAGCGCCGTCTCGCCGAGCACGGGATTGATGCAGTTCACGCGGATGCGGTCGGCGCCGAGCTCGGCCGCGAGCGACTTGCTCGCGGTGATCATCGCGCCCTTCGTGCTGTTGTACCAGACGAGGCCCGGGCGCGGCCGCACGCCGGCCGTCGACGCGACGTTGACGAACACGCCGCCGCCCTGGGCGCGGAAGTACGGCACGAAGGTCTGCACGCACCAGAACAGGCTCTTCATGTTGACCGCGTACACGCGATCGAACTCGGCTTCCGTCACGTCGAGCACGGGCTTGTTGCGGTGCGTGGTGCCCGCGTTGTTCACGACGATCTGCACCGCGTGGAAATCGTCGAGCGCGGCCTGCAGCAGCGCATGCCAGTCGTCCTGCCTCGACACGTCGCCGGCGACCGCGATCGCCTTGCCGCCCGCGAGCGCGATCTCGCTCGCGACGCGCTCGGCCGCCGTGCCGTTCAGGTCGTTGACGACGACGTTCGCGCCTTCGCGCGCATACGTCTTCGCGATGCCTTCGCCAAAGCCCGAGCCGCCGCCCGTGACGATGGCCGTCTTGCCGCTCAACCGCATGGTGTGTCTCCTGTGCTGGTTATCAGAATCGTCGTGCGTCATGTCGCGACCGGCCGCCGCCGGCGCGTTCAGCCGTGGCGGATCGCGATCGTCTTCAGCGCGGTGAAGCCGTACAGCGCCTCGAAGCCTTTTTCACGGCCGTGGCCCGAGTGGCCGACGCCGCCGAACGGCAGCTCGACGCCGCCGCCCGCGCCGTAGTTGTTGATGAACACCTGGCCCGCGCGCAGGCGGCGCGCAAGCCGCATCTGGCGCGCGCCGTCGCGCGTCCAGATGCCCGCGACGAGGCCGTATGGCGTGCCGTTCGCGAGCGCGACGGCTTCGTCCTCGTCGACGAAACGCATCGCGGCGAGCACGGGGCCGAACACTTCCTCCTGCGCGAGGCGGTGCGACGGCGGTACGTCGCGCAACAGCGCCGGGGCCTGGTAGAAGCCGCTTTCGGGCGCATCGGCGACGACCTGCCCGTGCGCGGCCATCGGAATGCCGTCGTGCTGCGCGTCGGACAGGAAATCCCACACGCGCTGCTGCTGCTTCGCGTTGATCAGCGGGCCGCAGTCGAGATCGGCGCGGCTCGGGCCGACGCGCAGCCCGTTGAACGCGGTGGCGAGGCGCTCGACGAGCGGCTCGTACACCGCGCGCTCGATCAGCACGCGGCTGCCGGCCGAGCAGGTCTGCCCGCCGTTCTGCACGATCGCGGACACGAGCACGGGCAGCGCCGCCTCGAGATCGGCATCGGCGAACACGATCTGCGGCGACTTGCCGCCGAGTTCGAGCGTGACGGGCACGTGGTTCTCGGCCGCCATCTGCGTGACCAGCTTGCCGGTGGCCGGCGAACCCGTAAACGAGATGTGGTCGATGCCCGGATGGCGCGCGAGCGCGGCACCGGCTTCGTGGCCGTAGCCGGTGACGATGTTGAGCGCACCGGCCGGCAGACCGGCTTCGGCGGCGAGCTCGGCGACGCGCAGCACGGACAGGCACGCGTCCTCGGCCGGCTTGACGACGCACGCGTTGCCGGCCGCGAGCGCCGCGCCGACGCTGCGCCCGACAATCTGCATCGGGTAGTTCCACGGCACGATGTGGCCCGTGACGCCGTGCGGCTCGCGCACCGTCAGCACCGTGTAGCCGGCCTGGTAGGGGAGGGTTTCGCCGTGCAGCTTGTCGGAGGCGCCCGCGTAGAACTCGAAGTAGCGCGCGAGCGCGGCCGCGTCGGCGCGTGCCTGCTTCAGCGGCTTGCCGGTATCGCGCGCCTCGATCGCGGCGAGTTCCTCGATCGAATCGGTCACGCGCGCCGACAGCCGCATCAGCACGCGGCCGCGTTCGGCGGCGCTCGCGGCGCCCCACGGGCCCGCGAACGCGTCGCGGGCCGCGGCGACCGCGCGCTCGACATCGGGCGCCGTGCCGCGCGCGATGACCGCGAACGGCTGGCCATCGGAGGGATCGACGACCGCGATGGTTTCCAGTTGCGCGGGCAACGTCCATTCGCCCGCGATGAAGTGCTTCGCCTCTTCCATGCCTGCTCCCGTGTACCCGGGTTGGCGCTTCAGCGCCGACGCCGATGCCGTGCCACGCGGCCGGCAGTGCGACGGCCGACCATCCGGAACGATTATCGCGCCGATCGTCATCCGGACGCCACCGGTCGATTGGCTATAATGGCGCATTCCCTTGGGGGGCGCCCGCGCCGGTGCATCGGCCGCTGCGCCCTGTCCCGAATTCCCATCGACCTACAGAGAGTGCTCATGAGCTTCAATCATGTTCCGGCCGGCAAGGACCTGCCGCAAGATTTCAACGTGATCATCGAGATTCCCGCGCAAAGCGACCCGGTGAAGTACGAGGCGGACAAGGAACTGGGCCTTCTCGTCGTCGACCGCTTCATCGGCACGGGCATGCGCTATCCGGTGAACTACGGCTACATCCCGCAGACGCTGTCGGGCGACGGCGATCCGGTCGACGTGCTGGTGATCACGCCGTTCCCGCTGCTGGCAGGCTCGATCGTGCGCTCGCGCGTGCTCGGCATGCTGCAGATGACCGACGAGTCGGGCGTCGACGCGAAGCTGGTCGCCGTGCCGCACGACAAGGTCTGCCCGATGACGGCGAACCTGAAGTCGATCGACGACGTGCCCGAGTACCTGAAGGACCAGATCAAGCACTTCTTCGAGCAATACAAGGCGCTCGAGAAGGGCAAGTGGGTGAAGGTCGAAGGCTGGGCCGGCATCGAAGCCGCGCACAAGGAAATCACCGACGGCGCCGCGAACTACAAGAAGTAAGCGGCGTGCCGGCCGACGGCCGGTTCGTACGGAACGCGGACCGCGCGTGTCTCCTTAGGAGGCCGCGCGGTTTTGTTTTGGGCGCGCGGGTTTCCGGCGTGCGGACGGCGCCGCGGCCGGCGCGGTCTTCGCACGTGTTGCGCGGGGCGGGGCCGCTTCGATGGTTGTCGCGGCCGATGGCCGGCGACGGGCCGGCTCGGAAGCGGCGTTCTTGCGCGTGTTCGCCGCGGGCTGGCCGACGGCGGCCGGGGCCTTCGGTTTCGATGAAGCGGATGCGGGCGGCTTGGTCTTCTTTACCGACATGCCGCGCGACGCGGTCTTTTTTACGGCTGTGGCGCCGTCGGCTTGTGCACGTTTCGCTTCCGGCGCGGCCTTTTTGGCTTTCGTCGCCGCTGGTTTGCGCGTTGCCGCCTTTGCCGGTTTGCCGACTTTCCCGGCCTTCACGTTTTCCGCTGCAGCCGGTTGCGCCGCGGCCGTGTCCGCCAGGTTGTCGGCGTTCTCCGCCTTCGCCTGCTTGCGCCCGCGCGTGCGCACCGGTGAGCCGGCCGCGTCCGCGCTTTCATCGAGCGTCGCCACGACGGGCAACACCGATTCGAGCGTCCGCAACCCGGCCGCCAGCTCCCGCTTCTGCACGGGCGTAAGCCGCTTCACCCAGTATTCCGCCCGCGACGCGCTCGATCGGTCGGGCAGCGGAAACGACGCGAGCACCGCACGCGGCTTGCGCGAGCGCGTGTAGCGCGCGCCCTTGCCGGACGCGTGTTCGTCGAAGCGCGCGGCAACGTCGGTCGTGATGCCCGTATAGACGCTGTCGTCGGCGCATTCGATCAGATACAGAAACCAGGACATGGCAGGGCGGCGGAGTGCGAAGCCGCCAGTGTCTCAGAAAAAACGCGCGTCAACGCCACCGGTCGCCGTGTCCGTCGCGAAAGCGGCTCGGCGCCGCGCCGAGTTCGCGCGTGAAGAAGCGCGTGAATGCGCTCGTCGAACGGAAGCCGACGCGCACGCCGATCTCGCCGATCGGCAACTGCGTGTTCAGCAGCAGGTCGCGTGCTTCGCCGAGTCGCGCCTGCGCGACGAGCGCATGGAACCCGACGGCTTCGCGATGCAGCCGCCGGCGCAGCGTCCAGCGCGACATCGCGAAGCGCGTGCATACGTGCTGCATCAGCGTGTCGGTCGGCACGTCGACTTCGTCGGACGTGCGCAGCCAGTCGCGCACGCACTGCTCGACCGACGAGCCGAACGTCGAGCGTGCCCGCACGCGCTCGCGCGCGGCGTCGGCCGCATGACGCTGGATGCCGGCGAGCGGCGCGTTGTAGCGCTCGAACGGCGTGTCGAGGTGCGCGGAGCGCAGCACGATGCGATTGTGCGCGGCGTCGAACGACATCGGCGCGCCGAGCATGTCGCGCAGCGCGGCGGCGGGCGCGAACGCGCGGCCGGCGAATTCGGCGTCGGCGATGCGTGCGTGCGGATCGTACAGGCGCGCGAGTGCCGCGAGGATCGCGAGGTTGGTGAATGCGCTGCCCGCGTGCCGGCCGTCGCCTTCGTTCACGTACTCGAGCGCGATCGCATCGCGATGCTCGTGCGCGAACACCCAGTCGACGTTGCCGATCAGCTCGCGATAGTGCAGGTAGCCGTGCAGCGCGTCGCGCAGCGTCGCCGCGTTGCACGTGATGCCCGCGAGTTCGGGAAACTGCACGAGCCACGGCACGACTTGCGGCGGCGGGCGACGCCACGACAGCGGCCAGCCGCTCGTCAGCTGCATCGCAGCCACATGCCGGTCGCCCGCGATGCGGCGCGCGTCGTCGGTGAGCTCGGCCGGCCCGATGCCGAGCGTGTCGTAAAGCGGCGCGGGATCGATGCCGTTCGCGCGCGCGTCCTCGCACAGCCAGCGGTAGATCCGTACGGATACCGATTTCTGTTGCAACTCCATGTCTGTCTCCCTGTCGTCATGCCGTTCGGGTTTGTCCCCGCTGCGAGAGGTCAACGCATGCTCCTGCCGGTCAAGCGTGGTGACCGGTCACTTTTTAGACTCGGACGCTGGAGTGTGGCGACAAGTACAACAGAACGATTCTGGAGGATCAATGAAAACTTCGCTGTTCCGGTGTTCGACGATTGCGTCCGCGTGTGCGCTCACGGTGCTGCTCGCGTCGTGCGGCGGCGACGACATCCAGGCGGGCCCGAGCGCGCCGGCCGACCCCGATGCGGCGGCCGACCGGCGCGCGGCCGCGCTCGTCGCGCAACTGACGACCGACGAGAAGCTGCAGCTCGTGCACGGCACGGGCATGCCCGCGCTCGACCTGGGCGGCCCGTTCCCGGCCGACGCGCTGAACGGCGCCAGCTACATCCCCGGCGTGCCGCGGCTCGGCATTCCGGCGCTCAGCAGCGCCGATTCGGCGGGCGGCGTGAACGTGAAGAACGCGCGCGTGACCGCGCTGCCGGCGCCGGTCGCGCTCGCGGCGACCTGGGATCCGGCGCTGGCGGGCACTTACGGCACGCGCATCGCGCTGGAACTGCGCGCGCTCGGTTTCGCGGAAGGGCTCGGCGGCGGCGTGAACCTCGCGCGCGAGCCGCGCAACGGCCGCACGTTCGAATACATGGGCGAGGATCCGGTGCTCGCGGGCACGCTGAGCGCCGCGCGCACGCAGGCGACGCAGGCGCAGAAGGTGATCGCGACGATCAAGCATTTCGCGTTCAACGACCAGGAAACCAACCGGATGACGATCGATTCGGTCGTCGACGAGCGGACCATGCGCGAGGCCGAGCTGCTCGCGTTCGAGATCGGTGTGAAGGACGGTCAGCCGGGCAACGTGATGTGCTCGTACAACAAGCTGAACGGCGTGTATGCCTGCGAGAACCCGTATCTGCTGACGACGGTGCTGAAGAACGAATGGGGCTTCAAGGGCGTCGTGCAGTCCGACTGGGGCGCGACGCACTCGACCGTCGCGGCCGTGCAGGCCGGGCTCGACGAGGAGCAGCCGGGCGCGGCCGACGACGGCAACGCGCCGCTCGGCTCCTACTTCAACTCGAAGCTGCGCGCGGCGCTGCAGGCCGGCAGCGTGTCGGCCGCGCGCCTGAACGACATGGTGCAGCGCAAGTTGCGCACGCTGATCCGCATCGGCGTGATGGATGCGCCGCCGAAGCCGGGCGGTGCGATCGACGAGGCCGCCGGCAACGCCGATGCGCTGGCGATCGCGCGGCAAGCGGCGGTGCTGCTGAAGAACGCGGCCGTGCCCGGCGATGCGCAGCCCGTGCTGCCGCTCGCGGCCGGCGCGCTCAAGTCGGTCGTCGTGATCGGCGGGCATGCGGATGCCGGCGTGCTGTCGGGCGGCGGCTCGGGCGCGGTACCGGCGATCGACGGCAACGCGGTGACGACCTGCGAGCAACCGGCCGGCACGCTGTTCGGCGGCTGCGCGACCTGGTACAAGTCCGCGCCGCTCGCGGCGATCCGCGCGAAGGCGCCGAACGCCTCGGTCAGCTATCTCGACGGGACCGATGCGAATGCCGCGGCGGCCGCGGCCGCGCAGGCCGATGTCGCCATCGTGTTCGCGACGCAGTGGCAAACGGAAGGGCTCGACCTCGCGAGCCTGTCGCTGCCGGATGCGAAGGCCGATCCGTACAACCAGCAATACGACCAGAACGCGCTGATCGCGGCCGTCGCCGCGAAGGCGAAGCGCGTGGTCGTCGTGCTCGAGAACGGCAGCCCGGTGCTGATGCCGTGGCTCGCGAACGTGCACGGCGTGCTCGATGCCTGGTATCCGGGCGCGCAGGGCGGCCAGGCGATCGCCGACCTGCTGTTCGGCGACGCGAATCCGTCGGGCCGGTTGCCGCTGACGTTCCCGAAGCAGGAAGCCGACCTGCCGCAGCCGGCGATCGATCCGTCGCGCACGCAGACCGTCTATGCGGAAGGCCTCGCGTACGGCTATCGCTGGTTCGACGCGAAGGCGATCGAGCCGCTGTTCCCGTTCGGCTACGGGCTGTCGTACACGACGTACGCGATGTCGGGGATGTCGGCGCAGGCCGACGCGGCGGGCAACGTGAAGGTCGGCGTGACGGTGACGAATACGGGCGCGCGTGCCGGTGCGCAGACGGTGCAGATCTACGCGGCGCTGCCCGCTTCGCTCGGCGAGCCGCCGAAGCGGCTCGTCGGCTGGACCAAGGTCGCGCTGCAGCCGGGCGAGGCACGCACGGTCAGCGTCGCGGTGCCGGCGCAGCGCTTCGCGGTATGGGATGCGAATGCGCATGCGTGGCGGATCGGCGCGGGGAGCTACGTGCTGTCGGCCGCCGCGTCGTCGCGCGACCCGCAGGCGCTGTCGCAGACGGTGACGCTCGCCGCGCACTGAGCCGGAGGCGGCCGTGCGTCATGCGGCGAGGCCGGTCGTGGCCTCGCCGCATGACGACGTGCCTGCCGGTGCTATTCGGTGCCGCGCCGGAACGGATCGTGTTCGCGCAACTCGTCGACGTACGCGTGGATATGTTCGGTCTCGCGTTCGAGGAAGCGCGCGACCGCATCGGAAAACGCCGGGTGCGCGAGCCAGTGCGCGGAGTGCGTGACGGTCGGCAGGAAGCCGCGTGCGAGCTTGTGCTCGCCTTGCGCGCCGCCTTCGAACGTGTCGAGCCCGGCCTCGATGCAGAATTCGAGCAACTGGTAGTAGGCCGTTTCGAAATGCAGGCAGGGGACGTGTTCGATCGCCCCCCAGTAGCGGCCGTACAGCGTGCCGCCGCCGTGCTCGCCGCGCCGGTACACGGCGAGCGCGCTCGCGATCGGCCGGCCGTCGGCTTCCGCGATCACGAGCAGCAGGTTCTCGGGCATCGTCGCGCCGATCGTGCGGAAGAAATCGAGGTTCAGGTACGGGCTCGAAAAGTGTTCGCGGTAGGTCTGCCGGTAGCAGCGCGAGAAGAAGCGCCAGTCGGCGTCGGTGATCCGGTCGCCGGTCAGCCGCCGGAACGTCACGCCCGCGTCGTGCACCTTGCGTCGCTCCGCGCGGATGTTCTTGCGCTTCTTCTGCTCGAGCGTGCCGAGGAAGTCGTCGAAGTGACGGTAGCCGTCGTTGAGCCAGTGGAACTGCACGCCTTCGCGCAGCATCATCCCCATCGATTCGAGCAGCCGCGCCTCGTCGCCGGTCGGGAACAGCACGTGCAGCGACGACACGTCGCTCTGCTCGGCGAACGCGAGCAGCGTGGCCGCGAGCCGGCGGCGTGCGTCGTCGTCGGCCGCGAGCAGGCGCGTGCCCTGCACGGGCGTGAACGGCACCGCGCACAGCAGCTTCGGGTAGTAGGGCAGGTCGTTGCGCTGATAGGCGTCGGCCCACGCCCAGTCGAACACGTATTCGCCGTAAGAATGCTGCTTCGCGTAGACGGGCGCGGCGGCCGCGAGGCGGCCGGTGCGCTCGTCGGTCAGCGTGACGAAGTGCGGCGACCAGCCGGTCTCGTCGACCGCGCAGCGCGCGACGTGCAGTGCGTCGAGAAATTCGTGGCGCAGGAACGGCGTCGGCTGCGCGTCGCGGGCGAGCAGCGCGTTCCATTCGTCGGCCGGCACCTCGGCGGGGGACGACAGGATGCCCGTGCGATAATCGATGCGTGCGTGTTTCAAGCGTGAATCCGTACCGTTGGATGTTGCCGGATGCGTGCCGCCGCGGCCCGCGTCCGGTTCGATTTCGTCAGCCGTTCCGGGCGCGCCGCCCGATCCCGCCATGAAGACCCGACTCGCTCTTGCCCAGATCAACGTCACCGTCGGCGATTTCGCCGGCAACGTCGCGCGGATCGTCGCGGCCGCACGCGCCGCGCACAACGATGGTGCGCAGCTGATGGTCGCGCCCGAACTCGCGCTGTCCGGCTATCCGCCGGAAGACCTGCTGCTGCGGCCCGCGTTCTACGCGGCGGCGGCATCTGCGCTCGCTGCCCTGGCCGACGCGCTGAAGGCGTTCGACGGGCTCGCGGTGCTGGTCGGCCATCCGTTGCGCGGTCCGGGCAGGGGTCCGGGCAGCGGTGCGGGCGTCGATCCGCACGCGCCAGCCGTCGATGGTAATGCAAACCGCCCGATCGAGCGCGGCGTGCCGCCCACCGATACCTTCAACGCGGTATCGCTGATCGTCGGCGGGGCAATCGTCGGCACCTACCGCAAGCAGGATCTGCCGAACGCCGAGGTGTTCGACGAGAAGCGCTACTTCGCGACGGACGCCGAGCCGCTCGTGTTCGAGCTGAACGGCGTGAAATACGGCGTGATCATCTGCGAGGACGCGTGGCATGCGTCGGCCGCGCAGATCGCGAAGGCGGCCGGCGCACAGGTGCTGCTGATTCCGAACGGCTCGCCGTACCACATGAACAAGGAAGCGGTGCGCATCGACATCCTGCGCGCGCGGATCCGCGAGACCGGGCTGCCGATGGTGTACGTGAACCTCGTCGGCGGCCAGGACGAGCTCGTGTTCGACGGCGGCTCGTTCGTGCTCGACGCGCAGGGCGCGCTCGTCGCGAAGATGCCGCAGTTCGACGAAGGCCATGCGATCGTCGAATTCGACGGCGCGCGGCCGTTGCCCGGCACGATCGCGCCCGAGCTGTCGACGGATGCGCAGGTGTACCGCGCGCTCGTGACCGGCGTGCGCGACTACATCGGCAAGAACGGTTTTCCCGGCGTGCTGATCGGGCTGTCGGGCGGCGTCGATTCGGCGCTGGTGCTGGCCGTCGCGTGCGATGCGCTCGGGCCCGGGCGCGTGCGCGCGGTGATGATGCCGTCGCGCTTCACGGCCGACATCTCGACCACCGACGCGGCGGAGATGGCGCGGCGCGTCGGCGTGCGCTACGACGAGATCGCGATCGAGCCGATGTTCGACGCATTCCGCGCGGCGCTCGCCGGCGAGTTCGCGGGCCGCGCGGAAGACGCGACGGAGGAGAACATCCAGGCGCGCATCCGCGGCACGCTGCTGATGGCGCTGTCGAACAAGTTCGGCTCGATCGTGCTGACGACCGGCAACAAGAGCGAGATGGCGGTCGGCTACTGCACGCTGTACGGCGACATGGCCGGCGGTTTCGCGGTGATCAAGGACATCGCGAAGACGCTGGTCTACCGGCTCTGCCGCTATCGCAACGCCACGGCCGACTACGGGCTGCGCGACGTGATTCCCGAGCGGATCCTCACGCGCGCGCCGTCGGCCGAACTGCGCGATAACCAGACCGACCAGGACAGCCTGCCGCCGTACGACGTGCTCGACGCGATCATGCGGATGTACATGGAAGAAGACCGGCCGCTCGCGGAGATCGTCGCGGCCGGTTATGCGCAGGCCGACGTCGAACGCGTGACGCGGCTCATCAAGATCAACGAATACAAGCGCCGCCAGGCGCCGATCGGCATCCGCGTCACGCATCGCGCGTTCGGGCGCGACTGGCGCTACCCGATCACGTCGCGGTTCACCGAACGTCTCGAGTGAGCCGTGCTGGGCCGGAGGCGGCCCGCAGGCTTACAATCGGGAACGCGATTTTTCATCCAAACGAGCATTGGGGGACAACCACCATGAAACGCATCACCGCCATCATCAAGCCGTTCAAGCTGGACGAAGTCCGCGAAGCGCTCGCCGAAGTGGGTCTCACGGGCCTGACCGTGACGGAAGTGAAGGGTTTCGGCCGCCAGAAGGGCCATACCGAGCTGTATCGCGGCGCCGAATACGTCGTCGACTTCCTGCCGAAGATGAAGATCGAGGTGGTCGTCGCGGAAGCGCAGGTCGACCAGGTGATCGACGCGGTGATCGGCGCGGCGCGGACCGGCAAGATCGGCGACGGCAAGATCTTCGTGTCGGACGTCGAGCGCGTGATCCGCATCCGCACCGGCGAAGAGAACGAAGCGGCCGTCTGAACGCCGTCGTGCGTCGCCGGGCCTGCGCAAGCCCGTGGTTTGCGGGAGCAGGCGCCAAGCCGGCCCGCCCAAGAAAAAACGGTGCGGATACCCGGTTGGGTACCGCACCGATACGCGCCTCTCGCAGCAGCGTGGAAAGTGTTGTCGAATCGTTCTTTGACGGCGCCTGATCAGAACAGGTGCTGGATACCGGCGTAGACGCCGGTCTGGCTGCCGCCCGGATTCGGGTTGCCCGTCGACACGGCCGTGCCTGCACCGTTCGCGTTCAGGCCGAAGTTCGCGTTCTTGCTGTTGCGCACGGTTGCGACCTGCAGGTCGAACAGCGTGCGCTTCGAGATGTTGTACGAGCCGCCGACCGTGTAGATGTTCGCGTTGCCGCCGCCGTGGTTCGCGTTCACGTGATACACGGCTGCGATCAGCGCCGCTGCCGGCGTTGCCTGCCACGTCACGCCGCCCCAGACCTGCTGGGTACCCGTCACGCCGGCGTTCACTGCCGGGCCGCCGCTGCCGTCCGCGCGCGATGCCTGGTAGGCCGCCTGCACCTTGAACTGGCCGAGGAACACGTTCACGCCCGCGAAGTATTCACGCGAGTAGTTGAACACGTCGGAGAAGCGGCCGTTGCTGTCGCGCGTTTCGTCGTAGATGCCGCGCAACTGGAACAGCGAGTTCGTGTAGGTGACCTGACCGCCCATTGCACGGCCCGGTTGGCCGGCCGTCGTGTTGCCGTTGAAGCTGGTCGAGTTCGAGAACGAGAACTGGCCGTAGAAGTCGAGGCCGTAAAGCGACGGCGACTGGTACGACACGTTGTTGCTGGTCTTGTTCCAGTTGCGGCCGCGCACCAGCGAGGCCGTCGACCAGGCCGACTGGCCGAACGGGTCGAAGTCCCACACGCCGTTGGCGATCGCGAGCTCGCGACCCAGCAGCAGCGTACCGTAGCGGTCGTTCGAGATACCGACGGTCGCGAAACGATCCCAGATCGAGCCGCTGAAGCCGCCCGTCATCGTGTTGAACGCGCCTTCGAGGTGGAACAGGACCTTGTTGCCGCCACCGATGTCCTCGCTACCCTTCAAGCCCCACAGGCTCGTGCCCCAGTCGCCGCTTTCCGCGCGCACTTGGTGGCCGTTTTGCAGGCCGTTCAGGTACTCGATGCCCGCATCCAGGCGGCCATACAGCGTGACGCTGCTCTGCGCGTGCGCCGTCACCACCCCAGCAGCCATCAGCGCGGCCGCGACCAAAGCTTTCTTCATCATCTCCTCCATACCCTGTCAAAAAGTCAACCCAGACTGCACGAGATGCCCGGAGCGCGAGCGCCGGGCAAAAGCGGGATAACCAGGGAGACCTCGTGCAGGGCCGGTAAGCGCGGCACGCGGGCAAGCGGACGGAAAACCGTTGAGCGGTCCCGCGCAGCCGGGTCGGCCTGCGGGGTCTCCTTGTAGTGTCGTGAAGCTAAACTACATTTCACGAACTTCGTTTTGCTACTTTGGTTACTAATTTAGCAAAAATACAATTTTGTGGCGATGGAAATCGTTGTTTGACTAACCGCTGTCGCCAAATTGCCATGCAACACGGTGGGCAACAGGTGCGCCGAGGGTTGGCGATTAACGGAAAACCCTTGTCCCGCAAGGGAGACACGAATTTTTTGGATAGGGGTCAAGGATTGCCACTATTGACGTTGAGAATGCGCGGGCGTAAGCGCGAAAGTCGCGAAATTGGTAAGTATTTCGTAATGATTCGGGTGGTTTCGGCGAACGCAGGCCGGCGCCTGAAACGCCCGTCGCACAAGGCGTGCGGAACCTAGCGCGGGCCCGGCCGCGCGTCGAGCAACTGCGCGCGAATCCAGCGGTGCGCATCGGTGCGCGCATGCTTCGCGTGCGAGTAGACCTTCACCGTGTAGCGCGGGATCTCGAACGGCGCGGGAAAGATGCGGATCGGCGCCGCGTGCCGCAGCGCCTGCGCGGCGCGATTCGGCACGGTCATCAGCAATTCGGATTCCGCGATCACGAACGGCGCGGCCAGCACGGTCGGCAATTGCACGGCGACGTGCCGCGCGAGGCCGAGCCGGTCGAGCACGTAATCGACGACGCCGCGCGATTCGTTCCACGGCGTGACGACCACGTGGCGGGCGGCCAGGTACCGGTCGAGCGTCAGCCGCCGGCGGATCGCCGGATGCGCGGCGCTGGCGATCACGACGTAGTCGTCGGAGAACCAGTCGAAATCCTCGATGCCCGGCGCATCGGCCGCCGATTCCTCGTGATAGCCGAGCGCGAAGTCGATGCGGCCGGCCGCAAGCTCGTCGACGGAGATCTTCCGGTCGGAATGCACGACGCGGATCCGCAGGTGCGGCGCGACGTGCTGGATCCGCGCGAGGAACGCCGGCAGCACCGCGAAGGCCGTGTAGTCGGTCGCGGCGAACACGAACGTGCGGTCGCTTTGCGCGGGATCGAAGCGGCGTGCGCGGGCGAGACCCTTCGACATCGTGTCGAGCGCGTCGCCGGCCCACGTGGCGATGTCGTCGGCGCGCACGGTCGGCTGCATCTCGTTGCCGAGGCGCACGAACAGCGCATCGCCGATCGCGTCGCGCAGCCGCGCGAGCGCGTGGCTCAACGCGGATGGGCTCAACGCGAGCTCGTGCGCGGCCGCCGCGACCGACCGGTGGCGGTACAGCGCGTCGAACACGAGCAGCAGGTTCAGGTCGAGACGGCGCAGGTCGGGATGCATCATGTTCAGGTCTGGATGAAGAAACTGCACTTCCTGCAGTCGTTGCGCGAACGTAGCATGACGGTTCGATCGGCGCCAGCGCGCGTGCGCGGCGCTGCTTTCTGTTTCAGAACCGGGCCGGAGGAGGGCTCAACCCGTGCAAATCGATATCCGTTGCGCCAGCGTCGCCGACGTGCCGTTGATCCTGCGCTTCATCACCGAGCTGGCCGTCTACGAGAAGGCGGAGCACGAAGTGATCGCGACGCCCGCGTCCCTCGAACGCAGCCTGTTCGGCGATGGGTCGCCCGCGCGCGCGCTGATCTGCGAGGTCGACGGCGAGCCGGCCGGCTTCGCCGTGTATTTCTTCTCGTATTCGACGTGGCTCGCGCGGCAGGGCCTGTATCTGGAGGATCTGTACGTGTCGCCGCGTTTTCGCGGGGCGGGCGCCGGGCTGCGGCTGCTGAAGACGCTTGCACGGATCGCGGTCGAGTCGGGCTGCGGGCGGTTCGAATGGAGCGTGCTCGACTGGAACGAGCCGGCGATCCGCTTCTACGAGAGCGTCGGCGCGGCGCCGCAGAGCGAATGGGTGCGATACCGGCTGGCGGGCGACGCGCTGCGCGCGTTCGCCGACGGCGCGCCGGTGAGCGCCGCGTAAACGCAAAACGGGCGCCGCGGGGCGCCCGTTCGACCGTCGTGCGTTTCGTGCGTGTTACTTGAGGCTGCCCGACAGGAACCCGCGCAGGCGTTCGCTCTTCGGATTGGCAAACACCTCGGCCGGCACGCCTTCTTCCTCGACGCGGCCCTGGTGCAGGAACATCACGTGATTCGACACGTTGCGCGCGAAGCCCATCTCGTGCGTGACGACGATCATCGTGCGGCCTTCCTCGGCCAGCTTCTGCATCACCTTCAGCACTTCGCCCACCAGCTCCGGGTCGAGCGCCGACGTCGGCTCGTCGAACAGCATCACGTCCGGATGCATCGCGAGCGCACGTGCGATCGCGACGCGCTGCTGCTGGCCGCCGGACAAATGCGACGGGTACTGCTTCTCGACGCGCGGCGCGAGGCCGACTTTCTCGAGATACTCGCGCGCGCGGTCCTCGGCTTCCTTCTTCGGGATGCCGAGCACGTTCACGGGCGCCTCCATCACGTTCTCGATCACGTTCATGTGCGACCAGAGATTGAAGTGCTGGAACACCATCGACAGCTTGGTGCGCACGCGCTGCAGCTGTTTCGTATCGGCCGCGCGCAGCGCGCCCGTCTTGTCGAGCGCGGTGCGCACTTCCTCGCCGTCGACGAAGATGCGGCCCGCATTCGGCTGCTCGAGGAAGTTGATACAGCGCAGCATCGTGCTCTTGCCGGAGCCGGACGAGCCGATCACGCTGATCACGTCGCCCGAGTTCGCCCTCAGCGACACGCCCTTGAGCACTTCGTTGTCGCCGTAGCGCTTGTGCAGATCGTCGACGAAAAGCTTCTGAGTCTGGGAGTTCATCAATAGTCCTGCGAAAACTTACTTGCCTTGCGGGCGCAGATACGCGAGCCAGCGACGCTCGGCCTGGCGGAACAGCCACACGAGCGTGAACGAGATCGCGAGGTAGAGCAGGGCGGCAATGCCGAACGCATGGAACGACATGTAGGTCGCCGAGTTGACGTCGCGCGCGATCTTGAGGATGTCCGGCACGGTCGCGGTGAACGCGACGGTGGTCGCATGCAGCATCAGGATCACTTCGTTGCTGTACAGCGGCAGCGCGCGGCGCAGCGCCGACGGCAGGATCACGCGGCGATACATCGTGAACGGGGACATCCCGTACGCGCGCGCGGCTTCGATCTCGCCATACGACGTCGCCTTGATCGCGCCTGCGAAGATCTCGGTGGTGTATGCGCAGGTGTTCAGCGTGAACGCGAGCAGCGTGCAGTGCATCCCGTCGCGGAAGAATGCATCGAGCACCGGCGTGCCGCGCACGGCCTGCAGGCTGTAGAGGCCCGTGTAGCAGAGCAGCAGCTGCACGTAGAGCGGCGTGCCGCGGAACACGTACGTGTACAGCCACACGGCGCTCGACAGCCACTTCTTCTTCGACACGCGCGCCACGGCGAGCGGTATCGACAGGCAGAAGCCGAGGCCGATCGACACGACGAGCAGCCACAGCGTGATCGCGACACCGGTGATGCGATAGCCGTCGGTGTAGAGATAGTTGCGCCAGTATTCTTGGATGAGTTCGATCATAGGTCAGCCTTGCGGACACCGGTCGAGTAGCGCTTTTCGAGCCACATCAGCACGAAGTTCGAGATCGTCGTGATGGCGAGGTAGACCGCGCCCGCGATCAGCGTGAAGAAGAAGAACCGCAGCGTGCCCTTGCCGGCGTCCTGCGAGGCCTTCACGACGTCGGCGAGGCCGATGATCGACACCAGCGCGGTCGACTTCACGAGCACCTGCCAGTTGTTGCCGATGCCCGGCAGCGCGAAGCGCATCATCTGCGGGAACATGATCCGCGTGAACACCTGCCAGTTCGTCATCCCGTATGCGCTGCCGGCCTCGAGCTGGCCGCGCGGCACCGACAGGAACGCACCGCGGAAGGTCTCGGTGAAGTACGCGCCGTAGATGAAGCCGAGCACGAGCACGCCAGCGAGGAACGGGTCGATGTCGATCTGGTCCCAGCCGAGCGCGTCGGTCGCCATGTTCAGCCAGATCTGCAGGCTGTAGAACAGCAGCAGCATCAGCACGAGGTCGGGTACGCCGCGGATCAGCGTCGTGTAGACGGTGCCGATGCCGTTCGTCACGCGGTTGCGCGACAGCTTCGCGCCTGCGCCGAGCAGCCCCAGCAGGAACGACAGCGCGAGCGAAAGCACCGCCAGTTTGACGGTTTGCCAGGTGCCAGCGAGGATCAGCGGGCCGTAACCTTGTAGAAACATATGTGGTCCTTGACGGCGCACGCGGTGCGCCGCGAAAGACGCGCCCGCCAAGCTGCGCGGAACGCCCCGTGCGTATCATGACCGTCCGCCCCGGCAACGGTGCCGGGCGAGCCCGTCGCGCGAGCGGCGGGCAAGGGGGCGGGCGGCGCGTGGTTGACTGCCTTTACTGCGTGGACACGGGGCCGCCCCCGCATCCGTTGCTTCTTCTTGTCGGCGCTTAGCGGGCCGGCGCCGAATAGACGCTGAACGAGAAGTACTTGTGCGACAGCCGGTCGTACGTGCCGTCCTTGTGCATGTCGGCCAGCGCCCGGTTGATCTTGAGCTTCAGGTCCGTATCGTCCTTGCGCAGGCCGATCGCGGTGCCGTCGCCGATCGTCTTCGGATCCTTCACTTCCGGCCCGGCGAACGCGAAGCCCTTGCCGCGCGGCGTGCGCAGGAAGCCGTAGTCGGCCTGCAGCTCGTCCTGCAGCGTCGCGTCGAGGCGGCCCGAGCCGAGATCGGTGTAGACCTGGTCCTGGTTCTGGTAAGGAACGATCGTCACGCCCTGCGGTTCCCAGTACGTCTTCGCGTAGGTTTCCTGCGTCGAACCCTGCTCGACGCCGACACGCTTGCCCTTCAGCGACGCGACCGTCGGCAGCAGCGGCGAGCCGGTCTTCGCGATCATCCGGGCCGGCGCGTCATACACCTTGTCGGAGAAGTCGATCTGCTCGCGGCGCTTGTCCGTGACGGTCAGCGACGACACGATGACGTCGTACTTCTTCGCCTTCAGCGCCGGGATGATCCCGTCGAGATCCTGCGCCACCCACACGCATTTCACGTTGATCCGTTTGCAGATTTCCTTGGTGAGATCGACGTCGAAACCGACGATCTCGCCGCTCGGCGCGGTCGACTCGAACGGCGGGTAGCTGGCATCGACGCCGATCCGCACGGTCTTCCACTCCTTCGCGAAGGCGCTGCCCGCCACGAGGGCGAGGGCGGCGCACAGGGCGGCCTTCTTCATTTCCATCCTTCTGTTGCTGACTTTCCGGGGGCGCTCGCGGCCGGCGGGACCGGGCGCCGCGGCGTATTCTAGACGGCCAAAATTCGCCGGACGGCGCTCTGGCGATGGCGCCGCCGGAACGGCGAACGCCAAAAGGGCGGTATTTTACCCGAACGCGATTCCCCGAAAACGGCAATCCGGCGCGATCGATCGATTCCTCGAATCGGCTGTTGCGGCAATCGTGGTATTGACAACGAATATTTTGGCGATTGGTTGCGCGAGCGCAACAATGCTGTGCATTGGCGGCGGATTGTGGCGCGTTCGGTGTCCCCCTACAGTGGCGGTAAACCCGAACAAGTATCTGCCCCCGGAGTGCCCGCGCCATGTTCCAGATCCGCCGCGCCGAAGACCGTTGCCACACGCGCCAAGGCTGGCTCGAATCGAGTCACAGCTTTTCGTCGGCCGGCCGCGCCGCGAACGCGCATCCGCCGGTCGGCGCGCTGCACGTGCTGAGCGAGGACCTGATCGCGCCGACGCGCGGGTTCGGGATGCAGCCGCGTCGCGACGTGGAGATCGTGACCTACGTGCTGGACGGCACGCTCGCGCACCGCGACAGCCTCGGCTGCGGCGCGATCGTCCGCGCCGGCGGCGTCCAGCGGGTGAGTGCCGGGACGGGGCTCGTGCACAGCGAAACCAACGCGTCGCGCGACCGTCCGCTGCATCTGCTGCAGATCTGGCTGCAGCCGGCCGAGCGGGGCGGGCGGCCCGGTTATGAGGAGCGGCATTTCGCCGCCGCCGAGAAACGCGGCCGGCTGCGGCTCGTCGCGGCGCCCGGCGGCGGCGACGGCGCGCTGTCGATGGGGGCGGATGCCCGCATCTTCGCGGGGCTGATCGACGGCGACGAGGGGGTGACCTTCGAGGTCCGCGCGGGGCGCAGCACCTACGTGCACGTGGCGCGCGGCGACATCGAGGTCAACGGCCGCGCGCTGGCCGCCGGCGACGGCGCGCGGATCGGCGGCGTGGACGCGGTGGCGTTCGCGCGCGGCCGGGCGGCCGAAGTACTGCTGTTCGACGTCGCCTGAAACGAAAAAAGGGGACGCGGGCCGGTGCCCGCGTCCCCTTCGGCGCCGCTTCGGGAAGCGGCCCGCCGGCTTACTGCGCCGGCGCCGATGCGCCCTTGGCGGCGCGATGCTGCTCCCAGCGCTCCTTCATCTTCTCGTGGCGCTGTTCCATCTTCGCGTACTGCTGCTTGAGCGCCGTGCTGACCGTCGTCTTCTGCTGGTCGTTCAGCCCGTTGTAGAACGTGAGCCACGCAGCCGACGTCTGCTCGCGCAGTTGCGCGTTCTGCGCTTCGGCCTGCTGGCGTGCCGAATGCATCGCGCTCAGGTCGAGGATGGGCTGGTTCTGCTGTGCCTTGAACTGCTCGCGCACCTGCTCGTGGTTCTTGCGCATCGCGTCATGGTTCTGCTTCATCGTGTTGACGGCCGCCTGCCATTGCTGTTCCTGCGACGCGTTGAGCTTCAGCTGGTCGTGCAGTTTCATGATCGCGCCGAACGGGCCGCCTTCGTGCCCGCCGTGCATCTGGTGCATGCCGGGGCCGCCCGGAGGCGGCATGTCGTTGGGCTGCGCGGCATGCGCGGTGCCGAAGGCGAGAGCGAGCACGGCGGCGGCCGCGATGGCCACGCGGGAAGTCTTCTTATACATTTCAGAAACTCCTTGTATCCAAAGGGTCCGGCGATGCGGTGCCGGAAAAGCCGGGTACCGCATCCGGTAAGACGCAGGTTAGCGATGCAGGCTCCGGCCGGTGTTACGTGGGGCGGCGGCCCGGTTACCGTGCATTACAGTTCCCTTGCGCGGTAACCCGCAGTAACCCTTTCGTCCCTTTGTTTCGTTCTTCGACTCCGCCCTCGCGCGGTAAACTTCGAGCCATGACTACCCAGATCCTCATCGTCGACGACGACCAAGAACTCCGAGACCTGCTGCGCGACTATCTCGTGCGCCAGGGGATGGAAGTGTCCGTGCTGCACGACGCGGCGACGCTCGAGAAGCGCCTCGAGCGCGAGCGGCCCGACCTGATCGTGCTGGACCTGATGATGCCGGGCGTGGACGGCCTGACCGCGCTGCGCCAGTTGCGCGCGGCCGGCGACGACATCCCCGTGATCATGCTCACCGCGCGGGCGGACGACGTCGATCGCATCGTCGGGCTCGAACTCGGCGCGGACGACTACCTCGGCAAGCCGTTCAACCCGCGCGAGCTGCTCGCGCGCGTGCAGGCGGTGCTGCGCCGCCGCCGCGCGACGCCGTCGGCGGCAGCGCCCGAACAGCGCGAGCCGTTCGCGTTCGGCCGTTTCCTGCTCGACTTCCAGGCGCGCACGCTGTCGGTCGACGGCAAGCCGGCCACGCTGTCGAGCAGCGAATTCGCGCTGCTGAAGATCTTCGTGAACCATGCGCTGCGCACGCTCACGCGCGAGCGGCTGCTCGAGCTGCTGCACGGGCCCGAGTACGACGGTACCGACCGCGGCATCGACGTCCAGGTGTGGCGCCTGCGCCGCATCCTCGAAACGGATCCGTCGACGCCGCGCTTCATCCAGACGGTGCGCGGGCGCGGCTACGTGTTCGTGCCCGACGGCGAGGCTCATGCGCAAACCCATTGATTCACTGTTCGGGCGGCTGGCGCTGCTCGTCATCGGTGTCCTGCTCCTGTCGCACTTCGCGTGGTTCTTCGCGATGCGGCTCGAGCGCAACCAGATGCAGACGCGTTATGCGGTCGAGGAAGCCGCGTTCCTTGTCGACGCCGTGCGCCAGCACGTCGAGCGCACGCCCGACCAGCCGCTGCCGTCGCGTGTGCGGCTGGTGCCGCCGGACAGCGCCGACGTCCCGAAGGGCGGCGATTCGGCGTTGCCGCCGCCGCTCAAGCGGTTCCGCGACGACGTGAGCGAGCGCATGCCGCCCGGCACGCAGGTCGAGATCGGCACGCCGGGCCATCCGCCCGTGCTGTGGGTGAAGGAGCCGGCCGATCGCAACTGGATCGTGGTGCCCGTGCAGCCGCTGCGGCCGCCGCGCTCGCTCGACCGGATGCTGCTGTGGCTCGGCACGATCTTCTCGGCCGGCGTGATCGCCGCGCTGTTCGCGGCCTGGCAGCTGCAGCAGCCGCTGCGCTCGCTCGCGCGCGCGGTCGGGCGTTTCGGCCGCGGGCAGCCGGTGCCGCCGCTGCGCGAGCGCGGCCCGCGCGAGCTGCGCCAGCTCACGCACGGCTTCAACCAGATGGTGGAGCAGGTGTCGCAGGCCGAGAACGATCGCGCGGTGATGCTGGCGGGCGTCGCGCACGACCTGCGCACGCCGCTGGCGCGAATGCGCCTGCGGGCGGAAATGATGGACGACGCGCGGTTGCGCGACGGCGTCGTGCGCGATGTCGACTCGATGTCGCACATCGTCGACCAGTTCCTGGTGTTCGCGCACGGCGGGTCCGACCGCAGCGAACCGGTGCCGGTCGACCAGGCATGCGAGCGGATCGCGCGCAGCTATCGCGCGGTCGCGCCGAATGCGCCGACGGTCCAGACCCGGCTCGATGCCGATCCGGGTTTCCGGCTGCCGACGGCCACGCTCGACCGGATCCTGTCGAACCTGCTGGACAACGCGCATGCGTATGGCGCACCGCCGGTGCTTGTCGAAACGGCGCGCACGCCGGCCGGCTATGTGTTGTCGGTCAGCGACAGCGGTGGCGGGATTGCGCCGCGCGATCTGGCGGCCGCGACGCGGCCGTTCGTGCGGCTCGACCCCGCGCGCGGCGGGAACGGCCACAGCGGGCTCGGGCTTGCGATCGTCGAGCGGCTGGTGCTCAGGCTGGGCGGGGCGTGCGACATCGGCAACCGCCCCGAGGGCGGTCTGCGCGTCGCGATGACGTTCCCGTTCGAGGCCGTGCCGAAGGACGAACCCCACGCACAGGCCGCGTAGGCGGCTGCGGCGCCTGCCCGGCCGGGCGGGCGCCGCGCGGCGTCATTCGCCGAACAGCGTGCCGAGCGTCTCGGCCGCGTTGCTGTCGATCGTGTTGTAGGTCACGCTGGTGGCCTCGAAGATGTAGACGGTCGTATACCGGCCGAGGCGCTCCAGGATTTCCTCCTGCAGCGATTCCGGCACGACGTTCATATTCAGGTACCATGCGGTCGACGACAGCCGCGTCTGGAACGACCCGTACTCCTGCATCAGTTCGTAGAACGCGTCGGCATCCTGATCGCGGCAGACGATCACCAAGTTTCCTGCCATTCCCTTTCCTCCCGCTCGTCGGTCGATCCCCAAGGGGGCTAGCCCCGATCATACCCGCTTCACCGTATTCGGCCCCTGATGTCCGACACGGTTTGCGCCCGTGTGGGGCTGGCGGGTTCCCGGCCGGGCCGGATCACGGCATAATTCGGGCCTGCTGCCGGCCGAAGGACTCAGGCCGGGCTGCTCCGTACCGCGCACCGGCCGTCCGCCCGCGCGTCGGGCACGATCGGTGCACCGACCCCGGACGGTTGAACCTGAAATACAGGTTGGTGTAGTGTCGTGCCGTCGCGGGCCGACTCGCCCCCGGGAGCGCGGGCGCAGCGTGCACGCACGGCGCATCGCGCGTGCGCGAGATCGTCAGTCAATCGAGAATTACCGCGCCCGTGCGCTTTGCCATGAATCAACATCGACTGCCGGCTTCGTTCGGCCTTACCGGGGAGGGCGCCTGATGAATGTCGGATTCTTCAATCCGAACCGGACCGCCAACGCGTCCGCGTGGCGCGTTCTGCCGAACCGTTGGGACTTCATCGCGTTTCCGCTGATCATCTGCCTGATCGCGATGGCGGTCGTCGGTTTCCACGAAACGATGGCGCCGATCGGCACGCTGCAGACGCAGAAGATCTCGCTCGACCCGTCGAACCTGCCCGAATACGCGTTGCGCACCACGCTACGGATGCTCGCGGCGATGGTCGCGTCGCTCGCGTTCACGCTCGTCTACGGCACGCTCGCGGCCAAGAGCCGTCGCGCGGGCATGGTGCTGATCCCGATCCTCGACATCCTGCAGTCGGTGCCGGTGCTCGGCTTCATCTCGTTTACCGTCACGTTCTTCCTCGCGCTGTTCCCGAGCCGCGTGCTCGGCGCCGAGCTCGCGGCGATCTTCGCGATCTTCACGAGCCAGGCGTGGAACATGACGTTCAGCTTCTACCAGTCGCTGCGCACGGTGCCGCGCGATCTGGACGAAGTGTCGCGCGGTTTCCACCTGACGTCGTGGCAGCGCTTCTGGAAGCTCGAAGTGCCGTTCTCGATGCCGGGCCTGATCTGGAACATGATGATGTCGATGTCGGGCGGCTGGTTCTTCGTCGTCGCGTCGGAGGCGATCACGGTCGGCAACCAGACGATCACGCTGCCGGGCATCGGCGCGTATCTCGCGCAGGCGATCTCGGACAAGAACTTCGGCGCGATCGGCTGGGTGATCCTCACGATGACGGTCGTGATCCTCGCGTACGACCAGTTCCTGTTCCGGCCGCTCATCGCGTGGGCCGACAAGTTCCGGATGGAGAACACCGCGTCGGGCGATGCGCCGCAATCCTGGCTGCTCGACCTCGTGCGCCGCACGCGCCTGATTCATCAGCTGCTCGTGCCGGCCGGCTGGTTCTTCGCGAAGGCCGCACGGATTCCGCTGCGCCTGCCGCTGTCGGGCGCGATGCGGTTTTCGCTGCCGCGCGTCGAGAAGAAGGCGTCGCGCACCGTCGACATCGCGTGGGCGATCCTCGTGCTGGTCGGCACGGCCTACATCGTGTGGCGCGTCGTGAGCTTCGTCGCGACCGGCGTGACGATGGCCGAGGTCGGCCACGTGATCACGCTCGGGCTCATCACGCTGCTGCGCGTGGTCGTGCTGATCTCGATCGCGTCGGTGATCTGGGTGCCGATCGGCGTATGGATCGGGCTGCGCCCGAAGCTGGCCGAGAAGCTGCAGCCGCTCGCGCAGTTCCTCGCCGCGTTCCCGGCCAACCTGCTGTTCCCGGTGTTCGTGATCGTGATCGCGCGCTTCCACCTGAACGCGGACATCTGGCTGTCGCCGCTGATCGTGCTCGGCACGCAGTGGTATATCCTGTTCAACGTGATCGCCGGTGCCACGTCCTACCCGAACGACTATCGCGAAGCGGCGACGAATTTCCGCATCCGCGGCTGGCAGTGGTGGCGGCAGGCGATCCTGCCCGGCATCTTCCCGTACTACGTGACCGGCGCGATCACCGCGTCGGGCGGCGCATGGAACGCGAGCATCGTGTCGGAAGCCGTGCAGTGGGGCAACACCAAGATCGAGGCGCACGGCCTCGGCGCGTACATCGCGCAGACCACGGCCGCCGGCGATTTCCCGAAGATCATCCTGGGCATCGCCGTGATGTCCCTGTTCGTCACCTTGTTCAACCGCCTGCTGTGGCGGCCGCTGTATGCTTTCGCCGAAGCGAAGCTGCGGCTCGACTGAGATCGATTGAGAGCGAAACGCGATGCACAATCCGAATGCTGTAAACGCCCCCGTCCAGACGTCCCAGCCGCCGCGCCTCGGTGAGGAAATCCTGCGCGTCGATCACGTTTGCCGCGGCTTCAACAAGACGCAGGGCGAACTGCTCGTGCTCGACGATGCGAACCTGTCGCTGCGCGAAGGCGAGATCGTCGGGCTGCTCGGCCGTTCCGGCTCGGGCAAGTCGACGCTGCTGCGCATCATCGCCGGCCTGATCGAACCGACCGGCGGCGAGGTGACCTACCTCGGCAAGCCGCTGACCGGCCCGGCCGAAGGCGTCGCGATGGTGTTCCAGACCTTCGCGCTGTTCCCGTGGCTCACCGTGCTGCAGAACGTGGAAGCCGGCCTCGAGGCGCTCGGCGTCGGCGCGCGCGAGCGGCGCGAGCGCGCGCTGGCCGCGATCGACCTGATCGGTCTGGACGGCTTCGAGAACGCGTACCCGCGCGAGCTGTCGGGCGGCATGCGCCAGCGCGTCGGTTTTGCGCGCGCGCTCGTGGTCGACCCGACGATCCTGCTGATGGACGAGCCGTTCTCGGCGCTCGACGTGCTGACGGCCGAAACGCTGCGTACCGACCTGCTCGATCTGTGGACGCAGGGCCGCATGCCGATCAAGTCGGTGCTGATCGTCACGCACAACATCGAGGAAGCCGTGTTCATGTGCGACCGGATCCTCGTGCTGTCGTCGAACCCGGGCCGCGTGATCGCCGAGATCAAGGTGCCGTTCAAGCATCCGCGCAACCGGCTCGACCCGGCGTTCCGCAAGCTCGTCGACGACATCTACGCGAAGATGACGGCGCGCCAGACCGGCGAGGCGACGAAGAAGGGACTCGAACTCGGCAGCTGGCTGCCGCAGGTGTCGACCAACCTGATGGCCGGCCTGATCGAGACGCTCGCGATGGCGCCGTACCACGGCCGCGCGGACATGCCGGAAATCGCGCGTACGCTGCATCTGGAAGTCGACGACCTGTTCCCGATCGCCGAAGTGCTGCAGTACCTCGGTTTCGCGGACGTGCGCGAAGGCGATGTGTTCCTGACGCCGCCGGGGCGCGTGTTCGCGGAATTCGGCACGCAGGAGCGCAAGCTGATGTTTGCCGATCACCTGCTGAAGCACGTGCCGCTGGCGGCCCGGATCAAGAAGGTGCTGAACGAGCGCCCGGGCCATCGCGCGCCGCGCGTGCGCTTCGAGCAGGAGCTGGAGGATTCGCTGTCGGACGGCGCGGCCGAGGAAACGCTCGACGCGGTGATCGACTGGGGCCGTTACGGCGAGATCTTCTCGTACAACGACCAGACCGAGATCTTCAGTCTCGAGGACGTCGAGTCCTGATCGACGATGCCGGGCCGTCGGCCCGGCATTCGCAGGCGCCGCGCGTGACGCGGCGCGCATCGTCCGTTACTGCAGGTTCCCCCACCGGTCGACCGCCGGCTCCGCCGACGCCCACTTCCAGTGCGTGCCTTGCTGGCATGCATTCGCGAAATACCAGTCGGCCTTGTCGCCGTCCTTCACCGAGAACGCGAATTCCTTGCAGATCGCGAGCGCCGACGCGTACGCGCGCGTGACGCGCACTTCGCCTTCGCCGTTTTCCAGCGGCAGCGTGTTCTTCACCTTCCACGGCTTCACTTCGCCGACGGCCAGGCCGCCGGCCGTCTTCGCGATCGCGTCCTGCTGGTTCTGATGGAGTTGCTTCATCGTGCGGTTGACGGCCTCGTCGGTCGCGGCCTGCACGGCGATCCCGACGCCGACGCCGACCGCCGGATTCGCGGTGACGAGGCCCGTCGCCGCACCGGCGAGTGCGCCGCTTGCCGCGCCGACCGAGCCGCAGCCGGACAGCGCGGCGGTTGCCGCGCACAGCACGCCGATCGCCGCGAGACGGAGGGCGACGCTCATTGCAGCGCGCCCCAGCGCTCGGTCGCCGGCTCGGCGGACGCCCATTTCCATGCGGGGCCGTCGCGGCAGATGGTGGCGACGTAGAACGCCGATTGCGCGGCCTTGTCGGCCTTCGCCGGCGTGTCGACCGCGAACACGATTTCCTTGCAGTCGAGCGGGCCGACGCTGATCATCCGGCTGACCGTCACGCGGCCCTGTTCGTCGTCCTCGATCGGGAACGAATGGTGCGTCGACCACGGCGCGACGCCGCCCACATCGAGCGGGCCGGCCGCCTTCGCGATCTGTTCCTGGGTGTAACGGTGGGCGACGCGCTGCGAGTACTGGACCCCGGCCCGCGCGCCGGCCACGGCGCCGAGGCCGATACCCGTCGCGACGGCGGCGTTGTTCGTGACCTTGGACGCGATCGCGGCGCCCGCGATACCGGCGCCGGCCGTCGCGCCTTCGCTGTACAGCGAGTTGCAGCCTGACAGCAGTGCGGCCGTGGCGATGACGGCCAGCACGATGCGCGCCGGCATGGCCCGACGCGGCGATTCGAAGCGAATGTTCATCCCTGAGTGCAAGTCCTGTCTGGGTGAGCGGCGGCGCATGCACGCCCTGATGCCGCATCATTGTTTCGCAATTGTCATAGGAAAATTGCAAAGCTTTGACAAATCGCCGGCCGGCATGCCGCGCGCACGCGCGGCGCTATTGTCGGATAGATGATTGGCGAGGGGTCGAAACGTTACAAATTGAAGGTAATTGTTACCTTGGCGTGCCGCGAACCGACCTAGACTGTTTTGCTATGGAATGTTTCTCCGACGGCCTCGAGCCGCGCCGCACATGAGACACCCAGCCATGCGCCGTTCAAAACGGTTGTCACACCGGCCGCCCGACGCGGGAGCAGACCGCCCGCGTCCGCGGACCGACGCGCCACCGGCGCCGCCCGCCGGCGCGCCCGACGAGACGCCGTCCGACGGCGATCACAACCAGGGCGGCGCTCGCCCGGAAGGGCTCGACTATCAACGCGACCTCGGTCAGGAGCAGGACGCTTGATGTCGTCGGCGTTGCATTACACCGCCGTATTTCATTGCATTTCTCGGAACTGAATCGCCGCGCGGTCGCCTTCGGGCCGCCGCGCCCGCTTCGGCGCGCGCCGCGCGCGAGCTTATCGAATCGAGGAGGGAAACCGCATGAGCAGATTGATCGTGGTATCGAACCGTGTCGCCGCCGGCGAGGACACGCGCCCGAGCGCGGGCGGCCTGGCCGTCGGCGTGATGGACGCGCTGAAGGAAAGCGGGGGCGTCTGGTTCGGCTGGAACGGCGAGATCGTCGGCGCGCCCGACGCCGAACCCGCGATCCAGCGGGACGGCAACGTCACGTACGCGACGGTCGGCCTGACCCGGCGCGACTACGACCAGTACTACCGCGGTTTCTCGAACGCGACGCTGTGGCCGGTGTTCCACTACCGCGGCGATCTCGCGCGCTTCGATCGTCAGGAGTACGCCGGTTATCTGCGCGTGAACGCGATGCTCGCGAAGCAGCTCGCCGCGCTGCTGCGGCCCGACGACCTGATCTGGGTGCACGACTACCATCTGCTGCCGTTCGCGCATTACCTGCGCGAGCTCGGCGTGAAGAACCCGATCGGCTTCTTCCTGCACATCCCGTTTCCGTCGCCCGACATGCTGCGCCTCGTGCCGCCGCACGAGGAACTCGTGAAGTTCATGTGCGCGTACGACGTCGCGGGCTTCCAGACCGACGCCGACAAGCAGGCGTTCACCGACTACATCGAACGGCGCGGAATCGGCGCGGCCAGCGACGACGGGATGCTGCATGCGCACGGCCGTGTCGTGAAGGTCGCCGCCTATCCGATCGGCGTGCATCCCGACGCGATCGCGCAGGCGGCCGTCCAGTACGGCACGCGCAAGCCGGTGAAGATGCTGCGCGAGGCGCTCGACGGCCGCAAGCTCGTGATGAGCGTCGACCGTCTCGACTACTCGAAGGGGCTCGTGGAACGTTTCCAGTCGTTCGAGCGGATGCTCGCGAACGCGCCGGGCTGGCAGGGGCGCGTGTCGCTGTTGCAGATCGCGCCGCCGACGCGTTCGGACGTGCAGACCTACCAGGACATTCGCGAAACGCTCGAAGGCGAAGCCGGCCGCATCAACGGCCGCTTCTCGCAACTCGACTGGACGCCGATCCAGTACCTGAACCGCAAGTACGAACGCAACCTGTTGATGGCGTTTTTCCGGATGTCGCAGGTCGGCTACGTGACGCCGCTGCGCGACGGGATGAACCTCGTCGCGAAGGAGTACGTCGCAGCCCAGGATCCGGCCGATCCCGGCGTGCTGGTGCTGTCGGAGTTTGCCGGTGCGGCGGCCGAGCTGACCGGTGCGCTGCTCGTCAATCCGTACGACCTGTCGCAGATGGCGGAAGCGCTCGAACGTGCGCTGTCGATGCCGCTCGCGGAACGGCAGGCGCGTCACGAGGAAAACCTCGCGCGGCTCCGTGAAAACGACCTGTCGGTCTGGCGCGACACGTTCGTCGCCGACTTGCGCAGCGTCGCGGCGGCCGCGTCGGTCACGCGGCGTGCGGGCCGGCGCGTCGCGCATGCGTGAGTTCGCCCCGGGCGCGGGTGCCGAGGACGAAGAGACGGACGCCGCCGGCCGTTTCTTCGTCGTGACGGGCGGCCCGGGTTCGGGCAAGAGCACGCTGCTCGATGCGCTGGAGCGCGCCGGCTTTGCGCGCTCGCAGGAAGCCGGGCGCGGCGTGATCCGCGACCAGATGGCGATCGACGGCCTCGCGCTGCCGTGGCGCGACCCGGCGGCGTTCGCCGAGCTGATGCTGAGCTGGGAGATGCGTTCGTACCACCTCGCGCGGCAGGCGCGCGGGCCCGTGTTCTTCGATCGCGGCGTGCCGGACGTGGTCGGCTACCTGCGGCTGACGGGCCTGCCGGTCCCCGCGCACGCGGAAGCGGCGGCCCGCCGTTTTCGCTACCACCGGCGCGTGTTCATCGCGCCGCCGTGGCCCGACATCTATGCGCAGGACACCGAGCGCCGGCAGGATTTCGCGGAAGCCGAGCGGACCTACGACGCGATGGTCGAGTGCTACACGTCGTACGGCTACCGGCTGATCGAGTTGCCGCGCGTCGGCGTCAAGGCGCGCGTGCGCTTCGTGATGGACGCGCTCGACGGCGCGTGACGCCCGTCGCGCGGTAGTCTCAGGTCGCCGTGTCCGGCCTTGGCGACGTGATGCGCAGCATGCTCACGACGGCCGCCACCGCCGCGAATGCCGTGGCGACATAGAGCGCGATCGTCGGCCCGCGATCGGGCGACAGCCCGAAAATCAGCGCGACCAGCGCGGCGCCGAGCGTCTGGCCAGTCAGGCGCGCGGTGCTCAGCATGCCGCCCGCGCCGCCGCTGCGCTCGCGTGGCGCGGACGACAGCATCGCGCGGTTGTTCGGCGACTGGAACAGCCCGAAGCCCGCGCCGCACAGCGCCATCCGCCACACGATGTCGACGGTGCCCGGATGCGCGCCGATCGTCGCGAGCGACAGCAGCCCGGCCGCGAACAACGCGAGCCCGATCCCGCCGAGGATGCCGGCCGAATAGCGGTCCGACAGCACGCCCGCTAGCGGCGCGGCGAACACGATCACGAGCGGCCACGGCGTCATGTACAGGCCCGTCTCGACCTGCGAGAAGCCGAGCGAGTTCTGCAGCCAGAACGGCAGCGCGACGAAGGCAAGCATCTGCGACGTGAACGATGCCATCGACGTGTAGATCGACAGCGCGAACATCGGGATGCGCATCAGGTCGACGGGCAGCAGCGGCGCCGGCTGCGACAGCTGGCGCTTCACGAAGAAGTAGCCGACGACGAACGCCACCGCCAGCTCGGCCGCGACGTACGCATGGCGTTCGCCGTGGCCGAGCCCGTCGACGGCCGTGATCAGCAGGCCGAACACGCACGCGTTCATCAGCGCGCTCGGGAAATCGTAAGGCGCGTCGTGCAGCGGGTTGGCCGGCAGCGCGCGCAGGCTGCCGAGGACCGCGGCGATGCCGATCGGCACGTTGACCGCGAACAGCCACGGCCACGATGCGAACGACAGGATCGCGGAGGCGACCGTCGGCCCGATCGCCGACGACAGCGCGACGACCATCGCATTGATCGACAGCCCGCGCCCGAGCATCGACGACGGGTAGATCATCCGCACGAGCGCCGCATTGACGCTCATGATGCCGGCCGCGCCGAACCCCTGGATCACGCGCATCACGGCCAGCATCGGCAGCGAGCCGGCCAGCGCGCAGCCGAGCGAGGCCGCGGTGAACAGCGCGAGCCCGGCGATGTAGATGCGGCGATAGCCGATGCGCTCGCCGAGCGACGCGAGCGGCAGCAGCGTGATCGTGACCGCGAGCTGATACGCGTTGACGATCCAGATCGATGCGGCGTCGGACGCGTGGAGGTCGCGCGCGATCGTCGGCAGCGCGACGTTCGCGATGGCGCCGTCGAGCACGGCGAGCGTGATGCCCAGGGCGACGCAGACGATCGCCCAGTAGCGTTGCGGAAGCGGCAGGCCGGTATCGGCGTTCATGACGGGAGCGAGAGCTTGGTTGTCCGCGCACCCGGTTGCCGGTTGCGTGCGCAACCATGCGCGAGGGTGGCGGCGATGAACGGCCCGCTCGGTGCGGCGGCACCGGAACGGGGCCGGTCGAGTGTATCACCGGGCCGCATGACGCGACGCCGGCATGCTTGGCCGCGGGCCGGCGCGGGCACTCAGCCTTCGAAGTCGAGGCCGCCGAGCCGCACGAGCGGATCGGCTTGCGTGCGCGACGCGAGATCGATGTCGCGCGCGCCTTGCCACGCGCCCAGCTTTCTCGGCAGCGCGGCCAGGTAGTGCTCGAAGCGCTGCGGGCCGTCCGGCTCCATCAGCCGCTCGATTTCGTCGGTGTCCCAGGTCAGCTCGAGATTCAGCGGATGCTCGAAGCCGCTCACATGCTCGTGCGGCGTGCTGCGGATCTGCACGCGCGTCGGATGCCCGTGGCCGCCGTACGGGACGACGTCGGTCAGTACGTGCTCGGCGAAGAAGGCGGCGATTGCCTGCGCGATGCGCGGCGCGAATTCGGTATCGAAACGGCGGGCGGTTTCGGGCTGCATGAAGGCGTCTCCTGTGTGCCGAAAATCGTAGCACGGCGGCGCGGCGTTCCGGTGGGCCCGATGCCGGTAATCGCGCGTTACCACTTGCTGCATCTATTACGGCAGCGTGCCGCCACAATGCATCGCATCCAGTACCACTTCGCGTGGGAGTCCATCATGAAAAAGATTGCCGCAGTGTGTGTCCTCGCCGGTTCGCTCGCCATCGCGGGCCCGGCGTCCGCGCATGGCCGCGACGGCGGCGCCGTCATCGGCGCATTGATCGGCGGCGCGGTGCTGGGCGCGATCGTGACGTCCGCGATGAATCCGCCCGTCGCGTATCAGGCGCCCGTGTACCAGGCACCGGCCTATCAGCCGCCGACGTACTATCAGGCGCCGGCATACCAGCAGCCGGCGTATCCGACCTATCAGCAGGCGCAGTACCAGGACGACGGCACGAACTATTGCTACGACCGTTACCAGCGCGCGTATGTGTGCGGTGCGCCGGTGCGGGGCGGCTACGCGCAGCCGGCCGGCTGGTAAGCGGGCGCACGCGACGCGTGAACGGGCAGGGCGCCGGCAGGCCGGCACCCGCCGGGGTTCATTCGCGGGACCGGACGACAAAAGGCCCTCGCTTCATGCGAGGGCCTGTGCTTTTGTGCGACCGTCCGTTTGCCTGCGTGACGCGCGACCGGCCACCGGCGGGCCGTGCGCGGATACAAACGGTTGCAATTGCGCGTCAGTGACGATGGCCGCCACCGCCGTCACCGCGCCCGCCGCCGTCGTTCCAGTCGCCGCGGCGTCCGCCGCGTCCCCAGCCGTTGCCGCGGTTGCCGCGATCGCCGTCCCAGCGGTGGTAGTCGCGCCGGCCGCGATCCCAGTCGCGCCCGCCGCCACCGCCCCAGATGTTGACCGTGCCGTACACGGGCGACGGCGCGTACGCGTAGCCGGGATCGGAATAATAGGGCTGTCCGTAGCCGTATCCGGCGTCCGGGGCGACGACGCAGCCGGCCAGCAAGGTCGCGACGCCGGCGGCAGCAATGAGCTTCAGCATGATGTTCTCCGTTGGTTGCCGTATAAGTACCGCGCACGGGAACCGGCAGCTGTTTGCAATTGTGTCCGCAAATTACAGCTCAGTAAGGTCTTGATGCGAAAGTGTTAGGATCCGGGGCTCTTTTGTTTTTCAGGAGCACATCGATGAAATTCGCGATCCGGGCCGCCCTGGCCGCTATCTGCGTAACGACTGCCGCCGCGTGCGTGGCGAGCCCCGCATCGGCGCCCGCCGTGCCGGCCGAGTCGATCAAGATGTTTCCGCAGGCGGCGGCCGGCCAGCAGCGCGTCGTGATCGGGCTGCCCGCGCTCGAGAACGAAGGCGATGCGCGCGTCGAACTGATGATCGGCAAGACGCTGCAGACCGACTGCAACCAGCAATGGTTCGGCGGCGAGCTGACCGCCGAGGACGTGAAGGGCTGGGGCTACACGTACTACCAGCTCACCGACGTGAAGGGGCCGGCATCGACGCTGATGGCATGCCCGGGCCAGGCGCCGCAGCAACGGTTCGTGCAGGTGCGCGGCGACGGACAGCTGCTGCGCTACAACAGCCGCCTGCCGCTCGTCGTCTACGTGCCGGACGGCTTCGAGGTGCGCTATCGCGTGTGGCATGCGTCGAAGGACGTGCAGCAGGCCACGAAGCAGTAAGTCACCCGCCGGCGCGGTTGCGTGCGGCAGTGTCCTGACGCTATGCGCCGCCCGTGCTGCCCGCACCGACGAGCGCGGGCCATGCGCCCAGCGCGGCCTGCGCGATGGCCTCCAGGTCGCGGCGGCTCGCGCCGTCGCACGCCTGGATCGACATGCCCTGTTGAACCGTCACGTAGTAACGGGCGATTGCATCGAGGTTCGCGTGCGCCGAGATCTCGCCGGTCGCGACGCCGTGCCGGAGACGATCCCGCAGCGCCTCGACCGTGCCCTCGCGCATCCCGATCAGCGTTTGCCGGACCGTGTCGGAGCGTTCGGCCGGATGCAGCGCCGACAGCACGATCAGGCAGCCGGGAGGCTTCGAGCGCCGCGTGAACACGCGCGCCGTATCCATCAGGTAGTTCCGCACGGCGTCGTGTGCGCTGTCCGCCCGTTCGACGCCACCCCAGATTTCCCGTCCCTCCGTCGCGACGTAGTGCTCGAGCGCCTGCCGGAACAACGCTTCCTTGCTGCCGAACGCCGCATACAGGCTCGGCGACGCGATGCCCATCGCGGCCGTCAGGTCCGTCATCGACGCACCTTCGTAGCCGAGGCGCCAGAACACCTCCATCGCGCGATCCAGCGCCGCTTCCTTGTCGAAGCTTCTCGGTCGGCCCCGTTCAGCCATTGCGTCCATCCCTGCGTCGATTTCTGTATCGATCGATAAAATAAATCAATTGACTGTGCGACGCAACTCGCTACATTCTGTGTCGGTCGTTACATAAATAAGGAAAGGAACCGACATGAACCGACTTCAGGGCAAGCGTGCACTCATCACCGGCGGCAGCCGCGGCATCGGCGCGGCAATCGCGAAACGGCTGGCGGACGAGGGCGCGGACGTCGCGATCACGTACGAGAAATCGGCCGAGCGGGCGCAGGCCGTCGTCGCGGGCATCGAGGCGCAGGGCCGCCGCGCCGTCGCGATCCAGGCCGACAGCGCCGATCCGGTTGCCGTGCGCGACGCGGTCGACCGTGCCGCGGAGGCGCTCGGCGGCCTCGACATCCTCGTCAACAACGCGGGGATTTTCCGGGCCGGCGCGCTGGACGACCTCACGCTCGACGACATCGACGCGACGCTGAACGTGAACGTGCGCGCGGTGATCGTCGCGTCGCAGGCGGCGGCGCGCCATCTCGGGGAGGGCGGGCGCATCGTGTCGACCGGCAGTTGCCTCGCGACGCGCGTGCCCGATGCGGGAATGAGTCTCTATGCGGCGAGCAAGGCCGCGCTGATCGGCTGGACGCAGGGGCTCGCACGCGACCTCGGCTCGCGCGGCATCACGGTCAATATCGTGCATCCGGGTTCGACGGATACCGACATGAATCCGGCCGACGGCGAACACGCCAGTGCCCAGCGTTCGCGCATGGCGATTCCGCAGTACGGCAAGGCCGATGACGTCGCCGCGCTCGTGGCCTTCGTCGTCGGGCCGGAAGGGCGGTCGATCAACGGCACGGGCCTGACGATCGACGGCGGTGCGAACGCGTAAGGGCCGCGCCCGGCGGGATCCGGCCGGGCGGCGCGACGTTCGTTATCGGCAGCCGAGCCGTTGATGCTCGGTTTCGAGGTCGGCCCGTTTGTCGTAGGCGTGCAGTTCGTTGCGCGGCTTGCCGTCCGGGCCGACGCGGCGCACGACCTTGTGGCCGCGGTCGGGGGCGTGCGTGACCGCGTCGATGCGCGCGGCCAGTTCGCGGCAGCGTGCGTCGGGCGATGTGCTGTCCCGAAGTGGTGCTGCCGCCGTCGTGACGTTGGCGATGCCCGGGCTGACATAGCGCGGCGTGGCGCGAGCCGTGCCGATATCGGTGTCGGTGGCGTTCGCCGTGCAGGTCAGCGCCGAAAGGGCGGCCAGTGCCGCGATGGTTCGAATCATGATCGGGTCCGGTGCGAGCGAAGGTTCGGGATTCTACGCAATGCGTGGTGCCTCACCGTGGTGCACGGACAAAGTGCGATCACATGTCGCATGACACGGCGATGAATCGGAGAGGCGCGCCAACGGTTCGTGCGTCGGACATACAGTGCGCCGGGGCGGACGAAGGCCTCATTTACAAAGGCGCGACGCATCCTTAGGATGACGCCACCTCCGGTCCGTCAGAAATCCTATGCATATAGTCGATTGCGCGATGCTCGCCGCGCTTTGCCTTGTCGTTGCCGCGTGCGGCGGTGGCGGCGACAGTGCGGCGCCGCCCGCGCAGACCGTTGCGGGCACACCCGTTCCGCCGGCATCGCCTGCCGAGCCTGCCAGCGCGGCGTCCGGCGGCTCGCCGTCGTCGGCGAATCCCGCCAGCCCGGTGCCCGCGTCCACCGCGGCCGGCACGACGCCCGGCGCGGCGCGCGCGCCCACGCAGGGTGCCAATTCCGGGCTCGTCGCGGATGTGACCGTCTATCCGGCAGCCAACGGCGGCGATCAGGCCGACGCGCTGCAAAAGGCATTCGACAGCCTGAAGGCCGGCCAGCGCCTCGTCATCTCGCCGGGGCGTTACGTCGTCGGGCATTCGCTCACGGTCAGCGTGCCGCAGGCGGTGATTTCCGGATACGGCGCGACGCTGGCCGCCACGAATCCCGCGGACCAGACGATCGTGATGAGCGGTACCGGTTCGACGCTCGTGGGCGTGACGCTGGTCGGTACCGGCACGACGCGGCTCACGACGCCGGCCTCAACCAAGGTCGACGTGATCGGTGCGGGCGTCCAGGTGCTGCGCGTGACGATCCAGGGTGGCGCCAGCGCCGGGATCTTCGTGTTCGGCGGCAGCGACGTCGCGATTGTCGGCAACACGGTGAGCGCCACACTGGCGGACGGGATCCATACGACCAACGGATCGATCAACGTGCTCGTGCAGAACAATACGGTGACGGCCACCGGCGACGACATGATCGCGGTCGTCAGCTATCGGGGGGACGGCCGCGTCAGCAGCAATGTGCTGATCGACCATAACGCGGTGTCCGGCAACGTGTGGGGGCGCGGCATGGCGGTGGTCGGCGGCCAGGCCGTGACGATCTCGAACAACACGGTCGACGGCGTGCAGAAGGCGGCGGGCATCCTGGTGGCGCAGGAGGACAGCTGGAACTCGTTCGGTGCGTCGAACGTGATGATTAGCGGCAACGTCGTGACCAACATCCAGAACTCGAACGCGAACAACGGGCTGCAGCCGACGCAGCAGGCGGCGCTCGAACTGGACACGTCGACGGGCACGGTGACGAATGTCGCGGTGACGGGCAACAGCGTGTCCGGCTCCGGTTATGCGGGTTTCCGGGCGTATGGGAACGTGTGCTCGTTCAGCGTGACGGGGAACACGTTCTCGTCGATCGCCGGTTCGCCCGTGTCGCTGCTGGCGAGCGGGTGTGCGGCGAGCCAGATGGTCGTCGATGCGAATCGGTTGGGCGATGGCAGCTTGCTGGCGCAGCCGGCGGGGGTGTCGGCGGCGAAAGGGGCGTTTTCCGTGACGGGGGCGGATGCGAGTTTGATGCCGCAGGTGAGGACGGGGTTGATGTGAGGGGGCTGGGCAGGGTGAGGTTGGCGGGTGGAATGTTGGTCCCCCGACAGAATTCATGTCGGTATGCCGAACAAGGAATTAGTGGTAATTTTTGGTTTTTATGCCCCCAAAAAGTCCCCCATGGGGACGACGCTAGCCGGCATCGAAATTGGTGCGGCAACCCGAAATCTGACCCTCGATGTGTGCAGCGTAACAGCGTGGCTGCTAATATCCCTAGCATATGCTGCGGCACCGCCGCTAGCGGTTTGACACGAATGATGGACGCCAAGGAACGACTCAACTTTCGCATAGATAGCTTTACGCCTGAGACGCTGCCCATGGCACGCCTGGCGCAGTATCTCGCGCAACTTTCGCAGCTTTATGGCAGCGATGATTCCGTGCACTTCGAAAAACTGCGGCACGGGAGCGCCATTGTCCAAGTGACTGTTGAGGAACCTGCGTTCCCGAAGGTCTATCAGCGGATTCAGAGCGTTCGCACTGGTGATCCAGAGCCGGAAGCGCACAAGGCGTTCCGAGCGATCGACAAGATGCTCCGCAGTGACAACGCGGTGGGCACCATTACGCGAAGCAGCGGAAAGGCAAAGATCCTGGAGTTTCCCGGCCGGAAGTTGCCCGTTGTCGATCCGATCACCATTTATCAACCGACGAGCGTTGACGGAGTCGTGATCAGAATCGGCGGCCGCGATGACACCATTCCGGTTTCAGTGCGAGATGCGGAAGGAAAGATCGTCAACTGCGAGATTCGCGGCATTGCTCAAGCCAAGGATCTCTCGAAGCACTTCATGGCGGAAACGCTGCGCTTGTCTGGCAACGGCAAATGGAACCGATCGCCCAACGGCGACTGGACGCTAGAGGCGTTGGTGATCCAATCGTTTGATGTTGTCGACGATGTTCCCCTTGACGACGTGTTGGCCGAGTTGCGGGCCGTTCGCAACAACGGATGGGCCAGCACGGAAGACCCCATAGACGCGTGGAAAAAGATGCGGGGCGTGGATGATAGTCTTTGATGCAAACGTGTTGATTTCGTTGTGCACCGGGGATGAGAACGACGAGATGTTTGAACGCATCACGGGCGTAATCCAGGACGCGGTGGCAGCTAAAATGATCATCGGCGTGCCGGCGCCTGCGTGGGCAGAGTTCTTATGCGGAACAGGGATTGCCACGTCAGGGGTAATCGATGTGCTGAAGAAGCGAAGCGCTATTCGAATCTTGCCGTTTGACGAGGTGGCGGCAACAGAACTGGCTGCGATCGACAGCGCAACGCGTGCGAAGGGCGGAAAGAAGGGCGCGTCCAAATCACAGTGGCAGAAGGTAAAGATTGACCGCCAGATTCTTGCGATTGCGAGGGTAGTGAAGGCGACGGCCATTTATACCGAAGATACAGGTTTGATCGCTGAAGCACAGCGATTGAACGTTGTGGCAGTGAAAACTAGCGAGGTTCCGCTGAAGCCGAAGCAGAACACATTGGATCTTCAGGATCCCAGTATTGAATGAACAACTTGCCATTGGAAAATGACGTGAAGAAACTCGCAGTTGCTCCCGTTGCATCGATGTTTGTTTCGGTCGCGTTCGCTCAGGCTTCTGCACCGGCTGCAGCACCCGCGAAGACCGGCTCCAAGGTGAAGAAGCGCAAAGCGCATGGCAGCAAGCCGTTTACCTTGGATAAGTCGAAGCTCGACAGCGGCGACAAACTGCAGTAGGCACGCCTTCGATACCGAAGCCCGCCACGCGCGGGCTTTTTTTCGCTTGTTGCGAGCATGGACAATACCGACAACCAGAACGAACTGGCCGCTAAGGTCATCTGCATCAACTGTGTGGGGGATGAATATCTATCGAAGGAAATGTTTTCTGTCGGTGTGCAGGCCGTATGCGACTACTGTGATGAGTTGTCAGCGACAGTGACGATCGGCGACCTTGCGGAGTGGGTCGAGATGGCGTTCGAAGAGCACTACATACGCACATCTGACCAGCCGACATCGATGCAGTGGACGGTGATGTCCGATAAAGAGTCGCTCTATGAATGGGAGCGCGATGGATCTCCTGTTGTTGATGCCATAGAAGATGCTGCGTCAATTCCTAGTGCCGCAGCAGAGGACGTCCAAGCGATTCTCCAAGAACGCCACGCAGATTTCGATTCGGCTGCAATGGGCGAGGAATGTGAATTCGCATCTAGCGCGTACTATGAAGAGAAGGCTCCGAGCACTCGAGAATGGGATGAAGAGTGGTCAAATTTCGAAAATTCACTCAAGACTGAAGCGCGGTTCTTCAATCAGGCTGCTGCCGTTCACCTGGAACAAGTCTTTGGCTACATAGATCAATTCAAGACGCGGGATGGCCGCAAATTGGTCATCGACGTCGGACCAGGCACAGCACTGGAGCAGCTATATCGCGCAAGGGTATTTCAGGGTGTCAGCGAACTACCGGATGCGCTTCGTTTCCCAGATATTCATCTCGGCTCTCCGCCGTCAAAACATGCAAGAGCGGGCCGAATGAACGCTCAAGGCGTATCAGTCTTCTACGGAGCAACCGATGCAGGGGTTGCGTTGGCGGAGGTTCGTGCGCCTGTTGGAAGTAGGGTGGTGGTAGCACAGTTCTCGATAATTCGGCCACTACGCCTGCTTGACCTTACTGCACTAAACGAAGCCCATGTGGCAGGGAGCATCTTTGATTCTACCTATCTGAGACGCGTCGAACGGGCTGCGTTCTTACGAACACTTGGTGATCGGATGTCGCGTCCCGTAATGCCTGGTGACGAATCGATCGACTATCTTCCGACACAGGCCGTGGCGGATTTTTTGGCAATGGAGAACACTCCACGTTTCGATGGAATTGTGTTCCCGTCGGTTCAATCAGACAGTGGACGTAACGTTGTCTTATTTCATCATGCGGCGCAGGTGCAGAGCTATACCTTGCCGGAAGGTGCGGAAGTAAGAGCTTCTATTGCGCATGAAACTGATGAGGGATGGGAGGAGGATTACTCGGTGTTTGAAGAAATTCCGAGACGAGTGGAAGCCAAGCGAGATACGCCGGGTGATGATCTTCTCGATACTAGTTTCGAATTTGCGTGGGACCAGTCGAGTCGACGGGATCTGCGTAAGGCAACCTTAGCAATCGACGTCCGTACAGTCACGGTTCATTACGTTCATTCTGTTGCGGTGAATACCACGTCCCATCCAGTCCATCGTCATCGACATGAACGTAGGGCGGATGAGTTCTAGGTCAATTGTATTGAGGTGTGCGTGTCGACGCGGCAGAAGGACTTCGCCCATGGGCTGACTGATCCGATCGTCGCCCGAATCGCTCAGATGCATGATGCCAAGCGAACTGCGAATCGATGGATCGCATGGGAAGAGTATTTCCCACCTCGCCCCGGCGATGCTGAGCGTCGAGCCTACGACTCCGAGGTTCTGCGATGTAGCAAATCGACGCTGAGAAGAGGGCTGCAGATTCTAGATGCGGTTTGCGTCGCTGCGGCGTCGCGCGGATTTACGACCCGGATGGGATATTGCTGCAATCACATCGACCTGCTGCGTGACGAGGCGACAGTTAGAGTACGTCTCGTCGAACGTGGATTTCGTACAGACACGACGAAACTGGCGGATGTGGATAGAGATCGATTCCTGGGGCATGGAATCGTCGGCTCCGGTCTTCTAGAACTCATCATCGACGAGTACTCGGACCAAGCGAGGCGGTTCAAAGACCATCAGGATTCCAATGTTCTCGACCGGCTCTCGGACATTGTGGCCGCGATCGAGGCTCGTCATGTTGAATCGCTTGAACGTCTCAGGCGAGAGCGACGGCGCGACGAAGCAATTCGGCTGATTCGGGAAGAGGCCGCAGCGCGGGAAACTGAGCGGAAGGTGGAAAAGCGACGGATCGACGATCTGCTGAAAGAGGTGCGCGATTGGAACGACGCCGACCTGATTCGTCGATACGTGCAGTCGCTCGATCATAGATATGCAGGTGGCGAGCAGCCAGCCGAAGATTATGCGTCGTGGCGCAAGTGGGCACTAGCGACGGCCGACGAGTTGGATCCTAGCTCGCGACGTTTGCCGCAGCCCGGGGAGCAGGGACGACTGCGGTTGGGGGAAAAATCCGCTTGACGCTTCCGAGACACGTGACTATTCTAAAGTCGCTGCTGAGACAACAGCGGCCGGGTTTGGCGACCTGACACTCAAGGCGGATGACGACCGCCACATGGCGGTATTTTTTCGTCTGTACACTTCGCGCACATCCAGTCTATGGGTGGGCGATGGTGGGGATACCCGCGAGGGTATGCCGGATGCCTTGAGTGCCGGTTCGCCAACCCTGTCATTCGCCCGCCCACCCCGTTTGGCGACGGAAGGCGGGTCCAACACTCAAGGACCATCATGCCGACTAAACCTTCTGCCGTATCCTCTCCGAAGCCCGATTTCACCGACGCTGCATACCGCGGCGCGCTGATGCGCGATCTGTATGCCGGTGCCGATCGTGCCCAATGCGGCTTCATCTCGCTCTCAGACCTCGGCGATGTTGCGCGCGCCGCTGATGCACTGCAGACGATCTCCCGCCTCGTTCACAACAGCCTCTCCGAACCCGAAATGTCGGACGCTGAGCCGCTCGGGTTGTCTGCTCATCTGGGCCTACTGAACGCGGCCGAGGTGATTGCGAAATATCTGGTCGAACTCGAGAACCGTATGCGAGAGACTGCAGATTCATACGCGCAATTCAAGGCAGGGCAGGCAGTGAACCATGGCTAACATCACGGATGCATCCAAGGTCGCCGGCGGTGCACAGGTCTTCAACCTTGCCGATTTCCGAAAGAACCGGAAGGCGACTCGCAAGCCGTCAGCCGAGGTGACGGTGCGTAACTGCGGATTTCGGTGATGGTGATCAGCCGTTTCGGCGAACGTGATCAGTTTGGAAGGTGGTGTTGCGCGGTCAATGGATTATAGCGAAGGTGATCACGATCAGGATGCGGAGG
>NZ_JBVVNQ010000018.1:0-144923 GCF_055810675.1 Burkholderia sp. YHN3-13 | reverse complement strand
CTGCGAGGAACTTCGTGTTTCCCGGCAGCGCTGCGTTTTCAGCAGCAGAGAAGCGAGATTATGAACCGTGTTTCGCAGCTCGTCAACAACTTTTTGCACTACGTCGTTGCGACTGCGGGGCTCAACTTCCGTACCGTCGAGGCCGTTCCTGCCGGGCCTCAACCGCACTGCTTCCCTTCCTCCCGCGCCGCGTTTCCGTGAGCGCGAAAGAGGCGTGATTCTATGCACCTCGCGCCGCCCACGCAAGCCCTTTGTGAAAAAAGTTTGAAAAAGCCCCCGTGCGCTGCCGCGCACGGGGGCTGGGGGTTCGACGGGCGACGCGACAACGACGCCCGCGCCGTCGCAGACCACACTTCTCTCTATATATAGAGCCTCATCACTTGCCGCCGGCCGCAGCCTGCAGCTGCTCGATCGGCACCGCGTCGGCCATCGCCGTGTAGCCCGCGTCGCTCGGATGAATACCGTCGCCGCTGTCATATCGGCGCTGCAGCACGCTCGGGCGCGCCGGATCGCGCAGCACCGCATCGAAATCGACCACGCCGTCGAACCCGCCGCCGCTCCGGATCCACCGGTTCACCTCGAGCCGGATCGCTTCACGCCCGGCCGGCAACGCCGCCGGCGTGAGCGTCGCGCCGTAAACCTTCACGCCCTGGCGGTGCGCCGCCTCGATCAGCCGGCGGTAGCCGTCGATCAGCGACGCGGCCGTCACCTGCGTATGCGGGTGGTCGCAATCGAGCCCCGCGCGCGGCGGCATCGCCGCGAAGTTGATGTCGTTGATGCCGATCAGCACGACCGCCGCCTTCACACCCGCACGCGACAGCGCATCGCGCTCGAACCGCGACGCCAGCGACGTGCCGTAGCACGCGGAATCGCTGAGCAGCCGGTTCCCGCTGATGCCCAGATTCACGACACCGACCGAATCGGCCCCCGACGCCGTCAGCCGGCGCGCGAGTGCGTCAGGCCAGCGGCGGTTCCGGTTCACGCTGGAGCGCAGCCCGTCGGTGATCGAGTCGCCGATCGTGGCGATACTGGCGCGCGCGGGACCTGTTTCGACTGCCAGCTCGGTCACCCAGGCATATTGAGTAAAACGGGTACGGAATGCGGCGGCGCCGGGATCGCTCACGTGATCGCCCGGCGCAGACACATAGTTGAACTGGTTCGACACGCGGTGCCAGACCGTCATCCGCTGGTTTGGCCCCATCTGGAGACTGATCGCATACGGCTGCGCGGACGCCACGTCGATGGCCACCGGATCGCTTTCGATCTCCTGGCCGGGCGCGAGCGTCACGGACGGCTTGCCGCCGAACCGGACCGGCGCGACCGCGCCGCCGGCGAGCGCGGCCCCCTCGCTGGCGCGCGCGAGGCTCGCGGCCTCGATGACCAGCGGCGCACGGCCGTACGCATTGCTGACGCGAATCCGCGCGGCGCGCCCCGACACCGTCGGGTACACGATCTGGCGCACGGCGCGCCCGGCCACGTCGGGCGCGCGGTAGAGCGGCGGCGGCGCAGCAAGGTCCGGAATCGGCTGCAGCGCGGTGGCCCACGCGGCAACCCATCCGGCCGGCGCGGCGAACGCAGCAAGCGGCGACACGAGAACGGCCGCACCCAGCATGGCCGCGGCGAAACTGCTTCGGAATGACATCGGCAAAATCCTCATCGGAAAGCGGGCATTGTGCCGCAGAAGGCGCGAGGCTCACGTGCGGGAACTCGCTTGCGTCGACCGATCGCGCCCCGACGTCCCTCGTTTACCCGAGTCTCGCCGCAAATCCGCAAGAAATTTATTAACCGACCGGTCGGTTGGTTTATACTTCGCACACATTCAACCGGACGAGAGTCTCGCCATGTACACGCAATCCCTCGACATCCCCGGCAACGTCGCACCGCTCGACGCCGCAGCCGAGTCGCCCGAGCAGGCGCGGTTCGACGCGGTGATGGCAGCCGACGGCAAGATCGAACCGCAGGACTGGATGCCCGACGCATACCGCAAGACGCTGGTACGCCAGATCTCGCAGCACGCGCATTCGGAAGTCGTCGGCATGCTGCCGGAAGGCAACTGGATCTCGCGCGCGCCGAGCCTGAAGCGCAAGGCGATCCTGCTCGCGAAGGTCCAGGACGAAGCCGGCCACGGCCTCTATCTTTATAGCGCGGCCGAAACGCTCGGCGTGTCGCGCGATTCGCTGATCGACGCACTGCACGCCGGCAAGGCGAAATATTCGAGCATCTTCAACTACCCGACGCCGACCTGGGCCGACGTCGGCGTGATCGGCTGGCTGGTCGACGGCGCCGCGATCATGAACCAGATCCCGCTGTGCCGCTGCACGTATGGCCCCTACGCTCGCGCGATGATCCGCGTGTGCAAGGAAGAGTCGTTCCACCAGCGTCAGGGTTTCGACGCACTGCTGTCGATGATGAAGGGCAGCGACGCCCAGCGCGCGATGGTCCAGCAGGCCGTGGACCGCTGGTGGTGGCCGGTGCTGATGATGTTCGGCCCGAGCGACGCCGACTCGGTCCATAGCAGCCAGTCCGCGAAATGGGGCATCAAGCGGATCTCGAACGACGACCTGCGGCAGAAATTCGTCGACGCGACGGTCGACCAGGCGAAGGTGCTCGGCGTGACGCTGCCCGACCCCGACCTGAAATGGAACGAAGCGCGCGGCCACCACGACTACGGCACGATCGACTGGGACGAATTCTGGCGCGTGGTCAACGGCGACGGCCCGTGCAACAAGGAACGCCTCGCGACCCGCGTGAAAGCGCACGAGGACGGCGCATGGGTACGCGAAGCCGCGCTCGCGCACGAAGCGAAGCGCCGCGCCCGCGCCGAACAGCACGCCGCCTGAGCGGCAAGACCCGAATTCAGGAATCAGGAGAAAGTGATGAACAAGGAATGGCCGATCTGGGAAGTGTTCGTGCGCAGCAAGCAGGGCCTCGACCACAAGCATTGCGGCAGTCTGCACGCCGCCGACGCGACGATGGCGCTGCGCATGGCGCGCGACGTCTACACGCGCCGCCAGGAAGGCGTGAGCATCTGGGTGGTGCCGTCGTCGGCGATCACCGCGTCGGACCCGAACGAGAAGGCCGAGCTGTTCGAACCGGCGGGCGACAAGATCTACCGTCACCCGACGTTCTACACGCTGCCCGACGAAGTCAACCACATGTAACGCCCGCGCCATGACGATCACGCCCGAACACCTCTCCTACGTGCTGCGCCTCGCGGACAACGCGCTGATCCTCGGTCAGCGCAACGCCGAATGGTGCGGCCACGGCCCGATCCTCGAGGAAGACATCGCGCTCACCAACATGAGCCTCGACCTCATCGGCCAGGCGCGCATGCTGTATACGCACGCGGCCGAGCTCGAGCGTCAGCTCAACGGCACGACGAAGACCGAGGACGACTACGCGTACTTCCGTACCGAGCGCGAATTCGCGAACTTCACGCTCGCCGAGCTGCCGCACTACGGCCCGGTCTCCGGCACCGCGCACGCCGACAAGGACTATGCGGTGACGATCGTGCGCAACTTCCTGTACGCGGCATTGATGCTGCACGTATGGAGCGCACTGGAAACGTCGACCGACACGCAGCTCGCCGCGATCGCCGCGAAATCGGTGAAGGAAACCCGCTATCACGTGCAGCACGCCCGCGAGTGGCTCGTGCGTCTCGGCGACGGCACCGACGCATCGCATCGCCGCGCGCAGGATGCGCTCGACTACCTGATGCCGTACACGCGCGAATGCTTCGCGGCCGATGCGATCGACAACGCGATCGCCGCTTCGGGCATCGGCCCGGCGCCGGCCGCGCTCGAAGCCGCGTGGCGCGCGGACGTGGACGATGCGCTCGCCGAGGCGACGCTCGCGCTGCCGGCGCCCGTGAAGCACGTGACGACCGGCAAGCAGGGCGAGCACTCGGAGCACATGGGCTACCTGCTCACCGAAATGCAGAGCCTCGCGCGCCAGCATCCCGGCGCAACCTGGTAACCGGCCAACGCCACGGAGCCCGACGATGTCCGTCCAGACCGCTGCCCCCTCCCACGCCGCACCCGCCGCGCGCCACGACGATCCGCTGCTCGCCCGCGCGTGGGACGTGCTGGAAGCCGTGCCCGATCCCGAGATTCCGGTCGTGTCGATCCGCGAACTCGGCATCCTGCGCGACGTCCGCCGCGCGGACGACGGCCAGCTCGAGGTCGTGATCACGCCGACCTACTCGGGCTGCCCGGCCATGTCGCAGATCGCCGAGGACATCGCCGCCGCGCTGCAGGCCGCCGACCTGCCGCCGCACCGGATCGAGACGGTGCTCGCGCCCGCGTGGACGACCGACTGGATCACGCAGGAGGCGCGCGACAAGCTGCGCGCGTACGGCATCGCGCCGCCGGTCGGCCAGTGCGGCAGCGCCGCGCCACGGGAAAACGTCGTGCGCTTCGTGCCGCGGCCGGTCGCGGCGCCCGCCTGCCCGCGCTGCGGCTCCGCCCGCACCGAGCGTCTCGCGCAATTCGCGTCCACGGCCTGCAAGGCGCTGTATCGCTGCGTCGACTGCCGCGAACCCTTCGACTACTTCAAACCCTACTGAATATGGCGACCCCGCAATTTCATCCGCTGCGTATCCGCGACGTGCGGCCCGAGACCGCCGACGCCGTCACCGTCTCGTTCGACGTGCCGCCCGAGCTGCGCGACGCGTACCGCTTCACGCAGGGCCAGTTCGTCACGCTGAAGACCCACATCGACGGCGAGGAAACGCGCCGCTCGTATTCGATCTGCGTCGGCACGACGGATTACGACCGCGACGGCGAACTGCGCATCGGCATCAAGCGCGTGCGCGGCGGCCGCTTCTCGAACTTCGCGTTCGACACGCTGAAGCCCGGCCACACGATCGACGTGATGACGCCGGACGGCCGCTTCTTCACGCACCTGAACGCCGACCACGGCAAGCAGTACGTCGCGTTTTCCGGCGGCTCGGGGATCACGCCGGTGCTCGCGATCGTGAAGACGACGCTCGAACTCGAGCCGCGCAGCACCTTCACGCTGATCTACGGGAACCGCAGCGTCGACGCGATCATGTTCGCGGAGGAGCTCGAGGACCTGAAGAACCGCTACATGAACCGCTTCGTCCTCTATCACGTGCTGTCGGACGACCTGCAGGATGTGGAGCTGTTCAACGGCGTGCTCGACCAGGCGAAATGCGCGGAATTCCTCCGCACGCTGACGCCCGCCGACACAATCGACGAAGCATTCATCTGCGGCCCGGCGCCGATGATGGACGCGGCGGAAGCCGCGCTGAAGGCGGCCGGCGTGCCGCAGGCGAAGGTGCATGTCGAGCGCTTCGGCACGCCGCTGCCGCAAGCCGGCGCACCTGCCGTCGAAATCACCGAGCAGACGCCGGCCGCCGACCTCGAAATCGTGCTCGACGGCAAGAAGCGCAAGCTGCGCCTGCCGTACGAAGGCGTGAGCCTGCTCGATGTCGGCCTGCGCGCGGGCCTCGCGCTGCCGTACGCGTGCAAGGGCGGCGTGTGCTGCACGTGCCGCGCGAAGGTGATCGAAGGCGAGGTGCTCATGGAGAAGAACTACACGCTCGAGGAGCACGAAGTGAAGGACGGTTTCGTGCTCACGTGCCAGTGCCACCCGATCAGCGACAAGGTCGTCGTGAGCTACGACGAGCGTTGAGCGGCATTGCGCCGCGGCGCCGGGCGGTTTCTCGCCGTCACACATCTCGCTTACACTAGGGGCCGCCGGCCGGCTGGACATCGCGACGTCCGCCCGGCCGGCGGTTTTCTTTTGTTGACGACAGGCCGATGAGTACCATTCATGTGATTCAGGGCGGCACCGCCGCCGCGTCGCTGCGCGAGGCACTCGCGCAAGCCGGGCGCGACGAGCACGTCGTCGGTTTGCTCGACGATCTCGGCGTCGGACCGCTCAAGGGCGCCGACGAGACGCCCGACACGCGCGCCGCCTTCTGGCACGACGTGCTCGGCGACCAGATCCCCGACTGGAACGCGGAAATCGAGGGCGAATTCGCGCGTCTCGACCAACTCGCGATGGACACGGGCCAGGTGGTCGTATGGCACGCGCCGAGCGTCGGCGACAAGCTGCTGCTGCGCCGCGTCGCCTACCACCTGCGCAACGTGCCGCAGCGCCTGAACGAGGTACGGCTGTCGGCCGCCGATTTCGACCCGGCGCAGCGCAGGGCGCTGTCGCGCACCGACCAGGCATGCTCGACCGGGATGTTCTCGCCCGCGGAACTGGCGCGCAAACGCCCGGCGGCCGCGCCGGTCTCGGTGCTGCGCATCGGCCGCCTCGCACTCGAATGGCAGGAGGCGAAACACCTGAACGCCGAACTGCGCTACTGGGTCAGCAACACGATCAAGAGCGGCTACTATGCCGATCTCGACGCGCTGATCGTCTCGCACGCCGAAACCGACTGGCTGCCCGCGCGGCGCCTCGTCGGCAGCATCATGGCCGCCGCCGACCGCGGCGGACTGTTCGTCAGCGATTCGATCGCCTGGTGGCGCTGCCGCGCACTGGCGGCAGCCGGCCGGCTCGAGTTGCAGGACGACGCGCCCGACGCCCTCTCTTCCACGCAGGTGCGCGCAGCCCGCGCGGCTTTCGCGCACCGCTAATCTTCCCCATTCGACCATGGCCCGTACCCGAGCGCCCGACCACGAATCCCAGCGCGAACAGATCCTCGATCTGGCCGCCGAGAAATTCGCGCAGACGAGCTATCCGAGCACGTCGATGTCCGATCTCGCGACCGCGAGCGGCACGTCGAAGGCACGCCTCTATCACTATTACGAGAGCAAGGAAGCGATCCTGTTCGACCTGCTCGACCGCTATACCAAACGGCTGATGTTGATCATCGCCGAGGTCGAAGGCGCGAGCCAGCGGCGCGGCCTGAGCGAACGCGACGCGTTCGCCGAGCTCGTGCGCGCGTTCCTCGCCGAATACGAGACGTCGCACAGCCGGCACGTCGCGCTGCTCAACGACGTGAAGTATCTCGAGGACGCGCAGCGCGAAATCGTGCTCGACCGCCAGCGCGACATCGTCGCGGCATTCACGCGGCAGCTCGCCCGCGCGTACCCGGACCGCATCTCGAAGGAAAACCAGACATCGGTGACGATGATGGTGTTCGGAATGATCAACTGGACGTTCACGTGGCTGAAGCCGGGCGGCCGCCTCGGCTATCGCGACTTCGCGGAGCAGGTGATCGACCTGATCGAACGCGGGCTGTCGACGGCGGCCTGATTGCCGCGCAGCAGCATGCGTTGCGTGATGGGTACACTGCGATCGCCCGTCGCGCGTTTCATATGATGAATTTTAAATCCGTTAAAAATCAAATAGATAGCAAATGAACTAAGCGGGTTTAGAATTTCTCCTCGGCACAAACAACGTCAAATACGGGTTTTCCCCAACCCCTGTCGGGTAAAATGCTGTTGCATTGCACAACCCGCTTGTGCAGCCACACACTGAGGAACCCACGATGAACACGCAATTCAACGGCCCCGCCGCAGTCGCCGGCACGGTCGGCAGTGCGCCGGTTCTCGTCAGGGAACTGGCTTCCAAAGACCGTGAGCAGATGCTCACCCACTTTCTCTCGCTCGGCGAAGAGGACCGCCTGCTGCGCTTCGGCCAGATGGTGCCCGACCACGTGATCGAGAACTATGTCCGCACGATCGACTTCGGTCGCGACACCGTGTTCGGCGTGTTCGACCACGACCTCGAACTGATCGGCGTCGGCCACCTGGCCTACCTGCCGGCCGAGGGCGACAAGCGCACGGCCGAATTCGGCGTGTCGGTGCTCGAAAGCGCACGCGGCCGCGGCGTCGGCTCGAAGCTGTTCGAGCGCGCGGCGATCCGCAGCCGCAATACGCACGTGACGATGCTGTACATGCATTGCCTGTCGCGTAACGCGACGATGATGCACATCGCGAAGAAGTCCGGGATGCGGATCGAGTACGCGTACGGCGAAGCCGATGCGTACCTGTCGCTGCCGCCGGCCGACCACTCGACGATCATCGCCGAGATGCTGCAGGAACAGGCCGCGGTGTTCGACTACGCGATGAAGCGCCAGGCGCGCCGCACGACGAAGTTCATCGAATCGCTGATGCCCGCCGCACTGACGGCCTGACATCGGCCGGCCGGGTGCGCCAGCGGCGCGCCCGGTTCCCGCCCTTTCCTCCACACTAGCGCACCGAGCGAATCGGCAACGCCGTCGTCTCCTTGAAGCATTCGAGCGAAAAGCTCGTCTTCACGTCGATCACCGACGGGTGATGCAGCAAATGCTCCTGCACGAAGCGGGAGAAATGCGCCATGTCCTCCACCTGCACGCGCAGCAGGTAATCCATGTCCCCCGTCATCGCGTGGCACGCGACCACTTCCGGCCAGGTCTGCACGGCCGCGCGGAACAGCTCCGCATGGGTCGCGCCCGCGCGCGCCGACGTCTCGTCGACCCGCATCGGCGCCAGGCCGCCGCGCTTCTCGAGCCGCACGCTCACGTACGCGAGCAGGTCGAGCCCGAGCTTCTGCGGGTTCAGCAGCGCGACATAACCGGTGATCACGCCGATCTCCTCGAGCCGCCGGATCCGCCGCAGGCACGGGCTCGGCGACAGGTTCACGCGCTCGGCGATCTCCTGGTTCGACAGGCGCCCGTTCTCCTGAAGAATCGCGAGAATCCGCCGGTCGATGGCATCCAGTTCGGCTTGCGCCATCTTCTGCCCTCCAATGATTGTTTCAAGGCTGGAAATTGCGTCATCGTAGGGAGCGGCGATTAAGTTCGCAAGTTTCCGCTCGTGCCCGCCCGCTACACTCTGTCGCATGTATCGATTCGCCGCGCACGCCCGGGCATGTGCGGCCGTCGACATCGAACCAGGCCAGGCAGGCGGACGTCGCCCCGGGCCGACCGCCCCGCACAGGAGACACGACATGCAGATCCCCAACTGGGACAACCCCGTCGGCACCGACGGCTTCGAATTCATCGAATACACGGCGCCGGACCCGAAAGCGCTCGGACAACTGTTCGAGCGGATGGGTTTCACCGCGATCGCACGCCACCGCCACAAGGACGTGACGGTGTACCGCCAGGGCGACATCAACTTCATCATCAACGCCGAACCCGACTCGTTCGCGCAACGCTTCGCGCGCCTGCACGGCCCGTCGATCTGCGCGATCGCATTCCGCGTGCAGGACGCCGCGAAGGCGTACCAGCGCGCGCTCGACCTCGGCGCGTGGGGCTTCGACAACAAGACGGGCCCGATGGAGCTGAACATCCCGGCGATCAAGGGCATCGGCGATTCGCTGATCTATTTCGTCGACCGCTGGCGCGGCAAGAACGGCGCGCAGCCGGGCGCGATCGGCGACATCAGCATCTATGACGTCGACTTCGAGCCGATCGCCGGCGCGAACCCGAACCCGGTCGGCCACGGCCTGACCTACATCGACCACCTGACGCACAACGTGCACCGCGGCCGCATGCAGGAATGGGCCGAGTTCTACGAGCGCCTGTTCAACTTCCGCGAAGTGCGTTACTTCGACATCGAAGGCAAGGTGACGGGCGTGAAGTCGAAGGCGATGACGTCGCCGTGCGGCAAGATCCGCATCCCGATCAACGAGGAAGGCTCGGAAACGGCGGGCCAGATCCAGGAATACCTGGACGCGTACCACGGCGAAGGGATCCAGCACATCGCGCTCGGCGCGAGCGACATCTACCAGGCGGTCGACGGCCTGCGCAGCAAGGAAGTGAAACTGCTCGACACGATCGACACGTATTACGAGCTGGTCGACCGCCGCGTGCCGAACCACGGCGAATCGCTGGACGAACTGAAGAAGCGCAAGATCCTGATCGACGGCGCGCGCGACGACCTGCTGCTGCAGATCTTCACCGAGAACCAGATCGGGCCGATCTTCTTCGAGATCATCCAGCGCAAGGGCAACCAGGGCTTCGGCGAAGGCAACTTCAAGGCGCTGTTCGAGTCGATCGAACTCGACCAGATCCGCCGCGGCGTCGTGCAGGACAAGGCCTGACGCACTCGGCAAGCGGCGGCCTCGGGCAACCGGGCCGGCCGCACGATCCGGCGGCGCAAAGAAAAAGGGCGGGAATCCGAGGATTCCCGCCCTTCTCTCATTCCGGCGCGGCCTGCCGGCCGCGCGACCGGATCAACGCGCGTTCGCCTTCGACTCGACGGCGCGCTCGGCCGACGGCTGCGCGGCGGCGTCCTGGGCCGGCGCGATCTGACGCATCTGCGCGCCGGCTGCCGCCAGTGCGCTCGCGCCTTGCGCGCGCACCGGGCCGGTCATTGCGAAAAACGCGGCGGACACGATCAGGAAACTCTGGATATGACGTGTGTTCATTGCACCTCCTGTAAAACTGCCGGCGCCTCCCCGATTGCGTCGAAACGAGCCAACGCGACCGGGCACCTCCGGCAGGCCGACAAGATTAACGGCATTTGCTCGCAGATGGACGCGGCTTTACATGCTTTTACATGATGTAACGCATCATCACGCCCCTTTTTTCGGTGCGCCGTCGCCATTCCACCTGCCTTCCAACCGCATTCGAACCGATGGGCGGCGGGTTTGCCCCAGTGCTACCATCGCTTAAAACCGGCGAACATGCCGGCCACTGCCGACGCATCCAAAAGATGCCGACGCAACCGAAGTTTTGGTGATCCCAGACCGGGTGGAGGAGACAGTTAATGAATGCCCCGCTAGACGCAGACCAACGCGCGTCGCTAGAAGCCGCGCTGAAGTCCGTCACGCTTGACGACAAATACACACTCGAGCGCGGTCGCGCGTACATGAGCGGCATCCAGGCCCTCGTGCGCCTGCCGATGCTCCAGCAGGAACGCGACCGCGCCGCCGGTCTCAATACGGCCGGCTTCATCTCCGGCTACCGCGGCTCGCCGCTCGGCGGCCTCGATCTGTCGCTCTGGAAAGCCAAGCAGCATCTGGCGGCCCACCAGATCGTCTTCCAGCCCGGCCTCAACGAAGATCTCGCCGCCACCGCCGTATGGGGCTCGCAGCAGGTGAACCTGTACCCCGGCGCGAAGCACGACGGCGTGTTCGGCATGTGGTACGGCAAGGGCCCGGGCGTCGACCGCACCGGCGACGTCTTCAAGCACGCGAACTCGGCCGGCTCGTCGCAGCACGGCGGCGTGCTGGTGCTCGCCGGCGACGACCACGCGGCGAAATCGTCGACGCTCGCGCACCAGTCCGAACACATCTTCAAGGCGTGCGGCCTGCCCGTGCTGTTCCCGTCCAACGTGCAGGAATATCTCGATTTCGGCCTGCACGGCTGGGCGATGAGCCGCTACTCGGGCCTGTGGGTCGCGCTCAAGTGCGTGACGGACGTCGTCGAATCGTCGGCGTCGGTCGACATCGACCCGCATCGCACCGAGATCGTGCTGCCGACCGATTTCATCCTGCCGGAAGGCGGGCTGAACATCCGCTGGCCCGACCCGCCGCTCGTGCAGGAAGCGCGGCTGCTCGACTACAAGTGGTATGCCGCGCTCGCTTATGTGCGCGCGAACAAGCTCGACCGGATCGAGATCGATTCGCCGAACGCGCGCTTCGGGATCATGACGGGCGGCAAGGCGTATCTCGACGTGCGCCAGGCGCTGACCGATCTCGGCCTCGACGACGACACCTGCGCGCGGATCGGCATCCGGCTCTACAAGGTCGGCTGCGTATGGCCGCTCGAAGCACAGGGCGCGCAGGCGTTCGCGCGCGGCCTCGACGAAATCCTGGTCGTCGAGGAAAAGCGCCAGATTCTCGAATACGCGATCAAGGAAGAGCTGTACAACTGGCCGGACGGCCAGCGCCCGCGCGTGTTCGGCAAGTTCGACGAGAAGGACGGCGCCGGCGGCGAATGGTCGGTGCCGATGGGCAACTGGCTGCTGCCCGCGCACTACGAACTGTCGCCGGCGATCATCGCGAAGGCGATCGCGACGCGCCTCGAGAAGTTCGAGCTGCCGTCCGACGTGCGCGCGCGCATCGCCGCGCGGCTCGCGGTGATCAACGCGAAGGAAATGGCGCTCGCGAAGCCGCATGTGCAGACCGAGCGCAAGCCGTGGTTCTGCTCGGGCTGCCCGCACAACACGTCGACCAACGTGCCGGAAGGCTCGCGGGCGATCGCCGGCATCGGCTGCCACTACATGACCGTGTGGATGGACCGCAGCACGAGCACCTTCAGCCAGATGGGAGGCGAAGGCGTGCCGTGGATCGGCCAGGCGCCGTTCACGGACGAGAAGCACGTGTTCGCGAACCTCGGCGACGGCACCTACTTCCACTCGGGCCTGCTGGCCGTGCGCGCGGCGATTTCGTCGAAGGCGAACATCACCTACAAGATCCTCTACAACGACGCCGTCGCGATGACGGGCGGCCAGCCGGTCGACGGCGTGCTGACGGTGCCGCAGATCACGCACCAGCTCGCGTCCGAAGGCGCGAAGAAGATCGTGATCGTGACCGACGAGCCGGAGAAGTACGACAGCCAGAAGGCGCTGCTCGCGCCGGGCGTGACGGTCCATCACCGCGATCAGCTCGACGATGTGCAGCGCGAGCTGCGCGAGATCGAAGGCACGACGATCCTGATCTACGACCAGACCTGCGCGACCGAGAAGCGCCGTCGCCGCAAGCGCGGCACGTATCCGGATCCGGCCAAACGCGTCGTGATCAACGACGCGGTGTGCGAAGGCTGCGGCGACTGCTCGGTGCAGTCGAACTGCCTGTCGGTCGAGCCGCTGGAAACCGAATTCGGCACGAAGCGCCAGATCAACCAGTCGAGCTGCAACAAGGATTTCTCGTGCGTGAAGGGCTTCTGCCCGAGCTTCGTCACGGTCGAGGGCGGCCAGTTGAAGAAGCCGAAGGCGGTTTCGGTCGACGGCAACGCGCTGCCGCCGATCCCGGAACCGACGCTGCCCGAGATCGACCGTGCGTACGGCGTGCTCGTGACGGGCGTCGGCGGCACGGGCGTCGTCACGATCGGCGCGCTGCTCGGGATGGCCGCGCATCTGGAAAACAAGGGCGTGACCGTGCTCGACGTCACCGGCCTCGCGCAGAAGGGCGGCGCCGTGATGAGCCACGTGCAGATCTCGCACGCGCCGACCGACATCCATGCGACGCGGATCGCGATGGGCGAAGCCGACCTCGTGATCGGCTGCGACGCGATCGTCACGGCCGGCGACGAGTGCACGTCGCGGATGCGGCACGACACGACGCGCGTGGTCGTCAACAGCGCGCAGACGCCGACCGCCGAGTTCATCAAGAACCCGAACTGGGCATTCCCGGGGCTGTCCGCGGAGAACGACATCCGCGCGGCGGCAGGCGCCGCGGTCGACTTCATCGACGCGAACCGCTTCGCGGTCGCGCTGCTCGGCGACGCGATCTACACGAACCCGTTCGTGCTCGGCTACGCGTGGCAGAAAGGCTGGCTGCCGCTCACGCTCGCGTCGCTCGAACGTGCGATCGAGTTGAATGCGGTGTCGGTCGAGAAGAACCGTGCGGCATTCGACTGGGGCCGCCGCGCCGCGTACGACCTCGCCAGCGTGAAGCAGGCCGCGGCCGGCGACGCACGTCCCGCGCAAGGCGCCACGGTGATCGCGCTGCACACGAAGAAGGCGGTCGACGCGTTGATCGCGAAGCGTGTGGAATTCCTCACCGCGTACCAGGATGCCGCGTACGCCTCGCGTTATGCGGCCTTCGTCGACAAGGTGCGCGCCGCCGAACGCGCGCTGGCGGACGGCGACACGGTGCAGGAGCAACTGACCGAAGCGGTCGCGCGCAACCTGTTCAAGCTGATGGCGTACAAGGACGAATACGAGGTCGCGCGACTGCAGTCCGACCCCGCGTTCCTCGCGCGCCTGAGCGCGCAGTTCGAAGGCGACTGGAAGCTGAAATTCCACCTCGCGCCGCCGCTGTTCGCGAAGACGGATGCTCACGGCCATCTCGTGAAGAAGGCGTACGGCCCGTGGATGATGTCGGCGTTCCGGCTGCTCGCGAAAGCGAAGTTCCTGCGCGGCACGGCGCTCGATCCGTTCGGCCGCACCGAGGAGCGCCGCACCGAGCGCGCGCTGATCGGCGAGTACGAAGCGCTGATCGGCGAGGTGCTCGGCAAACTGAACGCGGCCAACCGCCCGCTCGCGCTCGAGCTCGCGGCGCTGCCGGACGGCATTCGCGGCTACGGCCACGTGAAGGAGAACAACCTGCGCGCGGTACGCCGGAAGTGGGACACGCTGCTGACGAAGTGGCGTTCGCCGGCAGGCGGCCAGTCGCACCAGCAGGTCGCGTAACGGGACGCGGCGGGCGAGGCGTTCGCGCTCGGGACGCCCCGCCCGCCCCGCCGTTGCGGTTCATGCGAAAAAAAACGCCACGGAACGCAGGTTCCGTGGCGTTTTTCATTGCGCCGCGCATCGAGCGCGGCACACGCGGGCGCGAACTTACTTCGTGTTCACGTTCGCGGCGGCAACGGCCGTCATGTTGATGATCCGGCGCACGGTCGCGGCCGGCGTCAGGATGTGGACCGGCTTCGCCGCGCCGAGCAGGAACGGGCCGACCGTCACGCCTTCGCCGCCGACCATCTTCAGCAGGTTGTACGCGATGTTCGCCGCCTCGACGTTCGGCATGATCAGCAGGTTCGCTTCGCCCGACAGCGTCGTGCCCGGGAACGCCTGCTTGCGGATCACTTCCGACAGTGCCGCGTCGCCGTGCATTTCACCGTCGACTTCCAGGTTCGGTGCGCGTTCGACGATCAGCTTGCGGGCCTCGCCCATCCGGCGCGACGACGCCGACGGCGCGCTGCCGAAGTTCGAGTTCGACAGCAGCGCGGCCTTCGGCGCGATGCCGAAACGCTCGATCTCGGCCGCGGCCTGGATCGTCATGTCGGCCAGCTGTTCGGCGCTCGGCAGCTCGTTCACGTACGTGTCGCACACGAACAGGTTGCGGCCCGGCAGCATCAGCAGGTTCATCGCGGCGAAGTGCTCGGCGCCCTTCGCGCGGCCCAGCACCTGCTCGATGAACTTCAGGTGGCTGTGGAACGTGTCGATCATCCCGCAGATCATCCCGTCCGCGTCGCCCAGGTGCACGAGCATCGTGCCGATCAGCGTGTTGAACTTGCGCATCGCGGCCTTCGCGACTTCCGGCGTCACGCCGTCGCGCGCGCCGATTTCCTGATACGCCTGCCAGTAGCGGTGGTAGCGCGCATCGTCTTCCGGATCGACGATTTCGAAATCGACGCCGGCCTTCAGCTTCGAGCCGATCTTCTGCAGGCGCATGTCGACGACCGACGGACGGCCGACGATGATCGGCCTGGCGATCTTTTCCTGCAGCACGAACTGCGCGGCGCGCAGCACGCGCTCGTCCTCGCCCTCGGCGAACACGATGCGGGCCTGCTTCTGCTTCGCGGTCGCGAACACCGGGCGCATCACCATGCCGGTGCGGTAGACGGTCGCGCCGAGTTGCTCACGGTACGCGTCCATGTCCTGGATCGGGCGCGTGGCGACACCCGAATCCATCGCGGCTTGCGCGACGGCCGGCGCGATCTTGATGATCAGGCGCGGGTCGAACGGCTTCGGGATCAGGTAATCCGGCCCGAATTCGAGCGAGTGGCCTTCGTACGCCTTCGCGACTTCCTCGCTCTGGTCGGTTTCTTGCGCCAGCTCGGCGATCGCGCGCACGCACGCGAGCTTCATTTCTTCCGTGATCGTCGTCGCGCCGACGTCGAGCGCGCCGCGGAAGATGAACGGGAAGCACAGCACGTTGTTGACCTGGTTCGGGTAGTCCGAACGGCCGGTCGCGACGATCGCGTCCGGGCGCACGGCCTTCGCGTCTTCCGGGCGGATTTCCGGTTCCGGATTCGCGAGCGCCAGGATCAGCGGGCGCTCGCCCATCGTCTTGACCATGTCCTGCTTCAGCACGCCCGCGCTCGAGCAGCCGAGGAACACGTCCGCGCCGACGATCGCGTCGGCAAGCGTGCGCGCGTCGGTGGTGGCCGCGTAGCGCTGCTTCGACGGGTCGAGGTTGCCGCGCCCTTCGTAGATCACGCCCTTCGAATCGGCGACCAGGATGTTCGACTTCGTCAGGCCGAGGTTCACCAGCAGGTCCAGGCACGCGATGGCCGCGGCGCCGGCGCCCGAGCACACGAGCTTCACGTCGGACAGCTTCTTGCCGACGACCTTCAGGCCGTTCAGGATCGCGGCCGACGCGATGATCGCGGTGCCATGCTGGTCATCGTGGAAGACGGGGATCTTCATGCGCTCGCGCAGCTTCTGCTCGATGTAGAAGCATTCCGGCGCCTTGATGTCCTCGAGGTTGATGCCGCCGAGCGTCGGCTCGAGCATCGCGATCGCCTCGACGAGCTTGTCGGGGTCGGACTCCGACAGCTCGATGTCGAACACGTCGATGCCCGCGAATTTCTTGAAGAGGCAGCCCTTGCCTTCCATCACCGGTTTCGCGGCGAGCGGGCCGATGTTGCCGAGGCCGAGCACGGCCGTGCCGTTCGTGATCACGCCGACCAGGTTGCCGCGCGACGTGTACTTCTGCGCGTCGAGCGGATCGGCGTGGATCGCCTCGCACGCGGCGGCGACGCCCGGCGAATACGCGAGCGACAGATCGAGCTGGTTCGACAGCGGCTTGGTGGGGGTGACCGAAATCTTGCCGGGTTTCGGATTCAGGTGATAAGCGAGAGCGGCCTGCTTCAGTTGTTCGTCCATGATTGACCTGCGAGAGACATGCGAAATATTGACGGCTCAGTACACAGCACCTTCGGCCGCGTCTGCTTGAATCGAGGGGGTGGTCGACTGCGAGACGGCACGCGACGCGCCGGGTCGGCACGCCATCGAACCTTGGCGGGTGGCAAGAGGAAAGTACAAAGTACTGAACGATTTCTAAGGGTCGCCTAGTGTACACCCCCTAAATGACGCCCGTTGGTGCAGCGCCGCATCCCGGGCATCGGCACCGGGTCGGTCGCGCCCCGTTTGTTTCGCCGGTGGTGAGGGGCCACGCGAACCTGCGCGAATTCCGCCGAAAACCGGCCTGAATCGGGTAAAATAGCCGGCTACGCGCGCAGCGATGCGATTGGTCCTCCGATCGCGCCCCGGCCCCCTGGGCAGGTTCCCCTTGCTGCGCCACCGGGCCCGCGCCCGCTCCTCGCTCATCACCCAAGGAATGCCCATGACAGGCTACGATCGTCAGTCGATCTCGGATACGACCGCCAAAATCCTGCTCGAAGTGCAGGCGGTGCACTTCAACGCCGAAAAACCGTTCATCTTCACGTCCGGCTGGGCAAGCCCCGTCTATATCGACTGCCGCAAGCTGATCTCGTACCCGCGCGTGCGCCGGGCGCTGATGGAAATGGCGGAAACGACGATCACGCGCGACATCGGCTTCGAGCAGATCGACGCGGTGGCGGGCGGCGAGACGGCCGGCATCCCGTTCGCGGCCTGGATCGCGGACCGGATGATGGTGCCGATGCAGTACGTGCGCAAGAAGCCGAAGGGTTTCGGCCGCAACGCGCAGATCGAAGGCCATCTGGAAGAAGGCTCGCGCGTGCTGCTGGTGGAAGACCTGACGACCGACAGCCGCAGCAAGATCAACTTCGTCAACGCGCTGCGCACCGCGGGCGCGACGGTGAACCACTGCTTCGTGCTGTTCCACTACAACATCTTCAAGGAAAGCGTGTCGGTCCTGAAGGATATCGACGTCGACCTGCATGCGCTGGCGACGTGGTGGGACGTGCTGCGCGTCGCGAAGGCCTCCGGCTACTTCGAAACGAAGACGCTCGACGAAGTCGAGAAATTCCTGCACGCGCCGGCCGAGTGGTCGGCGGCGCACGGCGGCGCGACGGCCCCGAAGGAATGACGCCGCGCCGGCCTGCATGCCGGCGTCCTGGCCGAAAAAACCGCCCGCCCGATCGCGGGCGGTTTTTTTTCGTCCGCCGATCCGCACGATGACCGGGCGCAATCGCGGGCTGCGGCGTGCGTCGTTCATCGAACCCTAATGCTAGACTTGAACCATCGCCGCCATCAGCTGCGCGGGCAACACACAACGCCAACAACGCCGGGAGCATCGGGCCGGCCCACGTGACGGGAGAAGCGCCATATGCGTGTGGATCGCCGGACCACTCCGCCTGCGCCATCGGGTCACCCGTCTCCGTCCATCCGCTTCGTCCTGCTCTGCGCCGCCGTGCTCGCGGCGCTGCCCGCACACGCGGAAAGCCCGTTCACCGTGACGAGCGACGACCTGACGCCCGGCGGGCGCGTGCGCGCCGCGAACGTATTCGACCGCGGCGACTGCAAGGGCGCGAACCGCTCGCCGCAGCTCGCATGGCACAACCCGCCGGCCGGCACGCGCGGCTATGCGGTCACGATCTTCGATCCCGATGCGCCCGGCCACGGCTGGTGGCACTGGGCCGTCGCGGGCATCCCGGCCACCGTCACGAGCCTGCCGGCCGACGCGAGCGCATCCGGCTTCCTGCGGCGCATCGGCGCGAGCGAGGCGCGCAACGACTTCGGCAGCGACGGCTACGGCGGCCCGTGCCCGCCGCCCGGCAAGCCGCACCGCTACGTGATCACCGTCTACGCGCTGAAAGGCACCGACCTGCGCGTGTCGCAGGGCCGCCCCGCGCCGATGTTCGAGCACGAGATCGGCACGCTGGCGATCGGCACCGCGCAATTCACGGTCACTTACGGCCAGTAGCGGCGCCATGCGCCGCCAGACGGCGCCGCCGCGATGGCCGTCCGCCGCGAATTTCAGTGCGCCGCGCGCGCACGTTGTCTCGTCATTTCGGCTTGCTAGACTCGTCGTCACCGGCCGCGGCAATTCCTGCCGCGCGACCGTCGCGCCGCCGGCAGGCGGCGCGTGACGCGGCGAGCCTGCGGTCCGCCGTTCCCGTCCCTTTCCGGAGAACGCTTCATGTCGAACATCGTCATCGTCTATCACAGCGGCTACGGTCACACGCAGAAACTGGCCGAGGCCGTGCATGCCGGCGCGCAGGACGCAGGCGCGAACGTGCGCCTGATCGCCGTCGGCGACCTCGACGACGCGGGCTGGGCCGCCCTCGACGCGGCCGACGCGATCATCTTCGGCGCGCCGACCTACATGGGCGGCCCGTCGGCGCAGTTCAAGCAATTCGCCGATGCCACGTCGAAAGCGTGGTTCACGCAGAAGTGGAAGGACAAGGTCGCCGCGGGCTTCACGAACTCCGCGACGATGAACGGCGACAAGTTCTCGACGATTCAATATTTCGTCACGCTGGCGATGCAGCACGGGATGGTATGGGTCGGCACGAGCCTGATGCCGGCCAACTCGAAGGCGGCCACGCGCAACGACATCAACTACCTCGGCGGCTCCACGGGCCTGCTCGCGCAATCGCCGGCCGACGCGACGCCCGACGAAGGCCCGCTGCCGGGCGACCTCGAGACCGGCAAGGCATTCGGCCGGCGCGTGGCCGAAGCGACCGCACGCAGGGACGCCGGCGCCCGCTGAACACGCCCCTGACGCCCGCACCGGCGGGCGTCGCAAAGGGACACAAGACGGCCGGCGGCCGTCTTTTTTCGCCCCGCGCGGCGCAGACCCGCCGGATGACGTCTTAAAATGGCGGTTTCCGGGCGCGGGCCCGCGTTTCATCCAGTGAGAGCGAAATGAGCACCAAAGTTTTTGTCGACGGCCAGGAAGGCACGACCGGCCTCAAGATCTTCGAATACCTGTCGGCACGCAACGACATCGAGATCCTGCGTATCGATGAAGCGAAGCGCAAGGACGTCGACGAGCGCCGCCGCCTGATCAACGCGTCGGACGTCACGTTCCTGTGCCTGCCGGACGTCGCGTCGCGCGAATCGGCCTCGCTCGTCGAGAACCCGAACACGACGCTGATCGACGCGAGCACCGCATTCCGCACGAGCGCCGACTGGGCCTACGGCCTGCCCGAGCTGACCCGCGCGCAGCGCGAGAAGATTCGGACGTCGAAGCGCATCGCCGTGCCCGGCTGCCACGCCTCGGCGTTCGTGCTCGCGATGCGCCCGCTCGTCGACGCAGGGATCGTCGCGCCGACGTTCGCCGCGCACAGCTACTCGATCACCGGCTACAGCGGCGGCGGCAAGTCGATGATCGCCGAATACGAAAGCGCGGCGCCCGGCGGCAAGCTCGCGAGCCCGCGCCCGTATGCGCTCGGCCTCACGCACAAACACCTTCCGGAAATGGCCGCGCACACGGGCCTCGCGAACGCACCGATCTTCACGCCGATCGTCGGCCCGTTCCTGAAGGGGCTCGCGGTGACGACCTACTTCACGCCCGAGCAGCTCGCGAAGCGCGCCACGCCGCAGGACGTGCAGCGTGTGTTCGCCGAGTACTACGCGGACGAAGCGTTCGTGCGCGTCGCACCGTTCGATGCGGACGCGAACCTCGACGGCGGCTTCTTCGACGTACAGGCGAACAACGATACGAACCGTGTCGACCTGTTCGTGTTCGGCAATGCCGAGCGCTTCGTCACGGTCGCGCGCCTCGACAACCTCGGCAAGGGCGCGTCGGGCGCCGCGATCCAGTGCATGAACCTGAACATCGGCGCGGCCGAGGACGCAGGTCTCAAACGCTGATTCAGCATCGCATGCAATGCAAAGCCGGCCAGTGGCCGGCTTTTTATTTATCCATATCAGGCAATAAATAAAAAATCCCTGATCGCGCATTTACAAATATTTACAAGCTTTCCATTGCGCGATTACCGGCGAATTAAATTCCCCGATCCTGCTCCAGTCAATCCCGAATAGGGATAAACCGGATACCGTCGCTTTAAACGCTGCCGTTATCCGCAGGAAGGCGCGCCGAGAGCGTGCCGGGCGTCGCGCACCCCCCACTCAGGAAGCTTTTCTCGGCCTGCCGCACGTTTAAATTCTTACCGAATGCCATGTCAGACAAGGACTCAAAACACGATTCCCGTTTCAATCGCCTTTTTTAGACGGGTTCATCAATTGACAGCAAAAACCCAGGCAGCGACATTAGCTCGCACAATTAAACGATTGGAGACAGCGGCATGTCGCACGCCTTATCGAAGGGGGTGGCAACGGCCTTTGCCATCGCCCCTTTCCTGGTTGCATGTGGTGGAGGGGACTCCGGCGGCGCGCTCGCGCCGATCAACGCGCCCCAATGTTCCGGATCGAGTTGCGGCACGCAAGGGCCGCCGCCGTCGCAGCCCATCAACGGCGCGCTGTGCCCGGCCAACGCCGACATCGTGAAGAGCACGTATCTCGGCGGCGCCGGTAGCGGCGAGATCGTCAGCGTCAACATCGACGCGGTCGCGATGACGTACACGCTCAAGTGGCTCGAATCGCCGATTCCGCTGAAGACGGGCACCGTCACGCCGAGCCGCGTCGGCACGACCATCACCGGCAAGGTCATCCACCCGCCGACCGGCACGCTGCCGACCGCCGAGCAGACGCGTTGCGCATTCGTCCTCACGCCGGGCACGGGCCCCGCGCCGGACGGCTCGACCTATTCGACGGCCGCCGACTTCAACCAGGCGAACCCGCCGATGCTGCTGGTCGGCATGGGCGTCGCGGGCGGCGGCATTCCGGGCGCGACGATCCAGTACGACGGACTGACGATCGCCGTCGGCCCGATCGTGGTGGCAAAGGACGTCGGCAAGGTGCCCAACCGTCATTTCGACTTCTATCCGTTCCTCGGCTTCGCGAACACGACGACCGACCTGTCGAAGCTGCCGGGCACGTACAACGCGCTGATCTACCACCTCGTGCCGTCGGGCGACTACGCGACGAAGGGCACGAATTCGAGCGAGACGTTCGATGCGAACGGCGCGTGCACGTCGAGCGGCTCGGGCGGCTGCCAGACGACCGGCGACCCGTGGAAGACGAGCGCGAACGGCGGCTACTTCGACAGCACGAAGGCGCCGCAGACGCTGCCGCAGACGCAATTGCCGATCGTCGGCGCGACCGGCAAGTCGGCGACCGCGCACATGGTGATCGGCCAGCTCAACGGCGCGACGGTGCCGGTGATCGTGCGCACGGGCAACGTGAACCTCGGCACGCCGCCGCTGCACGTCGACGCGCAGGTCGACGACGAATCGGGCATCGCGGTGCTCGGTGCGGCGACGGCGATCCAGTCGGGCACGATCGACGGCGGCTACGCGGGCGCGGACTCGAACTTCAAGTACACGGCCGCGCTGATCCGCGGCGGCAACGCGTCGTTCATCAATCCGTCCACGCAGGTCGAGGAAGACGGTTTCACGCTCGACTACGGCCAGACGACGCCGGGCCTGCTGAACGCGACGACGACACCGAGGCCGCCGTCCGGCACGAACTACCCGTCCGCATCGGGCGTGGTGATCGCGACGGGCGGCCTGTACGCGGCACTGATCCAGGGCACGGTGAACGGCGGCGTCACGTCGACGTCGGCGAACTCGACGACTTCGTCGACACCGTACTTCGGCGTGGGCGCGCAGATCAGCAAGTAGCGAACGGGGACGCGGCGGCGGCCCGTCCGCCGTCGCGTAACGCACGACGCGCGCGGCACGGCGCGAGCAGGACGAGCACGACGAACAGAAGCGGCCGACAGGGAGCTGGCCGCCGTACAAGACAAATCTGGAGGAGCAACATGAAGCGCAACCTCATTCTGGCGGCGGCCCTTGCCGCCCCCCTTCTTTCCGCCTGCGGCGGCGGCAGCGACAACCCGCCGCCGCTCGTCGAAGACCGGCTCTGTCCCGCCACGCTCGACTACAGCACCGTGTTCACGGGCGGCGCGGGCAGCGGCGAACTCGCGAAGGTCCAGCTCGACACGACCAAGATGACCTGGCAGGTGACGTACGTCGAATCGGCCGTGCCGCGCACGACCGGCACGGTCACGCCGACCCGCGCGGGCACCGTCGACAGCGGCACGCTCACGCAGGAAACGCTGCTGCCGACCAACAAGCTGAACCAGTGCGCGTTCCGGCTGAACGGCGCGAGCCTCGACGCATCGCGCCCGGCGCGGATCTTCGTCGGCTTCGGCGTCGCGGGCGGCACGATCCCCGGCAAGGAAATCCAGTTCGACGGCGTGCTCGGCCAGGCCGCGGTGCCCGACACGAAATTCCCGTACTACCCGTTCATCGGCTTCTCGTCGATCGAGACCGACATCACGAAGGTCGCCGGCACGTACAGCCACACCGGCTTCGGCGAAGTGCCGTCGCAGAAGTTCGCGCCGGCATCGATCGACGCGAAGGTGACGATCAACGCGGACGGCTCGTGGACCAAGTGCGACTCGACCGGCCAGTTCGCCGGCGGCGCGTGCACGCAGCAGGGCTCGAACTTCGCGCTGTCCGCCGACGGCAGCGGCGCGTTCCAGTCGAACAACTACCAGAGCCAGCTGAAGCCGACGCTGTCGGCCACGCCGCAGGGCAAGGGCTTCATGATCGTCGGCAAGCTGCGCAACCAGCTCGTGCCGATCCTCGTGCGCACGGGCGTCGCGAACCCGAACCCGACGCCGGACAGCAACGGCGTGCCGGGCCTCACCGCAGACGACGAATCGAGCATCTCGATCCTCGCGCCGCAGACGGCGATCGCGGCCGGTTCGCAGAACGGCGAGTACATCGGCGTCGACAGCGAGTTCAACTACCGGACCACCGCGCTGATCAACACCCAGGCGACGCTGCTCGATCCGTTCCAGCCGTCCCAGGCGTCGCTCACGCGCGTGCTCGACCTCGACTACACGCAGAAGGTGCCGGGCACGGTCACGACGACCCACACGGGCGCAAGCAGCACGTCGCCGACCGGCAAGTTCATCTTCTCGGGTGGCGTGTTCGGTTTCCTCGACAACGCGGGATCGACGCCGTATTTCACGATCGGCGCATTCGTCCAGTAAGCGGAGGGAAAAGCCGTGATGAAGACAACCCTTCTCCGCGCGGCGGCCGGCGCCGCCGTGCTGGCGCCGCTCGCGGCGCACGCGCAGAGCGCCGGCAGCAACGTCGTCACGCTGGGCTGGTTCCACATCATGCCGCAGCAGAGCAGCACGCCAATGACGACCAACGTCGCGCCGACGCCGATCAACACGCCGTTGCGGCTGCCGCCGTCGTTCACGTCGGCGGGCACGGGGCTGCACACGAGCGGCGCCGACACCGTCGGCCTGACGGTCAGCCACTTCCTGACCGACCACATCGCGGTCACGTCGGTGGCGGGCGTGCCGCCGGTGTTCAAGGTGTCGGGCCAGGGCACGATCAAGCCGCCGGGACCTGCCGGCGCGCTCGGCACGCAGAACATCGGGCTGGCGTCGGTCAACCCGATCGTGAAGAGCGTGCGGCAGTGGAGCCCGGCGGTGATCCTGCAGTACTACTTCGGGCAGGCGACCGCGAAGTTCCGGCCGTTCCTCGGCCTCGGCGTGTCGTACAACTGGTTCAGCGACCTGCAGCTCAACACGAACTTCATCAAGCAGACGCAGGACAACCTCGGCGCGATCCTCGCGGCGGGCGCGGGCAAGCCGGGGACGACATCGGTGGAAGCGAAGGCGTCGTCGTCATGGCAGCCGGTGTTCAACGCGGGCCTGCAGTACAACATGACGGAGCACTTCGGGCTGATCGCATCGGTGACGTACATCCCGCTGAAGACGACGTCGACGGTGACGATCAAGGCGGCCGACGGTTCGGTGCTCGCGGAATCGAAATCGGACCTGAAGGCGGACCCGATCATCAGCTACGTCGGGATGACGTACAAGTTCTGACGCCGGCGCGCGCCGACGAATGGATCGCCGCGGCAAAATCGCAGGCAAAAAAAAGCCCGCCTAACCGGCGGGCTGAATCCATATCAGAGGAGACATGGAGGAGACAGGTGTCACTATATCGAATCGATTTCCGCATTGCAACATTTCCGTAGAGAAAATAAGGATTTTCCCTCGAACGCTGCCTCTAGTTCGCCATTGCCGCATCTGACCCTCCCTCGTTCTCGCGGTCGAGCACCTCGCCCAGCGCGTCGCGCAGCAGCGCGACAGGCCGCACCAGCCGGCCCGGCAGCGTGCCGTGCACGATCCACACGTTGATCCGCGTTTCCAGCCCCGCCGTTTCCACCACCCTCAATGCGTCGCGATGCGCGCTACGCGCCAGCGCATTCGGCGCGGCGATGCCGATCCCGGCGCCGCGCGCGACGAGTGAGAGCTGCAGCTCCGAGCCGAACGCCTCGACCGCGACGTCGAACGGCAGCCCGGCCGCGCCGAGCGCGCGGCTCAGCGCCGAGCGCATCCCGCAGCCGTCCTGGCTCAGCACCCACGGAAAACCCGACAGCGTGTCGAGCGACAGCGGACCGTCCGGCAGCGGAAAGTCGCGCGCGGCAACGAGCACCGTCGGCTGCGTCGCGAGCAGCGTCGCGGCGAACGCGTCGGGCAGCACCGTACTGGCCGGCACCATCACGGCCGCGACGTCGAGCGCACCGCGCTCGATGCCCTGCATCAGCGCCGGCGACCAGCCGGCCGTCACGCGCAGCGTGAGGCGCGGGAACGCGTCGCGCAGCCGGTCGATCGGCCGCTCGAGCGCGAGCTCGGACAGGAACGGCGGCACGCCGATGCGCAGCTCGCCGGACGGCTCGCTGTCCGGCGCGCCCGCCGCCATCAGTTCGTCGACCGCACCCAGCACGTTGCGCGCGAGCGCGTAGACGTCGCGCCCGGTGGCGGTCGGCTTCAGCGGCTTGCTTTGCCGCTCGAGCAGCGGCACGCCGAGCAGCGTTTCGAGGTTCTGCACACGCCGCGTCAGGCCCGGCTGCGTCAGGTGGAGCTTCGCGGCCGCGGCGACCATCGACCCGCTGTCGACCACCGCCACGAACGCCAGGAGATCACGCGTATTCAAAACAAACTCGCATAATCATGTTAGACATATTTCAATTGTCGCATAAACATCGGACACCTACGATGGGGATTCCTTCGCTCCCTCTCCCAGGCTTCCGATGAACTGCCCTGCCCACCGTTGTCCCGCCTCCGTTCCCCCGTCTGTCGCCGCGCCGCCCGCGCTGAGCACCGGGATGACGCTGTTCTTCGCCGCGACGGTCGGCGTGATCGTGATGGACCTGTTCGCCGCGCAACCGCTGACGGGCCCGATCAGCGCCGACCTGCACCTGCCGCCCGGCCTCGCCGGCCTCGTCGCGATGCTGCCGCAGCTGGGCTACGCGGCCGGGCTCGTGCTGCTCGTGCCGCTGGTCGACCTGCTCGAGAACCGCCGCCTGATCGTCGCGACGCTCGCCGCGTGTGCCGCGGCGCTCGCGCTGCCCGCGTTCACGCAATCGGGCACCGTGTTCCTGCTGGCGACGCTGGCGGCCGGCGCGGCGTCGAGCGTGATCCAGATGCTCGTGCCGATGGCCGCGTCGATGGCGCCCGAAACGCAGCGCGGCCGCGCGGTCGGCAACGTGATGAGCGGGCTGATGCTCGGCATCCTGCTGTCGCGGCCGCTCGCGAGCCTGATCGCGGGTTCGGCCGGGTGGCGCGCGTTCTACCTGCTGGCCGCGGTCGCGAATGCGGCGATCGCCGTCGTGCTCGCGCTGCGCCTGCCGGCGCGCACGCCGTCGATCACGGCCGGCTACCGCACGCTGCTCGCGTCGCTGGGGCGCCTGCTCGCCGACGAACCGGTGCTGCGCCGGCATGCGCTGTCGGCCGCGCTCGCGATGGCCGCGTTCAGCGCGTTCTGGACGGCCGTCGGGCTGCGGCTCGGGCAGCCGCCGTTCGCGCTCGACCTGCACGGAATCGCGCTGTTCGCGTTCGCGGGCGCCAGCGGCGCGATCGTCACGCCGCTGGCCGGCCGCGCCGGCGACCATGGCCACGGCCCGGCCGCGCAGCGGATCGCGCACGGCACGATGCTCGCGGCGCTCGTCGTGCTGGGCATCGCCGGGGCCGGCTGGTTCGGTTTCGACACACATGCGCATCGCGGCGACGCACTCGCGCTGCTGGCCGGCGGTGCGGCATTGCTGGACGCGGGCGTCATCGTCGACCAGACGATCGGCCGCCGCGCGATCAACCTGCTGGACCCGGCCGCACGCGGCCGCCTGAACGGGCTGTTCGTCGGCCTGTTCTTCGTCGGCGGCGCACTCGGCGCGGCGCTCGCGGGCAGCGCCTGGGCCTGGGGCGGATGGAGCGCGGTGTGCGGCGTGGGGTTCGCGTTCGCCGGCGCGGCCGCCGGGTTCGGTCTCGCGGCCGGGCGCGGGGCCGGCGCGGCGGCATTGACTCGCCCGCGTGCGTGAGCGGCGGTGCAGCGGGCCTGAAGCGGCCCCGAAAAGCCGAACGCCCCGCCCTCATGCAAGGGACGGGGCGTTCGGCGCGCCGGAATCAGGTCGGGTCGAAATCAGTGACGCACGAGCGCCATCATCGCGCCGAAGCCGACGAACAGCCCGCCCGTCAGCCGGTTGAACACCTTCGCGACGCTCTGGCTCTTCAGCGTCGTGCCGATGCGCGTGCCGAACGACGCGTAGACGAGATACCAGCTCACCTCGATCACCGCGAACGTGACGACGAGGATGCCGAATTGCGGCAGCGTCGGCTCGGCCGCGTTGATGAACTGCGGCAGCAAGGCGGCCGCGAACAGGATCGCCTTCGGGTTGCTGCCCGCGACCAGGAAACCGTTGCGGAACAGCGTCCCGCGCGATGCGGCCGCCGTCTGGCCCGCCGCCGGCTCGGCGCCGGCCGCCGGGACATCGTCGGCACGCGCGCGCCATGCCTTCACGCCGAGGTAGATCAGGTAAGCCGCACCCGCGAAGCGCAGCGTGTTGAACATCGCCGGCCACGCCTCGAGCACCGCGCCGAGGCCCGCCGCCGACACCGACAGCATCAGCACCAGCGCGCTCAGGCAACCGGCCATCGTCGACGCCGAGCGGCGCAGCCCGTGGCGCGCGCCGTGCGTCATCACGAGCAGCATGTTCGGGCCCGGGATCGCCGATACGACGAACACCGTCGCCACGAAAAGCCACCACGTATGCAGGTTCATGACCGCCTCTGAATGTAGGGAATGCAGGGAAAACGAAATGCCGATTATGCCGCGAGCATGGCGCTTGTGTCGCGCGTCAGCGGCCAGCGCGGCGCAGCGCGACCTCGCCGAGCACCGCGAAATCCTGGTCGCCGCCGCCATGCGCGAGCGCGTCGAGCAGGCTGTCGCGCACGACGCTCGCCACCGGCAGCGGCACCGACGTCGCGTCGCCGGCTTCCAGCGCGAGGCGGACATCCTTCAGCCCGAGGCGCGCCTTGAAGCGCGCGGGCTCGTAGCGCCGCTCCGCGATCATCGAGCCGTAGCCCTCGTAGACCGGCCCCGGAAACACGCTGTTGGTGATCACGTCGAGGAAGTCGCGCATCGCGACGCCGTGCGCGCCCAGCAGCGCCGACGCCTCGCCGAGCGTCTCGATCGCCGACGCGAGCGTGAAGTTCGCGGCGATCTTCGCGACGTTCGCGTGCTGCGGCAGCGAGCCGAACCGCCAGGTCTTCTGGCCGATCGCGTCGAACAGCGGCTGCACGCGGTCGATCGCCTCGGCCGGGCCGCCGGCCATGATCGTCAGGCGTGCGGCGGCGGCCACGTCGGGCCGCCCCATCACCGGCGCGGCGACGTAGTCGATACCGCGCGACGCGTGCGCGTGCGCGAGCGATTCGGCGAGCGCGACCGACACCGTCGCCATGTTGACGTGGATCAGCCCGCGCGGCGCCTGCGCGAGCAGCGCGTCGTCGAACACCGCGCGCGCGGCGGCATCGTCGCCAAGCATCGAGAACACCGCGTCGCCGCGAAACGCATCGGCCGGGGTGTCGACGATCTGCGCGCCGAACGCCGCGAGCGGCTCGGCGCGCTCGCGCGACCGGTTCCAGACCCGCACCGTGTGGCCCGCCTTCAGCAGGTTCGTCGCGATCGCCTGCCCCATTTCGCCCAGCCCGATAAACCCGAGATCCATTGCCCGCTCCTTCGCTCCGTGAAGCCGCGAGTTAAACACAGATGCCGGCCGTCTGCAGCGCCTGCCGCCGGCCGGACGCGGTGCGATACTGCACGGATGGCGACCGCGACCTTCCGCTTCCATGGCGAACTGAACGCGTTTCTCCCGCGCGCGCGGCGCGACCGCACGTTCGGGCGCGCCTGTGCGCGCGACGCGACGGTGAAGCATGCGATCGAGGCGCTCGGTATCCCGCATACCGAAATCGGCCGGCTTTGCGTGAACGATCTGCCCGCCGCGCTCGACCGGCCGCTTTGCGACGGCGACCGCGTCGAAGCCTTTCCGGAACGCGCCCGGCCGGCGGCGAACGGGGCCACCGCGCCGCCGCCGGTGCCGTGGCGCTTCGTCGCCGACGCGCATCTCGGCGGCCTCGCTCAGTTGCTGCGCCTCGCCGGCTTCGACACCTGCTACGACAACCACTACCGCGACGACGAACTCGCGGCGCTGGCCGAGCGGGAGGGCAGGATCGTGCTGACGCGCGACCGCGAGCTGCTCAAGCGGCGCGCGGTCGTGCGCGGCTGCTACCTGCATGCGCTGCAGCCGGCCGACCAGTTGCGCGAGCTGTTCGAGCGGCTCGATCTCGCGGCGCACATGCGGCCGTTCCGGCTGTGCCTGCGCTGCAATGCGCCGCTGCACCCGCTCGACGCGGCCGCCGCCGCGCCGCGCGTGCCGGACGGGGTCCGGCAGCGGCACCGGCGCTTCGCCGCGTGCGACGTGTGCCGGCGCGTGTTCTGGGAAGGCTCGCACTGGCGGCGCATGCGTGCGGTGGTCGACGCGATGCGTACGCCGTCATCGCCACTGCCGTCCGGCGAACGCGGCGCCTGAAAAAACAAAACCCCGCATGCCGGAGCATGCGGGGTCGTTCGACGGACGGCCGGCTACGCCTGCCGTCGCCAGGCAGCGTGCTTAGTTCTGCGTGCCTGCGTCGTTCGTGCCGGCGGCCGATGCGGCTGCAGCCTTCGCCTGGCCCTTCTTCGAACCGTGGTGCTTCAGCTGGTGCTTCGGCTTGCTGTGATCCTTCTTGGCCGGTGCCGGAGCGGCTGCCGACGTGTCGGCTGCCGGCGCGGACGCCTGTGCGAATGCCGAAACCGATGCGAGCGCGAATGCCGCGGCGATGATCGAAGCGAGCGTCTTCTTCATTGTTCTTCCTTTAGCGGAGAAAAAATCAAACGTACCGGTAAGTAAAGATGCGAGGCATTCGCATCGGAGCCCCAGGCCGCGAGGCCGGCTTTCGCCGGTCCGCCGCGACAAAACCTGACGCACTGGTTCCATAACGCACCGTGTTCGCGGCAAGTTGACACGTTGCTTGCACCTTCGGGTTTCCCCGGGGGCCGGCTCGTCGTCCCGCGCCGGCGAGCCGCTCCGGCTGCCGCCGCGTCGCGCCGCAAACCGGCTCGCGCACCGTCGGGGCGGCGCTTATACTGGCGTCCATCCGTCCCTTTCCCCGGAAACCGGATCGCGGCCGGTCGCCAGACCGCCGCCGTCTCGAGGCGCTCAAATTGCCCGATCACAATCTGGACAAACTGAAAATCGACCGGCGTCCGATCGCACCGGCGCCCCGTCGGCGCCGGTGGGCCCGCGTGGCCGCCGCCGCCGCGGCCGTCGTCGTCGCGATCGCCGCCGGCATCGCGCTCAGCGGCCGGCCGACGGTCGAAACCACGTCCGTCACGTCCGCCTACCCGTACCAGAACGACACGCAGCTCAATGCGACCGGCTACGTCGTGCCGCAGCGCAAGGCCGCGGTCGCGTCGAAGGGCCAGGGGCGCGTCGAATGGCTCGGCGTGCTCGAAGGCACGCGCGTGAAGAAGGACGACATCATCGCGCGCCTCGAAAGCCGCGACGTGGAAGCGTCGCTCGCGCAGGCGCGCGCGCAGGTGCAGGTCTCCCGCGCCAACCTCGGCGTGGCGCTGGCCGAGCAGAAGGACGCCGAAATCGCGCTGCGCCGCACCGCCGCGCTCGCGCCGAAGGGCGCCGTGCCGGCCGCGCAGCTCGACATCGACACGGCCCGCGTGAACAAGGCGCGCGCGTCGGTCGGCAGCGACCAGGCGGCGATCGCGTCGGCCGAAGCGAATGCGCAGGCCGCGCAGGTCGCGGTCGACCAGACGGTGATCCGCGCACCGTTCGACGGCATCGTGCTGGCGAAACACGCGAACGTCGGCGACAACATCACGCCGTTCTCGTCCGCGTCGGACAGCAAGGGCGCGGTCGTGACGATCGCCGACATGGACACGCTCGAGGTCGAGGCCGACGTCGCCGAATCGAACATCGCGAAGATCCGCGCCGAGCAGCCGTGCGAGATCCAACTCGACGCGCTGCCCGACATGCGCTTCGCGGGCCGCGTGTCGCGCATCGTACCGACCGTCGACCGCTCGAAGGCCACCGTGCTCGTGAAGGTGCGTTTCGTCGACCGCGACGAGCGCGTGCTGCCCGACATGAGCGCGAAGATCGCATTCCTGTCGAAACCCGTGTCGGCGCAGGACCGGCAGCCCGTCACGGCCGTGCAGGCGAGCGCGGTGGTCGAGCGCGACGGCCGGCCGGTCGTGTTCGTCGTGAAGGACGACACCGTGCACGCGGCGGCCGTGACGCGCGGCCTGCGGATCGGCGAACTGGTGGCGATCCGCGGCGTGAAACCCGGCGACACGGTCGTGCTCGCGCCGGACGCGAAGCTGAAGGACGGCGCGAAAGTGACCGTCGCGAAGAAGTAGCGCGCGTGAACGACGCACCGCCGCCCCTCGTCGAGATCAGCCACGTCGCGAAGTCGTACCGGCGCGGCAACCAGATCGTGCCCGTGCTGACCGACATCACGCTCGACATCGGCGCAGGCGACTTCGTCGCGCTGATGGGGCCGTCGGGCTCCGGCAAGAGCACGCTGCTGAACCTGGTGGCCGGCATCGACCGGCCCGACAGCGGCGAGCTGCGCGTCGGCGGCCTCGACATCTCGCAGCTCGCGGAGGCGCAGCTCGCCGAATGGCGCGCGGCGAACGTCGGCTTCATCTTCCAGTTCTACAACCTGATGCCGGTGCTCACCGCGTTCGAGAACGTCGAGCTGCCGCTGATGCTCACGCACCTGTCGCGCCGCGAGCGGCGCGAGCGCGTCGAGCTCGTGCTCGACATGGTGAACCTCGGCGACCGGACCAGCCACTATCCGTCCGAGCTGTCGGGCGGCCAGCAGCAGCGCGTCGCGATCGCCCGCGCGCTGATCACCGATCCCGTGCTGATCGTCGCCGACGAGCCGACCGGCGACCTCGACCGCGCGTCGGCCACCGACGTGCTCGCGATGCTGCAGCGGATGAACGCCGAGCTCGGCAAGACGATCATCATGGTGACGCACGACGCGCACGCGGCCGGCGCCGCCCAGTCGCTCGTGCATCTGGAAAAAGGGGAGCTGATCGATGGGCACGCCGGCTGAGCGGCGGCGGGAGCGCGCGCGATGTACGTGCTGAAGCTGATCGCACGCAACGCGCTGCGCCACCGGCTGCGCACGCTGCTGACCGTGCTCGGGCTGACCATCGCCGTACTGGCGTTCGGGCTGCTGCATACGGTGGTCGACGCGTGGTACGCGGGCGCGGCCGCCGCGTCCAGCGGGCGGCTCGTCACGCGCAACGCGATCTCGCTGGTGTTTCCGCTGCCCGTCAGCTACGAGAACCGGATCCGCGGCGTCGACGGCGTGACGGCCGTGGTCCGCTCGAACTGGTTCGGCGGCATCTACCGCGACCCGAAGAACTTCTTCGCGAGCTTCGCGGTGTCGGACAACTACCTCGACCTGTATCCGGAATTCATCATCCCGGCGCAGCAGCGCGCCGACTACGACCGCGACCGCCGCGGCTGCCTGGTCGGCCGCCAGCTCGCCACGCAGTTCGGCTTCAAGATCGGCGACGTGATCCCGTTGAAGGGCACGATCTATCCCGGCACGTGGGATTTCGTCGTGCGCGGGATCCTCGACGGCCGCGACGACTCGACGATCACGCGCCAACTGGTGTTCCACTGGGATTACCTGAACGAGACGGTGCGCCAGCGCACGCCGAAGCAGGCCGACCAGGTCGGCGTGTTCGTGCTCGGCGTCGCGAACCCCGACGACGGCGCGTCGATCGCACGCAACGTCGACGCGGTGTTCAAGAACTCGCTCGCCGAGACGCTGACCGAGACCGAGCAGGCGTTCCAGCTCGGCTTCGTCGCGATGTCGAACCAGATCATCGCGGCGATTCGCCTCGTGTCCTACGTGGTGATCCTGATCATCATGGCCGTGATGGCCAACGCGATGGCGATGAGCGCGCGCGAACGCACGGCCGAGTACGCGACGCTGAAGGCGCTCGGCTTCGGCCCCGGCTTTCTCGCGCTGATCGTGTTCGGCGAATCGGTCGTGATCGCGCTGGCCGGCGGCGGCCTCGGGATCCTCGCGACACCGCCCGCCGCGAGCCTGTTCAAACAGGCGGCCGGCGGCATCTTCCCGGTGTTCAGGGTGTCGGCCGGGACGGTCGCGCTGCAGGCCGCATGCTCGGTCGCGGTCGGCCTCGCGGCCGCGCTCGTGCCGGCGTGGCAGGCCGCACGCGTGCGCGTCGTCGAAGGCCTGCGGGCGATCGGGTAACGACGCGCATGGCGATCCCGCTCACCTACATCGCGCGCAACCTGTGGACCCGGCGCCTCACCACCGCGCTCACCGCCGGCGGGATGGCGCTCGTGATCTTCGTGTTCGCGACCGTGCAGATGCTCGACGCGGGGCTCACGCAGACGCTCGTGTCGACCGGCGAAGCCGACAACGCGGTGGTGATCCGCAAGGGCGCCGAGACCGAGATCCAGAGTTCGATCGACCACCAGCAGGCCAACGCGCTCGAGATGCACCCGGCCGTCGCGCTCGGCCCCGACGGCCGGCCGCTCGTGTCGAGGGAAGCGGTCGTGCTGATCTCGCTCGTGAAGACGTCGAGCGGCAAACCGTCGAACGTCGTGATCCGCGGCGTGTCGCCGGCCGGGCTCGCGCTGCGCCCGCACGTGAAGCGCGTGGCCGGCCGGATGTTCGCGCCGGGCTCGTCGGAGATCGTCGTCGGCAGCGCGATCGCGAAAGGCTTCAGCGGCACGCAGCTCGGCGACAGCCTGCATTTCGCGCAGCGCGACTGGACCATCGTCGGCATCTTCGACGCGGGCGGCAGCGGTTTCGATTCGGAAATCTGGGGCGACGTCGACCAGTTGATGCAGTCGTTCCGGCGCACCAGCTATTCGTCGATGGTGCTGCGCATCCCGGGCGCCGACGGCTTCGCGCGCTTCAAGGCCGACATCGACGTCGACCCGCGGCTGACCGACGAGGCGAAACGCGAGCAGACGTTCTACGGCGACCAGTCGAAGTCGCTGTCGACGTTCATCAACATCCTCGGCATCACGCTGTCGACGATCTTCTCGATCGCCGCGATGATCGGCGCGATGATCACGATGTATGCGTCGGTCGCGAACCGCGTGGCCGAGATCGGCACGCTGCGCGCCCTCGGCTTCAAGCGCAGGAACGTGCTCGCCGCGTTCCTGCTCGAAGCGCTGCTGCTCGGCTTCGTCGGCGGCGTCGCGGGGCTCGCGTGCGCGTCGCTGATGCAGTTCGCGTCGTTCTCGACCACCAACTTCCAGACCTTCTCGGACCTGTCGTTCCGCTTCGTGCTGACGCCCGCGATCGTCGTGAAGACGCTGCTGTTCTCGCTCGTGATGGGGCTCGTCGGCGGGTTCCTGCCGGCGATGCGCGCCGCGCGGCTGAAGATCGTCGACGCGCTGCGCGCGCAGTGACGCGCGCCGCCGCTCACGTTCAACGCTCGCGCGGTACCCATGCGCCGTGGAACCCGGCCGGCACGCGGCGCGGCAGGTGCACGGTCGCGACTGGTTCGTCATCGATCGCGCGCGCATCGAGGATCACCACGTCGCTCGTATCGGTCGCCGCGCGGTAGACCATCACCAGCAGCCAGCCGTCGTCCTCGTCGGTGCCGCCCGGGCGCGGCACGAACACCGGCTCGCCGTTCTGGTCGCCGGGCGGCACGGCGTAATGCGTCGTCGTGCCGCGCGCGTGATCGAAGCGCATCACGCCGCGCATTTCCGCGTTGTTCGGCTGCTCGACCGCATACAGGTAGCGGTAGCGGCGCCCCGTCCGGCTGTCGTTGATGCGCGGCAATTCGATACCGCCGTCGGCGAGCGGCCCTTCGTCGACCAGCCCGTTCGCCGTGTCGATCACGTAGCGCCACAGCTCGCCGACCGGGTTGTCGGCGAAGCGGCCCGTGCGCGCATCGAACCGCAGGAACGACGGATAGCGCACCACGTCGAGCACGATGCACGACGCGTCGCAGTCGTATGCGTTCACGACGTGCTGGATGAAGCACGGCTCGACACCGAACCAGCGCACGGCGCCGCCGTGCCGCGGCATCACGCCGATGCGCGCGGGCCGGTCGTCGTGCCAGCGCAGCGGCATCCGGTGGCCCTGCTTCAGCAGCGAGAAGTCGTAGCCGACGTTCAGGTCGAGCAGCAGGCTGCGGGTTTCGGTGATCGCGAGGTCGTGCATCATCGACGGCGCATTCAGGTCGATTTCGACGTCGACGCGCTGCACGCCGTGCGCGTCGATCACGCCGTAGCGCAGCCACGGCGCGCGCCAGTCCGCACGGAACGCGATCAGTTCGCCGGTCACCGGATCGACCTTCGGATGCGCGGTCATTCCGCCGCCGAAGCCCGCGTGCCGCGCCGCCACGCCGAGCGAATCGAGCGCGGGCGTGATCGCGAGGGGCGCGCCGCCCTCGGCCAGCGCGAGCAATTCGCCCGCATGCTGCAGCACGTTCACGTTGGGATTGGTGTCGGGCAGATGCTGCACCTGCCCCGGCGCATGCACGGCGGCCCAGCGCTGCGTGCGCGCCCAGCGGTTCCGGTAGCCGGTCGCGCGGCCACGGTCGAACGCGATCGCGTGCAGCATCGCGGCTTCCGGCCACCACGACAGCATGTCGTTGCCTTCGAAGCGGCCGCCCGGCGGATTCGGGCCGTTGCGCAGCAACGTGCCGTCGAGTTCGCGCGGAATGGCGCCCGTCACGCGCAGGTCGACGACATCGACTTCGTCGGCGACCGGCGCGATCGCGCCGTGGTTCAGGTCGAATGCGGTCATCGCGTCGGCGCTCCGTCAGCAGTCTTCGGCGGACGGCGGCAGGTCGCCGCGCGCCAGCGCGAGCGCGTGGTCGCGCACGTCGTCCGGCCAGCCGGCAACCAGTTCGGCCAGCCGCGCCGGCTCGTTCGCGTACAGCGCCCGCGCGGCTTCCTCGAAACCGGGCAGGTCGCCCGCCATCGCCGACATGAAGTGATAGGCGCGCGCCTGCGCGTCGCGGTGCCGGTCGGCCGCCGCATGCGTGCGCCGCGCGTCCTCGACCAGCTTGCGCAGCGCGACCGACGCGCCGCCCGGCTGCGCGCCAAGCCATTCCCAGTGACGCGGCAGCAGCGTGACCTCACGCGATACGACGCCAAGCTTCGGCCGACCGCGGCCGCGCTGCTCGCCCGCGCCTGCCGGCGCGCCGGCGGCGCCGGGCACGTCGCCCGACGGCGGCGCATAGCGCACGCGGATGTCGTCGTCCGTGCCCCGCAGGTCGAGGTCGATCGAGCGGCCCGTCGCGTCGTCGAAGATCAGGATCGTGCCGTGCGTCGCGTCGCCGGCCGCCTGCCGGACCGCGAGCGCAACTGTCGCGAGCGGCCCCGACGCGAGCCGCCGGTGGCCGTCGAAGGCCGTGTACGAAGGAAGAAGCGTGGAGGTTGTCATCGTGGTCGCCCGCAGGCCGGGATCAGAATGGCGCTATTTTTATCCGGGTATTAATTGGATGTCAATATTATCCGGGTAAAAATTTGACGGCAGTGCCTCCCCCTCGGGCGACCACGGCGCCGGTCAGGCCGCCCGGACGGGCAACCAGGGCGGCTGCAACGCGACGGCGACACCGCCGACGGCGCTCCGCGCTGGCGTCCGGCACGCTCGCGCGCGTCCTGCCGGCTGGCGCGGACGACGCGCGCGCCGGACCGATCGATTCAAATGCTGAATCGATCAAGTCAGCAATTGGCATGAAAGCGAAGTTTTCGACATGACAGAATGGCCCGGACGCCTTGCCCGACTCGGCGCCCGGTGCCCTGCCTCCGGCCGGCGGCACCCATACGACAACATCACGCGCGCGCCGACGCGCCCGCCGCACGACGGCACCTTCCGTCCTTCGGAGGAGACAAGTCATGAATCCGCTTCACGCGCTGCCGGCGTCCGCGTCGGCAACGGTCCGGCGCACGCGCGTGCGCTGGCTCGTGCTGGCCGTCCTGTTCGCGGTCACGACAATCAACTACGCGGACCGCGCGGCGATCGCGATCGCGGGCCCGAGCCTTGCCCGCGCGCTGCACCTGAGCCACGTGCAGATCGGCTTCATCTTCTCCGCGTTCGGCTGGTCGTACGTGGTCGCGCAACTGCCGGGCGGCTGGCTGCTCGACCGCTACGGGTCGCGCATCGTCTACGCGTTCAGCATCTTCTTCTGGTCGCTGTTCACGCTGCTGCAGGGCTCGATCGGTTTCTTCGGCGGCGCGGCCGCGTTCGCGCTGCTGTTCGGGCTGCGCTTCCTCGTCGGCGCGGCCGAGGCGCCGTCGTTCCCGGCCAACAGCCGGATCGTGTCCGCGTGGTTCCCGGCTGCCGAGCGCGGCACCGCGTCCGCGATCTTCAACGCCGCGCAGTACGCGGCGACCGTCGTGTTCGCGCCGCTGATGGGCTGGCTCGTGCACGCGTTCGGCTGGCAGTCGGTGTTCGCGGTGATGGGCGTGCTCGGTTTCGCGTTCGTCATGGTGTGGAACCGCACGATGTACGACCCGAAGGACCACCCGAACGTCAACCGCGCGGAACTCGACTACCTCGCCGAAGGCGGCGCGCTCGTCAACATCGACCAGGCGACGGGCGGACGCGACGGCGGCCCGTCGATGCGTCACGTGAAGGCGCTGCTGAAGAACCGGATGCTGATCGGCGTGTACGTCGCGCAGTACTGCATCAACGCGCTCACCTATTTCTTCATCACGTGGTTTCCCGTCTATCTCGTGCAGGCGCGCGGGATGTCGATCCTGAACGCGGGGCTCGTCGCGTCGATCCCGGCCGTGTGCGGGTTCCTCGGCGGGATTCTCGGCGGCGTCGTGTCCGACGCGCTGCTCAAGCAGGGCCGGTCGCTGTCGGTCGCGCGCAAGGTGCCGATCGTGGCCGGCATGCTGCTGTCGATGTCGATGATCGTCTGCAACTACACCGATTCGCACGTGCTCGTCGTGCTGTTCATGGCGCTGTCGTTCTTCGGCAAGGGGCTCGGCGCGCTCGGCTGGGCCGTCAACGCCGACACCGCGCCGCGCCAGATCGCCGGGCTGAGCGGCGCGCTGCTCAACACCTGCGGCAACCTCTCCAGCATCACGACGCCGATCGCGATCGGCTACATCGTCGACCGCAGCGGCTCGTTCAACGGCGCGCTCGTCTATGTCGTCGCGCACGCGCTCGTCGCCGTGATCTGCTACCTGTTCGTCGTCGGCGAGATCGGCCGCGTCGAGCTTCAATGAACGGCGCGGGCCGCGCCGGCGCGTCCGGCGGCCCGCGCGCCACCGGAACCAGGAGCGAACCGATGTCCGAACCCAGCCGCGCGGGCACGCCGCGCGTCACGCGCATGCAGGTGATTCCCGTCGCCGGCCGCGACAGCATGCTGCTCAACCTGTGCGGCGCGCACGCGCCGTACTTCACGCGCAACCTGGTGATCCTCGACGACAGCAGCGGGCATACGGGCGTCGGCGAAGTGCCGGGCGGCGAAGGCATCCGCCACGCGCTCGAGCGCATGACGGATCTCGTGGTCGGCCAGTCGATCGGCCGCTACCAGGCGACCCTCAACGCGGTGCGTGCGGCGCTGTCCGGCGCGGGTGCCGGGGCGGGCCGCACGATCCGGCACGAGGTGACGTCGGCCGGCGAGGCCGCGGTGCTGCGGCAGCCGCACGAGATCAACCTGCGGCTCGACAACGTGATCACCGCGATCGAAGCCGCGCTGCTCGACCTGCTCGGCCAGCACCTCGACGTACCGGTCGCGGCGCTGCTCGGCGAAGGCCAGCAGCGCGAAGCGGTGCCGATGCTCGCGTACCTGTTCTATATCGGCGACCGGCGCCGCACCGACCTGCCGTATCGCGACGAGGCGCATGCGGCGAACGCGTGGTTCCGGCTGCGCAACGAAACGGCGCTCGCGCCGGCCGACATCGCGCGGCAGGCCGAAGCCGCGGTCGACCGCTACGGCTTCGCCGATTTCAAGCTGAAGGGCGGCGTGATGGCCGGCGCCGACGAGCTGGAAGCGATCGCGGCGATCAAGGCGCGCTTCCCCGATTCGCGCGCGACGCTCGACCCGAACGGCGCGTGGTCGCTCGACGAGGCCGTCGCGCTGTGCCGTGGGCAGGGCCACCTGCTCGCGTATGCGGAAGATCCGTGCGGGCCCGAAGGCGGCTATTCGGGCCGCGAGGTCATGGCCGAATTCCGCCGCGCGACGGGGATCCCGACCGCGACCAACATGATCGCGACCGACTGGCGGCAGATGGATCACGCGGTGCGGCTGCAGGCGGTCGACATCCCGCTCGCCGACCCGCATTTCTGGACGATGCAGGGCTCGGTGCGGCTCGCGCAGCTGTGCCGCGACTGGGGACTCACGTGGGGGTCGCACTCGAACAACCACTTCGACGTGTCGCTCGCGATGTTCACGCACGCGGCGGCCGCCGCGCCCGGCACGATCACCGCGATCGATACGCACTGGATCTGGCAGGAAGGCGACGCGCGGCTCACGCGCGAGCCGCTCGCGATCGTCGGCGGCAAGGTGGCCGTGCCGGAACGGCCGGGGCTCGGGATCGAGCTCGACATGGCGCAAGTCGAGACGGCGCATGCGTTGTACAACGCGGTGGGCGGCACCGCGCGGGATGACGCGGTCGCGATGCGCTATCTGGTACCGGGGTGGGCTTACGATCCGAAGCGGCCGAGTTTCGGGCGGGGGTGAGGGGAATGCGGGATGACGGGTGGCGGTTGCCAAATGCCGAAAACGGCCGCATCCTGCCGGCTGCCCGGATCGGCCCGCGCGGCGGATGGTCGGGCGCTCCCGCTCATCCGCGAAAGAACGCTCTCCATGACGTCATCCGATCCGACACTTCGGCAAATCATCGTCTTCATGCTGTATTCGGTGTTGTGTCTGCCGGCGAGCGTGACCGTCGCCAGCTATGTCGCAGCTCGGATTACGCGCAACGTATCGAATTTCGAAGGCGGTGCCGGTTACGCAGCGCTATGGTGGATCATCCTGCTGACCTGCGCGTTCTATGCGCTATCGATCGTCGTCGGCGCGCTGCTGCGGAAAAGAACGGCGATTCTCGCGGTCGTTACGGTGGGGGCGGCCGTGTTGTCGGTGCCGACGTTCCGGTTGGTTCAGGATCTGGCGACGTAGTCCGCCGGCTATCGGACCCGCAAAAACAAAAAGGCCCGATCTCGCGATCGGGCCTTTCGAATTCCGTTGGTGGAGCGGAGGAGGATCGAACTCCCGACCTTCGCATTGCGAACGCGACGCTCTCCCAGCTGAGCTACCGCCCCAACAGTCGACCATCATACACACGCATTTCTGCGCTTGGCAAGAGGGGTTACATCCCTCCGAGACATTACTTTGACGGCGCGCCGGCCAGCACCCATTCGACCACCGAACGGACATCGGCGTCGGTCATGCGCGGATGCGCGGGCATCGGAATCGCGCCCCAGACGCCCGAGCCGCCGTCCTTCACCTTCTTCGACAGCTTCGCGACGGCCTGCGGATCGGACTTGTAGCGCGCGGCAATATCCTTGAACGACGGGCCGACGAGCTTGCGGTCGACCGCGTGACAGCCCATGCAGGCGTTGCTGCGCGCAACCTTCAGGCCATCGCCGACGTCCGCGTGCGCTGCGCCCAGCGTGCCGACCACGAGCGCCGCGCCGGCGGCGCCCTGCACCATCCACTGTTTCATCTGCTTCATCCGCGCGCCCTTCATTGCGCCGGCGCCTTCGGGTTGCCCGGGTGCACGCTCGACGAATTCGAGATCGGGGCGGGCGACTGCAGCGGCGCGGACTGCACCGACGCGTCGGGTACCGCGCCGACCGTCGCGCTGTCCGCCGGCGCGGCGGCAGCCGGCACGCCGGATGCGCCGCTCGCGGGCGAGGCGGCCTGCAGCGCCTGCGCGTCCTGCGGCTTCACGTACTGGAACACCTTCACGACCTTCTCGACGCCCGGCACCTGGCTCGCGGCTTCCGCGCCGCGATTGCCTTCGTCCACCGTCACGAGGCCCATCAGGTAAAGGTTGCCGCGTTCGCTGACGACCTTGTAGTAGTTCGCCGAGATGCCCTTCGTCGCGATCAGCTCGGACTTCACGCGCCCTTCGAGATACGAGTCGTTCGCGCGCGACGACAACGACGACGCCGGCTCGACCGACAGCTCGTTGACGATGCCGTTCACGTTGTTGATGCCGCGCACGATTTCCTCGGCGCGCTGCTTCGACGCATCGTTCGGCACTTCACCCGTCAGCAGCACGCGGCGGTTGAACACCGTCACGTTCACGTGCGACTGGTCCGGCAGCCCGTTGTTGATCTGCGAAAGCGCCTTGACCTGGATCTCGCGGTCCTCCGTCTGCGCGCCGAGCGTCCGGCGATCGGTCGCGATCAGCGCGCCGCCGCCGGCCGCTGCACCCACGACTCCGAGCACACAACCCTGCAGCGACACGGCGAGGCCCGCCGTCAGCGCGGCGAGCAGCGTGGTTCTGACGAGCGTCTGTTTGACGCGGCTTTGATTCATCGACGGCTCTCCTTCGTTCAATCCTCACCCAGCAGCATCGCGTCGATGCCGTCGCACAGGCAGTGGATGGTCAGCAGATGGACTTCGTGGATGCGTGCCGCGCGAACGGCGTGCACGCTGATCGGAATATCGGTATCGGACAGCGCGGCCGCGACTGCATGGCCATTGCCGCCCGTCAGCGCGACGACGGTCATCTCGCGCTCGTGCGCCTCGTCGATCGCCGCCAGCACGCGCGGCGACGCGCCGCCCGCATCGAGCACCAGCAGGATGTCGCCGGTCTGGCCGAGCACGCGCACCTGCTGCGCGAACAGCTGCTCGGCGGCCGCCGCCCCCATGAGGCCGGCCTGCGACGCATCGGTGGCCAGCGCGATCGCCGGCAGGCCCGGACGCTCGCGCTCGAAGCCGCCGACGAGCGACGCGGCGAGATACTGCGCGGCAGCAGCCGACGGGCCGTCACCGCACGCGACGATCTTGTTGCCGTTCGCCAGCGCGGCGAACATCGCATCGACCGCGGCTGCGATCGGCAACGACAGCGCGTCGGCCGCTTCGGCGTGAAGCGCGGCGCTGTCGTGGAATTGTTGCTGAATACGTTCGACTGACATCGATTCCTGGTGAACTGGGCGCGTGGCACATTTCGCGCGACATCGTGGGTGCGGCGAGTTTACCGTACTCCGGCACCCTCTCCGGGGGTCCGGCAAGAACTCTTTACATCTCGTCACACGTCGCGGCTACGCATCGTCGGTACGAAATGCGTCGCGCAGCCACGCGAGCCGGCCGGCCTCGAACGCGACGACATCGAACCGGCACGCGGCACCGGCACCGTGCCGCGCCCAGAACTGCAGCGCCGCCGCCACGAGGCGCCGCCGCTTGCGCCAGCCGACGCTCGCGGCCGCGCCGCCGTGCCGGACACTGCGCCGTGCGCGCACCTCGACGAACACGAGCATGCCGTCGGGCTCGCGCATCACGAGATCGAGCTCGCCGCCGCGCATCGTCACGTTCGCCGCGACGAACCCGAGGCCGCGGCGCTCGAGAAACTGCCGCGCGCGCTGCTCGAACGCCGCACCGACCGGTTTGGATCGTGCCGCGCGGGAAAAGTTGTCGCCCGCGTGCGGCAATCCGCGCCCGTCGCCCGGGCTGGCCGGCGCCGCGTGGCACAATGCCGACCTTGTTCCGCTTGCGCCGCGATTGCGTGCATTGCCTGCCATGACTGCCCTCCTCGAACTCGCGCACACGCAGCACTACCCGGACGCCGCGCTTTACGTGGTCGCCACGCCGATCGGCAATACGGCCGACATCACGCTGCGCGCGCTGCACGTGCTCGGCCTCGCCGACCGCATCGCGGCCGAAGACACCCGCAACACCGGCCAGTTGCTCGCCCGCTACGGGATCTCGAAGCCGCTCCTGGCCGTGCACGAACACAACGAACGCGAAGCCGCGCAGCGCGTGATCGAACTGCTGCGTGGCGGCGAACGCGTGGCTTACGTCTCGGACGCCGGCACGCCCGGCATCTCGGACCCCGGCGCGCGGCTCGTCGACGCGGTGCGCGAGGCCGGCTTCGCGGTGATCCCGCTGCCGGGCGCGAGCGCGGCCGTGACCGCGCTGAGCGTGGCCGGCGACTGGGCCGGCGCGTTCACGTTCGCGGGCTTCCTGCCGCCGAAGGCCAAGCAGCGCGCCAGCGCGCTGCAGGCGCTGGTGTCGCACCCGTATGCACTGGTGTTCTACGAAGCGCCGCACCGGATCGCCGAAACCGTCGCCGCGCTCGCCGATGCATTCGGCCCCGCGCGTCGGCTGCTGATCGCGCGCGAACTCACCAAGCTACACGAGCAGCTGTTCCAGGGCACCCTGTCCGAAGGACAGACCTGGCTGGCCGGCGATGCGAACCGGCAGCGCGGCGAGTTCGTGCTGGTCGTCGAAGGCGCGCCGGCGTCGAGCGGCGAAGCCGACGACACCGCGCACGACGCGCTGCTCAGGCTGCTGCTGGAAGAAGTACCGGTGAAGAGCGCGGCCAAGCTCGCGGCCGCGCTGACGGGCGCATCGCGCAACACGCTGTATGCGCGTGCGCTCGCGCTGAAGGAAGGCTGACGCGGAACGACGCCGCGCCGAAACGACAAAGGGCTGCCGGAAGGCAGCCCTTTGTACTTGATGCTGGATGCTCGACGCGTGAGCGGACGAACCGCCGCGTTACTTCGCCGAGATCGACGCGAGCATTTCGTCGCGCGCCTCGCGCGCTTCCTGCGGCGACAGCCCCTCGATCTTCACGCGGCCCGTGCCGGCATGCACGAGGCCGATCAGCTTGGCAGCGGCATACGACAGGTCGAGCACACGGCCGCGCTTGAACGGCCCGCGATCGTTGACCTTCACGACGACCCACTTGCCGGTCGACGCATTCGTCACCTTGATGTACGACGACAGCGGCAGCGTGCGGTGCGCGGCGGTAAGCGCGTTCATGTTGAAGCGCTCGCCGTTCGCGGTGCGGCGGCCGTGGAAATCCCGCCCGTACCACGAAGCGCGGCCCGTCTGGCGGAAGTCGGATACATCCTTGCCGTCGATCGGCTCGGCGTCGGCCAGCGACGGCTTCTTCGCGTCCTTGCTGTCCGCGGCCGGCAGCGATGCCAGCGCGGAATCGAAATTGAGCGGCTGCTTGTCGTCGTCCGCCTTGGCGGCCGCGGCCGTCTTGTCGACCGCCTTCTTCTGGTTCACGCTGCCGGTGGTCTGGCTGGATGGCACCGCGCAGCCCGTCAGCGCAAAAAACAATGCAATGGTTCCGAATCGACTCGGAAAACGTAAATTCATCGACGTGTCGCCTTCTGGTTCGGGCCGCTCCGATACAACGCTGCTTCACAACGCAGATACGCGGCCCGGACGGCAAATGCGTGCACGCCCCGCTCGGATGCGAGCAGGCGGCTAGCATGGGCGCGGCTTTCGTCTATGCCGCAACCGTCCTGATTAGTTTTCACGTCTGGCGCAACCTGTCCCCAACAGCCTGACCAGACCCCACATGCCGCCATCGAACATGGCTCCACGTTCGCGCGCGTCGATACGACCAACGCACAGGAACGGCGGCACAGGCCTCATCCGGCGGCGCGGCAGCAGGGCCGCAGGCGGGCGCGCAGCACCCGGCCGGACAAGACGTGAGCACCGAATGCTCGGTGCTGGATACACCGCCGGACTCCCCGGCGGCTGATGCTTGACGGTGAATCGGACGCCTCTTTTAACGGGGCCGAAACACCAGCGAATGGCGTGAAATTCACGCGCAATGGGGCGCATTATACATAAATCAAAACGCCATCTCGAAAAGCACCCCCGACGGACCATTGATTCTCACTATGGCTGTAACAATCGGCATGCTCCGGGAATGCCCTCACCCGCGCGCCGCGGCACGCGTCGCACGAGCGGCAGGCGGCGCGCGCGACCGGTACAATCGCTCCTTTTAGCCGCCGGTGCCTCCATGAAAGTCACGCTCATTCCGGTCACGCCGTTCCAGCAGAACTGCTCGCTGCTCGTCTGCGAGAAAACGGGCCGTGCCGCCGTCGTCGATCCGGGCGGCGATCTCGACCGGATCCAGCAGGAAATCGCGCGGCAGAACGTGCAGGTCGAGAAAGTGCTGCTCACGCACGGGCACATCGATCACTGCGCGGGCGCGAAGACGCTCGCGACGCACTACGGCGTGCCCATCGAGGGGCCGCAGGAAGAAGAACGCTTCTGGATCGAGAAGCTGCCGATGCAGAGCGAGCGCTTCGGCTTTCCGGCCGCCGACACCTTCGAGCCCGACCGCTGGCTGAACGACGGCGACACCGTGCAGTTCGGCGACGAGACGCTCGAGGTCTATCACTGCCCGGGCCACACGCCCGGCCACGTCGTGTTCTTCAGCCGCGCACACCGCATCGCGATCGTCGGCGACGTGCTGTTCGCGGGCTCGATCGGCCGGACCGATTTCCCGCGCGGCAACCACGAGGATCTCGTCCGTTCGATCAAGGAGAAGCTGTGGCCGCTCGGCGACGACGTCACGTTCGTGCCGGGCCACGGCCCGGTGTCGACGTTCGGCGACGAGCGCCGCACGAACCCGTTCGTGTCAGACAAGGTATTCGGATGAACCAGACCGCCATCCCGGAAATCTACGTCAGCACCGACGTCGAGGCCGACGGCCCGATTCCCGGCCCGCACTCGATGCTGAGCTTCGCGTCGGCCGCCTATACCGAGGACAAGCAGCTAATCGCGACGTTCTCGGCCAACCTCGAGACGCTGCCCGGCGCGCAGGCGCACCCGGTGCAGGAAGCGTGGTGGAAGACCGAACCGGAAGCCTGGGCCGCGTGCCGGCGCGACCTGCAGGCGCCCGAGGCGGCGCTGGTCGCGTACGTCGACTGGGTCGAAGCGCTGCCCGGCAAGCCCGTGTTCGTCGCGATGCCGGCCGGCTTCGATTTCACGTTCATGTTCTGGTACATGATGCGCTTCGCGGGACGTTGCCCGTTCTCGTGGTCCGCGCTCGACATCAAGACGCTCGCGTTCGCGATGACGGGCCTGCCGTACCGCAAGGCGATCAAGCCGCGCTTTCCGAAGCACTGGTTCGACGACCATCCGCACACGCACGTCGCGCTCGACGACGCGATCGAGCAAGGCGCGCTGTTCTGCAACATGCTCGCCGACCTGCGCCGCCAGCAGGCCGCGCTCGCCGGCCTCGCCGTATCGGACACCGATCGGTCGGAGCGCGCGGGGGCGGGACAAAACCCCACGGATCCGCGAGCAAATTAGCGAATCTCGCTCACCAGCGCCACGCCAGATTGCCTTTCCTTTCCCGGCCCTCTAACATTCAGCATGTTGTTGCTGCCGCATGGAGGCGCAGGTGACGCTCGATTCCTTTTCGCAAAAAATCCTTCGCCTGTTGCAGCTCGACGCGCGCCGTTCCGTTCAGGAAATTTCCGACCAGGTCGGCCTGTCGAGCACGCCGTGCTGGCGCCGCATCAAGGACATGGAACAGTCGGGCGTGATCCAGCGCTACACGGCGCTGCTCGATCGCGAGAAGCTCGGCCTGCACGTCTGCGCGCTCGCGCACGTGCACCTGACACGCCACAACGAAGGCGGCGTCGAGCAGTTCGAGCGCGAGATCGCGACCTGCCCGGAAGTCACCGAGTGCTACAGCACGACGGGCGAAGCCGATTACATCCTCAAGATCGTCGCGCCGGACATCAAGGCATACGACGTGTTCCTGCACGAGCGCATCTTCAAGATCCCCGCCGTGTCGCAGGTGCGCACGAGCGTCGTGCTGCGCGAAATCAAGTTCGACACGCAACTGCCGCTGTAACGCGCGGGCCGGCCCGGCCGGTGCGCGGCGTGCGCGGCGTGCGCGGCCGCCGGCCGCCGGTCACGCACGCGCGGGCATCGCGCGCGTGAAGCCGATCCGGCGCGCGCCGAACTCGCGCTCCAGCGCACCGACGTCGATCCGGCCGGCCAGCGCCGCATCGGTATCGTGCGGATCGCTGACGAGCGTCACATCGATCTCGAGCCCCGTACTCAGGTAATGCAGGTTGATCGCCGCTGCCTGCAGCCCGCGCTGCGCGAGCGCGGCCTCGAGCCGTGCCGCGATCTCGCCGCGCGGCGGTAGCGCGAGCGCCGGACGGCGCGCCGCGTCGTTCTCCGGATCGACATGGATCAGCGCGTCGAGCACGCGCGGGTCGGACAGCACACGCGCACGCGCGGTTTCGGCAATGTAGTGCCCTTCGGATACGGAAATCTTCGGATCGACGAGGATGTGCGCGTCGACGAGCGCGGCATCGCCCATCTTGCGCGTGCGCAGGTCGTGCACGTCGCGTACGCCGGGCGTCGCCGCGAGCAGCGCGCGGATCTCGGCCGTATCGCCCATATCGAGCGCGCGGTCGGACAGGTCCTGCAGCGCGTCATAGCCGAAAGTCCAGCCCATCCGCGCGACCATGAAGCCGACGATCGCGGCCGCGATCGGGTCGAGCAGCTTCACGCCGGCCAGGCTGCCGACGATGCCGATCGCGACGACCAGCGACGAGGCGGCATCCGAACGCGCATGCCATGCATTCGCGACGAGCATCGCCGAACGCACGCGCCGCGCCTCGCGCAGCATGTAGCGAAACAGCGCCTCTTTCGACACGAGTACCGTCAGCGCCACGACCAGCGCGGAAAAATGGACGGCGGGGATATTGTCGAGATTGACGAGGCGGTCGCCGGCGCGCCAGAGCATGCCGATCCCGACCGCGATCAGGATCGCGCCGAGAAACAATGATGCGACCGTCTCGTAGCGGCTATGACCGTAATTGTGGTCGGCATCGGGCGATGCGCCACTATGACGATTCGCAACCAGCACGACAAAATCCGAGATCAAATCGGATATCGAATGCACACCGTCGGCAATCAACGCCTGCGAATGCGCAATCGTACCGACGACGATCTGAAATGTGGCGAGCACCACATTCAGCACAATACTGACGAGCGTGCTCTTGCGCGCAACCGTGTGCTTATCTGCGCTCTGCGCGTCGCCGGAAAACGTGGACATGAAATATGAGATATCGGTGTGCGATACGCAATTCTATCAAACGCGCGTCGCGAACCCGCTCAATACCCGAAAATTTCTTATTCAAATCAATCGCTTATACGAACGTGTCGCATTTTCATTCACATGGCGATTATTACATTTTCATGACAGTGTTTGCAGGGCGGCTGCGTCCGGAAACAAAAAAGCCGCGCTCCTGAACGGACACGCGGCTCTTTCGAAGCGCAGACGACTTAAACAAACGTTTAAATCGCAAACTGTTCGCGGTTCTTGCCTGCAATCCAGCGCGGCGGCTTGCCACGGCCCGACCACGTCGCGCCCGTTTCCGGATCGCGGTACTTCGCGGCCACGCCTGCGCGCGGACGGCCAACCTTGCCTGCCTTCGCGCGGCTGAGACCGAGTTCGGCGAGCGAAAAGCCGTAGTCGGCAATTTTCTGCTTCACGTCATTCAGCACTTCAGCGTATTCACGCGACTTCGCTTCTTCGATTTGCTTCTCCAGCTTCTCCCGCTGGGCCAGCAGGTCCTTGTAAGAAGACATAGTTTCCCTTTCTATCTGACTAATGGCGCCGGTCTGCAGCCAGCTCACCATTCATGAAATATATGTGCCTCGGATTTTCGAAGGCAGAGATTAGCACAAAAAAGATTTGATAGAAGCGAGATTCACGAAAATCCCGAGATCAATTGTAATTCGCGCATGTCATTTTGACCGGCCGCGGCCTTTTCTCAAATTTTTACGTCTCCGTACAGAGATTAGGACATTAGCGATTGCCTATTCTGACTATCAACATACGCAATTACCCTGTATTCGGGAAAATAGAAGCTTTCATCGGACGACAGCTTTGCGAAAACCACATGACGCGGTTTGCTAAACGGACAAATCACTGACCCGCGACGTCACGTCACACCGCGTGCGCATGCCGTCAGCCGGTCGCGCAGCGCGCCGAGATCGGCCGACGGCGCATCGAAGGGCGTACGCACCCGGCGGCCGTCGTATCGCCAGTCGGCGCCGTGGCAATCGACGCCGAGCAGGTCGAGCCCGTCGCGGCGCGCCTCGCCCGTCTCGTAGGCGTTCCACAGCGCCTGCTCGTCGTCGAACGCGAGCGGCGGCCGTGCATCGAGATGCGGGCCGTCGACCCAGCCCATCCGCCCGAAACCGCCGATATAGCGCAGCCGCTCGATCTCGAGCGCCCAGAACGCGAAATCGCCGAGTGCGAGATAGCGCGCGGCGTCCGGCTCGTAGCGCAGGTAGCGCGCGGCGACATGCGGATCGTCGCCGAGCGGCACGAACCGGCCGAGCAGCGTCGCACGCTCGGCGTTCAGCACGTCGCCATCCGGCGCGTCGACGACCAGGAAGCCCGCGCGCGGATCGGCGGCGAGATTGCGCGTGTGCTCGGCCAGGCCGCTGACGAGGATCACGGGCCGATGGCTTGCATCGGGTGCAAACGGGACGACCGTCGGATACGGGAAACCCTGTGGTTCGCGCGTATGAGTGGCGAGCGTGCCGAGCGCGCAACGGTGCAGCAAATGCAGCGCGAGGGCGGGATCGATGTTCAAGAGGACTCCTGCGGTCGAAGGGCGGCGCGTCGTTCATGCCGCATACGATTCGATGTTACCCGCCGGCGCGACGCGCCGCGCATCGACCGAATGGCCAATGCGGCCCGGCCGTCCGATCGTCGGCCGAACGGCAGTGCCCGGCACGATCGTAAGCGGTTCGATAGAATCGGACGATTCCGACGGACGCCGCGTGCGTCCGCGCATTTCTCCTGGCGAGCCTTTCCGTGTCCGAATCCTCTTCTCCCGAATCGTCGTCCCCGTTCGCCGCGCCGCCCGACGCGCACCGCGTGCTGCCGCTGCCGGCCCTCCAGCGCGCGCGCACGGCGTCGATGGCGCTGTTCTTCGTCGCCGGCATGATGTACGCGTCCTGGGGCGTGCACGTGCCGACCGTACGCGACAAGTTCGCGCTGAGCCCCGGCCTGCTGTCGATCGCGCTGTTCGCGGTCGCCGGCGGCTCGATCGCCGCGATGCTGACCATCGCGCACTGGATCACCCGCGTCGGCTCGCGCACCGCGTGCCTCGCCGGCGGGCTCGTGATGTCAGCGTGCGCGGCGCTGATCCTCGTCGTGCCCGACTACTGGATGCTGCTCGCGGTGCTCGCGCTGTTCGGCTTCTCGATGGCCACGCTCGACGTCGCGATGAACGCCGAGGCGAGCGCGGTCGAGATCGCGCTCGGCAAGCCGATCATGTCGTCGCTGCACGGGATGTTCAGCATCGGCGGGATGGCGGGCGCGGCCGCCGGCGGCGCGCTGCTGTCGGCGGGCATGGCGCCGGCCGTGCACCTCGCACTCGCGGCGGCCGTGAGCGCGGCGGTGCTCGTGGCCGCCAGCCCGGCCGTGCTGCCGCACGTGCCGCACCACGAACACGCGCACGGCGGCGGCAACCGCTGGCGCTCGCCCGCGTTGTGGATGCTCGGCGGCATCGCGCTGATCGCACTGGTCGCCGAAGGCGCGATGTACGACTGGGCGACGGTCTACATGCGCGACGTCGTCGCGGCGAGCCCCGCGCTCGCGAGCGCCGCGTATGCGGCGTTCTCGGGCGGGATGGCCGTCGCGCGCTTCGCGGGCGACGCCGTGCGTGCGCGCTTCGGCGCGCCGCAGCTCGTATTCGCGAGCGCGTCGCTCGCATGCGCGGGGATGATCGGTGCGCTGCTGCTGCCGAATCCGGCCGCGGTGCTGACCGGCTTCACGCTGATGGGCCTCGGCCTCGCGAACATGATGCCCGTGCTGTTCGCGGCCGCCGCGCGCGTGAAGGGCATCCACGCGGCCGAAGGGCTCGCGCACGTGGCGGGGCTCGCGTATTTCGGACTGCTGTTCGGTCCGGTCGTGATCGGTGCGGTCGCGCAGGCCGCGAACCTGACGATCGGCCTGTCGGTCGTCGCGCTGTGCGCGGCACTCGTCGCGCTCGTCGCGCCGAGGGTGCTCGCCCATCTGAAGATCTGACGGTACGACGCACACCGACCCGAACGGCCCAAAGGAAACCAAAAGAAAACGCGCATGCGTTGCCGCATGCGCGTTTTCACCCCTTCTGTTGACCGCTTGTCGCGTTACATCTTCACTTCGTCGAGCAGCGACTTCTTGCCGCCCTTGTAGTTGTACAGCGAGATCACGCCGTGCTGCAGGTCGCCCTTCGAGTCGAAGGTCGTCGTGCCGATCACGCCCGAGTAGTTCGTCGTCGGCATCGCCGCGAGGATCTTCGCCGGGTCCGTCGAGTTCGCGCGCTTCATCGCGTCGACGATGATGTACACGGCGTCATACGTGAACGGTGCGTAGATCTGGATCGGCTGGCCGAAGCGCTTCTCGTACTTCGCCTTGAACGCCGCGCCGCCCGCCATCTTCTCGAGCGAGGCACCGGCTTCCGAGCACACCACGTTGTCGGTCGCATCGCCGGCCAGGTCGGCCAGCTTTTCCGTGCACACGCCGTCGCCCGCGAAGATCTTCGCGCGCAGGCCGAGCTGCTTCGCCTGTTTCGCGAACGGGCCGCCGGTGGCGTCCATGCCGCCGTACATGATCGCGTCGGGGTTCTCGCCCTTGATCTTGGTCAGAATCGCGCGGAAGTCGACCGCCTTGTCGTTCGTCGCGTCATGCGACATCACCTTCAGGCCGAGCGCCTTCGCCTTCTTCTCGAACTCGTTCGCGAGACCCTGGCCGTATGCGGTCGAATCGTCGACCACCGCCACGCTCTTGATGCCCTTCGAGTGCGCGTAGTTCGCCAGTGCCGGGCCCTGTTGCGCATCGGTCGCGACCACGCGGTACGTGGTCTTGAAGCCTTGCTGCGTATAGGCCGGGTTGGTCGCCGACGGCGAGATCTGCACGATGCCCGCATCGCTGTAGATCTTCGAGGCCGGGATCGACGTGCCCGAGTTCAGGTGGCCGACCACGGCGACGACCTTGTCGTCGACGAGCTTCTGCGCAACCTGCGTGGCCTGCCGCGGGTCGGCCGCGTCATCCTGCGGGTCGAGTTGCAGCGTGATCTTCTGGCCGCCGATCGTGAGACCCTTCGCGTTGATCTCCTCGACTGCGAGACGCGCACCGTTTTCGTTGTCCTTGCCCAGGTGTGCAATGCCGCCCGTCAACGGCGCGACGTGGCCGATCTTGACGACTTGATCGGCGGACGCGTTGCTTGCAGCTGCAGCGCACAGCATTGCTGCGGCGGTGATCGGCAACAGCTTTTGCATCTTGATATTCATGTAAGTCTCCAGTTCGGTCCCAATAAACGCCATCGCCCGGTGCCCCGCTGCCATCCCTGTGTTTGCAATCACTGGACGATTCGCCGGATGCATCGTTCATGCACTTGGCCTCAAGCACGTGAAAACAGCCGCTTTTAGCAGCCGCCCCCGTCCGTACTTGCGCGCAAGTGTAGGCGATCAAATTAATTTGTGGGACTTTTTTGGGGTAGTGGTAACACTACCGATATGCGCACTTTGGAAGGGTGACTCGAATATCGCCGCAAGCCCCGCCGGATAAGGGTTTCCGCTAATTTCCGGCAGCTTCCCGACAGATCGATTCAAAAGATTCCCGGGTCATTTCGATTCGGTATTTTGTGCCCGGGATCATTGAATGAAACGCGCGTGACAACACGCGCGCTTCGTCGTCCGGCATGAACCATTCAGGCGGCCGATGCGCGCCATTCGGCATCGAGCGCCGCGACGAGCTGCGACGTCGTCAGCGCATCGCCGCGGCGCCGCGCGAGCGGCGCGCCCTGTCCGGCCCATAGCGACAGGTAGTCGCCGTCGTTCGCGCGCGCGGCGGCCTGACGCAGCGGCTGCGTCAGCGCGTTCTGCACCGGGTACGGCGCGACGCCGGCCACGTGTGCGCCGAGCCGCGCCATCAGCGTGTTGCGCAACCCGCGCGCATGGCGGCCGGTGATCGCACGGGTGACCTGCGTCGACGTATCGGTGCTCGCGAGCAGGCGCGCCTTCCAGTCCGCCGCGATCGCGCTTTCCATGCAGGTGAGGAACGCGGTGCCGAGCTGGGCGCCCTGCGCGCCGAGCGCGAGCGCGGCCGCGATCCCGCGGCCGTCCATGATGCCGCCCGCGGCGAGCACGGGCAGGCCGGTCGCGTCGACGAGCTGCGGCACGAGCGCGAGCGTGCCGATCAGCGCATCGTCGGCGCAACCGATGAACGTGCCGCGATGGCCGCCCGCCTCGGCGCCCTGCGCGGACAGCGCGTCGGCGCCGGCCGCCTGCCACGCGAGCCCTTCGGCCACGTGCGTCGCGGTGCCGATCACATAGGTGCCGGCCGCCTTCAGCCGCGCGACGTCGGCCGCGTCGAGCACGCCGAACGTGAAGCTCGCGACCGGCACGCGCAGCGCGACGAGCGCGTCGAGCTGCGCGCGGAAGTCGGGCGCGTAGCGGACCGGCGCGGTGCCCGGCGGCAAGCCGAGCGCCGCGTTCAGCGGGTCGATCGCGGCCAGTGCGCGCGCGACGGTCGCCGCGTCGGGCGTGGCGTCCGGCAGCACGAACAGGTTGACCGCGAACGGGCGATCGGTCGCCGCGCGAATGGCGTCGACTTCGGTGGCGAGGCGCTCGGGCGCGAACGCGGCGGCGCCGAGGCTGCCGAGCGCGCCCGCGTTCGATGCGGCGGCGACCATCGCGGTCGTGGTCGCGCCGACCATCGGCGCCTGCACGAGCGGCAGGCGCAGGCCGAAGCGTTCGGAAAAGGGCGTGGCAAACAGACGGGCAGACATGGCGAATCCTTCGATGAACGATGCGCGAAAGCGCTTTGTAAATGCCGGCACATCGACTCTATCGAAGCCGCGCGGCGCCGAAAAATGAATAATCGAGATCGAAACGATCGTTGCGCGAGAAGCCGGCGCGTGCGCTGCAGCACCCGGCGATTGGTGGCACACTAGGCCGCCCTCTTTCACCCCGGGGTGCGCATCGCGCATCCCGTTCGCCAGGAGTTCAGAACGTGACTGCCCAATGGATCGACATCCCGACCGGTAACGACAGCTTCGGCGGCTATCTCGCGCTGCCCAAGCGCGGCAAGGGCCCTGCCGTCATCATCATCCAGGAGATCTTCGGCGTGAACGCGCACATCCGCGCGGTCGCCGACCAGTACGCGTCCGACGGCTTCGTCGCGCTCGCGCCGGACGTGTTCTGGCGCACGCAGCCGCGCGTCGAGCTGACCTACGAAGGCGCGGATCGCGACAAGGGTATCGAGCTGATGAAGAAGACCGACGTGGGTCTCGCGGTTGCCGACATCGGCGCGGCGGCCGACGCGTTGCGCGCCCGCCCCGAAGTAGCCGGCAAGGTCGCCGCGATCGGCTACTGCTTCGGCGGCCAGCTCGCATATCGCGCGGCCGCGACCGGCAAGCTCGACGCGGCCGTGTCCTATTACGGCGGCGGCATCCAGAATGCGCTCGACCTGGCCGGCAAGGTCACGCAGCCGATCCTGTTCCACTACGCGGAAAACGATCACGGGATTCCGCTCACGGCCGTCGATGCGGTGAAGGCCGCGTTCGCCGGCCATGGCCACGCGTCCTTCCATGTGTACGCGGGCGCCGAGCACGGCTTCAACTGCACGGACCGCGCGTCGTACAACCAGCGCGCGGCGGCGCTCGCGCACGGCCGCACGCTGACGTTCCTCGCCGAGCACCTGTAAACAAGCCCGGCCGCGGGCCCGGCGCACCGGGCCCGCGTTATGCTCCCCTCATCGCCACGAGTCACAACGGGGGTGACAGCGATGCACTCGGACTATCTCGCGCATGACGCGATCGGCCTCGCGGCGCTCGTGCGCGACCGCAAGGCCAGCCCGCGCGAACTGCTCGACGCCGCGATCGGGCAGGCCGAAGCGGTCAACGGCGCGATCAACGCGATCGTGCTGCAGGACTACGAAGCCGCGCGCCAGCGCGCGGGCGCCGCGCCCGAACCCGGCGCCGATGCGCCGTTCGCGGGCGTGCCGTATCTCGTCAAGGATCTCGGCGCGGCGGTCGCCGGGCTGCCGCTGTCGATGGGCAGCCGGCACTACCGCTATTTCGTCCCGGCCGACGATTCCCCGGTGATCGCGCGCAGCCGCGCGGCGGGCCTGAACCTGTTCGGCAAGACCAACACGTCGGAAATCGGCCAGATGCCGTACACCGAACCCGAGCTGTTCGGCGCGTGCCGCAACCCGTGGAATCTCGACCACACGCCCGGCGGCTCGAGCGGCGGCGCCGCGGCGGCGGTCGCGGCCGGCATCGTGCCGCTCGCGCATGCGTCCGACGGCGGCGGCTCGATCCGGATTCCCGCGTCGTGCTGCGGGCTGTTCGGCCTGAAGCCGAGCCGCAACCCGGTGCTCGTCGACCAGCCGTCGAACGGCGAACTCGTCGTCCAGCATGCGGTGTCGCGCAGCGTGCGCGACAGCGCGCTGCTGCTCGACGTGACGACCGGCCAGACGCTGCCGGCCGGCGCGCCGGGCACCTTCCTCGGCGCGATCGACACGCCGCCCGGCCCGCTGCGGATCGGCTTCGTCGTCGATCCGATGCTCGCGCCGGCACTCGCCGACGACACGCGGGCGGCGCTCGACGATGCGGCCGCGCTGCTCGAATCGCTCGGTCACCATGTCGAACCGGCGACGCTGAACGTCGACTACGCCCGCGCGGCCGAAACCTTCCTCACGCTGTGGGCGACGATCGCCGAGGAGATGGTGCTCGGCGCGCGCGCATTGACCGGCCGCACGCCGCGGCGCGGCGAATTCGAGGCCGCGACGTGGGCGATGGCCGTGGTCGGCCGGCGCCTCGCCCGCACGCGCCTGCCGGACGTGCTCGAATGGCAGCGCCAGCTGACCGTGCAGGTTTCCGGTCTCGTCTCGCGCTACGACGCGATCCTGTGCGCGTCGCTCGCGGCGCCGCCGGTGAAGATCGGCGAGCTGCAGCCGACGCCGTTCGAATCCGCGCAGATGAAGCTGGTCGCCGCGCTGCCGGTCAAGCCGCTGCTGAAGGAAATGCTCGCGAAGTCGTCGGAAAAGGCGTTCGCGTGGGCCGGCTGTACCGAGCTGTTCAACCTGACCGGCCAGCCGGCGATGTCGGTGCCGCTCTACTGGAATGCGCGCGGGCTGCCGATCGGCGTGCAGTTCGCCGCGCGCCACGCCGACGACGCGCTGCTGCTCAGGCTCGCGCGGCAGCTCGAGCAGGCGCGGCCGTGGTTCGATCGCCGCCCGCCGCTGATGCAGGCGCAGCGCTGACGCGCCGGCGCTTGCGCCACGCGTCACGAAAAAAAACCCCGCCGGGAACCCGGCGGGGTTTTGGCGCATGCAACCGCGCGACCGCGCTTACACGGCGAGCCGTTCGCAGATCGTCCGCGTGGCGGTCGCTGCGTTCAGCGTATAGAAATGCAGCCCCGGCACGCCCGCATCGATCAGGCGCTGGCACAGGCCCGTGACGACGTCCGCGCCGAACGCGCGGATCGACTCGCGATCGTCGCCGAAGCTTTCGAGCCGGCGCGCGACCCAGCGCGGCACTTCGGCGCCGCACATCTCGGAGAAGCGCATCAGCTGCGAGAAGTTCGTGATCGGCATGATGCCCGGCACGATCGGCACGTCCACGCCCAGCTTGCGCGTATCGTCGACGAAGCGGAAATACGCGTCGGCGTTGAAGAAGTACTGCGTGATCGCGGAATTCGCGCCGGCTTTCACCTTGCGCGCGAAATTCTCGAGATCGGCCTTCGGCGAACGCGACTGCGGGTGGTACTCCGGGTAGCCGGCGACTTCGATGTGGAACCAGTCGCCATGCTCGGCGCGGATGAAGCTGACGAGCTCGGACGCATAACGCAGCTCGCCGACCTCGCCCATCCCCGACGGCAGGTCGCCGCGCAGCGCGACGATGTGCCGGATGCCGTGCGAGCGGTACTGGTCGAGGATCGCGCGCAGGCTGTCGCGCGACGAGCCGATGCACGACAGGTGCGGCGCGGCCTCGAGGCCGTCCTTCTGCATGTCGAGCACGGTATCGAGCGTGCCCTGCTGCGTCGAGCCGCCGGCGCCGAACGTCACGGAGACGAATTTCGGCTTCAGCGGCAGCAGTTGCGCACGCGTCGCGCGCAGCTTTTCGACGCCGTCCGCCGTCTTCGGCGGGAAGAATTCAAACGAGAGTTCGATCGGTTTCATGATTCGGTGGGTTCAGCCCTCAGCCGATGTCGCGCTGGCCGAAGATCAGGGCGGACAGCAGCCACGACACGATGCTGTACAGGATCGACCCGAAGAACGCGGACCAGAATCCCGACACCTCGAAGCCCTTCAGCAGCGACGACGCGAACCAGAAGCACAGCGCGTTCACGACGAGGATGAACACCCCCAGCGTGACGATCGTCACGGGCAGCGTCAGCAGGATCAGCACCGGACGGATCACCGTGTTGATCAGGCCGAGCACGACCGCGATGATCAGCGCGGTGCCGAAGCTCTTGATGTGGATCGACGGCACGAGATACGTGATGATCAGCAGCGCGAGCGCGTTGATGACCCAGGTGAGGATGACGCTCATGGAGTGCTCCGGTTCGGTTGTCGATCTGTACGATCAGTGGCCGCCGCCGGCCGTCGCGCGGGCCCGAAGGCGCCGCGCGGCAAGCCGGCGATCCGGCGCCGGGCCGCTGCCGCACCGTGCGTCCCGCAGCGGGGCGCGCACGGCACGGCGGCGGCCGCGACGCATCAATAGCGGTAGTGGTTCGGCTTGAACGGGCCGTCCTTCTGCACGCCGATGTACGAAGCCTGCTCGTCCGACAGCACGGACAGGTTCGCGCCGATGCGCGCGAGGTGCAGGCGCGCGACCTTTTCATCGAGATGCTTCGGCAGCACGTACACCTTGTTCTCGTACTCGTTGCCGCGCACGAACAGCTCGATCTGCGCGAGCGTCTGGTTCGCGAACGAGTTCGACATCACGAACGACGGGTGGCCGGTCGCGCAGCCGAGGTTCACGAGGCGGCCTTCCGCCAGCAGGATCACGCGCTTGCCGTCCGGGAAGATGATGTGGTCGACCTGCGGCTTGATGTTTTCCCACTGGTACTGGCGCGTCGACGCGACGTCGATTTCCGAGTCGAAGTGGCCGATGTTGCAGACGATCGCGTTGTGGCGCATCGCCTTCATGTGATCGTGGTTGATCACGTGGTAGTTGCCGGTCGCCGTCACGAAGATGTCGGCCTTGTCGGCCGCGTATTCCATCGTCACGACGCGGTAGCCTTCCATCGCCGCCTGCAGCGCGCAGATCGGATCGATTTCGGTGACCCACACGGTCGCGCCCAGGCCGCGCAGCGACTGCGCGCAGCCCTTGCCCACGTCGCCGTAGCCCGCGACGACCGCGACCTTGCCCGCGATCATCACGTCGGTCGCGCGCTTGATGCCGTCGACCAGCGATTCGCGGCAGCCGTACAGGTTGTCGAACTTCGACTTCGTGACCGAATCGTTCACGTTGAACGCCGGGAACGGCAGGCGGCCGTCCTTTTCCATCTGGTACAGGCGGTGCACGCCGGTCGTGGTTTCCTCGGTCACGCCCTTGATGTGCGCGAGGCGCTTCGAGTACCAGGTCGCATCGATGTCGAGGTGCTTCGCGATCGACTTGTACAACGCGACTTCTTCCTCGTTGGTCGGCTTCGCGATCACCGAACGGTCCTTCTCGGCCTTCGCGCCGAGGATCAGCAGCAGCGTTGCGTCGCCGCCGTCGTCCAGGATCATGTTCGCGAATTCGCCGTTCGGCCATTCGAAGATGCGGTGCGAGAACTCCCAGTATTCGTCGAGCGACTCGCCCTTGAACGCGAACACCGGCGTGCCGGCTTCGACGATCGCGGCCGCGGCGTGATCCTGCGTCGAGAAGATGTTGCACGAGGCCCAGCGGACGTCCGCGCCGAGCGCCTTCAGCGTCTCGATCAGCACGCCCGTCTGGATCGTCATGTGCAGCGAACCGGCGATGCGCGCGCCCTTCAGCGGCTGCTGCGCCTTGTATTCGTCGCGGATCTGCACGAGGCCCGGCATTTCGGTCTCGGCGACGTTGAGTTCCTTGCGGCCCCAGCCGGCCAGTGCCATGTCGGCGACGACGTAATCGTGGGAAGCCTTGGAATCGATAATGGCGTTCATCACGCCCTCCTTTCTAAAAAAGTTCTAGATTGGTGACGTGAGCGCCGTTCAGGAAGCGGGGCCGGCGCGACGATCGCTGAACGCGCCGCACGGCTGCTTGGTGAAGCCTTCCGAGCCTGGCGGACACGGACGGTCCGTCGCAACGCTCCTCGGAAAACGGAGGGGATTGTAGCAAATCGGCGCGCAAAATGCGCGAGCACGGCGACGCAAGCACGGCACAAGCGCGCGGCGTCGGCGCGCGTGGCCGCCCTGACAGGGTCAGGACTCCGCGCCGACCCAGGCCTGTTCGCGCAGCCGCGCGCGCAGGCGCGCGACGGCCTGGCTGTGCAGCTGGCACACGCGCGACTCGCTCACCTCGAGCACCGCGCCGATCTCGCGCAGATTCAGACCCCGTTCGTAGTACAGCGACATCAGCAGCTTCTCGCGCTCCGGCAGCCGCTCGATCGCCTCGACGAGCGCCTCGCGCAGGTGCTCGTCGAGCAGCGCCGACAGCGGATCGGCGTGATCGACGCGATAGCGGTCGAGAAACGGCTCGTCGTCGGCCGCGCGGTCGAAATCCTCGTAGTAGATGAGCTGGCTGCCGTGCAGGTCCTGCAGCATCCCCTGGTATTCGTCGAGCGGCATCTTCAGGTGCTCGGCGATCTCGGTCTCGCTCGCCGAGCGGCCGAGATGCTGCTCGACCTGGTGCACCGCGTGCTCGACCTCGCGCGACGTCTTGCGCAGGCTGCGCGGCAGCCAGTCGTTGCTGCGCAGCTCGTCGAGCATCGCGCCGCGGATGCGCTGCGTCGCGTAGGTCTCGAACTGCGCGCCCTGGTCTTCCTTGTAGCGGCCGGCCGCGTCCATCAGGCCGATCATGCCGGCCTGGATCAGATCGTCGAGGTCGACGCTCGCCGGCATCTTCGCGACGAGCTGCAGCCCGAGGCGACGCACGAGCGGCGCATATTGCGCGAGCACGTCGGCCTGGGACATCTTTCCTTGAGCGTTGTACATCATGGCTCTCTCCTTCCGGTGGCGCTCACGCGGCGTGTGCCGCGCCGGCCTCATACGACGGCTTGCCGCCCGCGTGGACCGCGCGCCCCGTGCCCGGCCGCGGGCGCATCGGCCAGTACAGCAGGTCGGCGGCAATCTGCCGGTAGTCGCGCGCAGCCGGCGACGACGGGAACGCATCGACCACCGCGTGCATCAGTTCGCGCGCATGCTCGACGAGCGGATCGGCGCTCACGCAGCCCGCGTCGGCGATCGACACGGTCAGGTAGCGGCTCGCGACGCCCGCGAGGTTGTCGAAGGCCGTCTTCGCGTCCGCGTGGCTGCCGACGTGATTGGTCAGCACGCGGAACTGCGCGAACGCGTGCGCGAAATGCAGCCGCTTCATGCATGCGTACGCCTCGGTGATCGCCTGCGCGGCGACCCGCGTGACGACCAGCACGTCGTGGGCCTCGCGGGCGAGCGCCGAGAACGAACCGTCGGCGCCGAGCTGCGCGTCGACCAGCACGATGTCGGCCGGGCCGTCGATGAAATCGCTCAACTGCGCGTCGCTGTAGCCGGCACGCGCGAGCCGCGCGGCCGCGCACAGGCCGAAGCCGGCAGCCACCCGCGTGCGTTCGCCGTCGCGCAGCCACGCGCCCGCCAGGGTCGCGCTGGCCGAATGCACGTCGGCGCGTTCGTCGACGACGAGCACGTCCTTGCCGAGCGACGCGAGCGCCGTCGCCAGATTCACGATGGCGGACGTGCAGCCCACCCCCGTCGGCCCGCCCGTCACCGCGACGATGCGCGACGCGCGCCCGGCCAGCAGGCGCCGCAGCCCTTCGGCCTGGTCGATGATCCGTTTATCCAAATCGCACCTCGTGCAGCTCGGCGGTGGAACGTGCGGTCAGTGCGGAAAGCAGCGTCGGCATGTCCTCGTCTTGCGGCACGAAGGGGGAGCCGTCGCGCGGCACACAGAACGCGCTCTTCAGCAGGAATTTGGTCGAGGCGACGTACAGGTTCTCCGGCACCTTCTGGCCGGTCGACACGTAGTGGACCGGCAGCTTGTAGCGGATCACCGTGTCGAGCACGCCGCCGAGGTGGGTCGCCTCGTCGAGTTTCGTGAGGATGCAGCCGGCGAGATCGGAGGATGCCGCGTGCGGATGCTCGCCCGCGCTGCGGTATGCCTGCACGACTTCGTTGAGCGTGTCGCCGTGGCTCGTCGCGTTGAGCAGCAGCAGGCGCTGCACCGGCGCGTTCGCGCCGTGCAGCATCGCGATCTGGTCGGACACCGCGCGGTCGCGCTGGCTCATGCCGATCGTGTCGATCAGCACGATGTGCTTGTTGCGCAGCTCGGACAGCGCGAGCGCGAGATCGCCCGCATCCTTCACCGCGTGCACCGGCACGCCGAGGATCTTGCCGAAGATGCGCAACTGCTCGTGGCCGCCGATCCGGTAGCTGTCGGTGGTCAGCAGCGCGACCTTGCTCGCGCCGAAGCGCATCACGCAGCGCGCGGCCAGCTTCGCGGTGGTGGTCGTCTTGCCGACGCCCGTCGGCCCCATCAGCGCGAACACGCCGCCGCGCTCCATCAGCGCGTCCTCGCTGTCGAGCACCGGCAGATTCGACGCGAGCACCGACTGCGCCCATTCGGCGGCCTGTTCGAAGGTCTGCGTGCCGTCGCCGGACGGCAGGTTGTCGACCAGCATCCGCACGAGCTGCGCGGAGAAGCCGGCCGCGAACAGGTGCTTCGTCAGCGCGCCGTGCACGGCGCTGCGACGCTGGCGGTCGTGCCACTTCAGGCTGTCGAACTGCTCTTCCATCATCCCGCGCAGTTCGCCGAGTTCCTGCATCACCGTGTCGTTGACGATCCGCTCGATGCGCGACTTCACCGCGTCGGCCACCGCGGCGGCCGTGTCGGCGGACAGGCGCGTGCGCTCGGCCGTCTTTGCCGCGTGCGCGGCGCCCGTGTCGGGCGCGCGGGAGGCGGCCGGCATCCGGCGCTCGGCGTCGCGCACGATGTCGCGCGCCCAGTCGGGCGGCGTCGCGCGCGCGGCGGCCTGCGGCGCGGGTGCGCTCGCGGGCGGCGTGGCCGGCGCCTGCGCGCGTGCGATCAGCGCGTCGCGCTGCTGCGTCAGGCGCTTCGCGTGCTCGACCAGCCAGGGGGCGGGTTCGGCCGCGCCGGCGGCCGGGGTGTCGGCGGCGATGCCGGCGGCGGGCGTGGCGATCGGCGGCGAGGCCGCAGCCGGCGGCATGCCGGCCGGCGCATCCGCATCGAGCGCCGACGCGTGCGCGTCCGGCTCCTCCGCGTCGGCGCTCGCGCCGAACACGGACGAGAACACGTCCGGCAGCCCGCCTTCGCCGGCGGCATAAGGATTCATGACCGGGCGCGCCGGTACCGCGCCCGGGCGCGACACGATGCCCGGCACGGCGGCGGCCGGCACGGATTCCGGCAGGCGCGGCGTGGCGAGGCGCGAGCGGGCGGCCGGCGGCGTCACCGCGGCCAGGTCCGAATCGGCGAGTGCAACGATTTCGACGCTGCCGTCATCGAGCGTGCGGTTCGACAGCACGACCGCGTCGGCGCCGAGCGCCTCGCGCACGAGACGAAGTGCGTCGCGGCTCGTTGCGCCGGTGAATTTGCGAATGTTCAAGCGGAACCCCCGATGACGTTAACGACCTTGATCGTGCGTGTGTCCGGCACTTCGGCATACGACAGCACTTTCAATTGCGGCAGGCTGCGGCGCAGGAAACGCGCGAGCATCGCGCGCAGCGCGTGCTGCACGAGCAGCACGGGCGGCAGCCCGAGATTCTGTTGACGCAGCATCGCTTGCTGCGTGCCGGTCAGAAGGTTGTGCGCGAGGCCGGGTTCGAGGCCCGGGTTCGCGCCGGTGGCGAGCGCCTGCGACAGCACGCGCTCGAGATTCGCATCGAGGCCCATCACCTGCATTTCGCCGGCGCCCGGATACCACTGCTGCGTGATCGCGCGGCCGAGCGAGAGCCGCACCGCGGCCGTGATCTCGTACGCGTCGCCGCGGCCCGCGTGTTCGGACACGGCCTCGAGGATCGTGCGCATGTCGCGGATCGGCACGCCTTCCTCGAGCAGGTTCTGCAGCACCTTCTGCAGCGTCGTCAGCGAAATCGTCTTCGGCACGAGGTCCTCGACGAGCGACGGCGCGTCCTTGCCGGTGCGCTCGATGAGTGCCTGCACTTCCTGGCGGCCGAGCAGTTCGGCCGCGTGCTGGACGACGAGATGGTTCAGGTGCGTCGCGACGACCGTGCTCGCGTCGACCACCGTGTAGCCGTACACCTGCGCCTGCTCGCGCAGCGCGACGTCGATCCACACGGCCGGCAGCCCGAACGCGGGATCCTGCGTGACCGCGCCCGGCAGCGCGGCCGTCACCTGGCCCGGGTTGATCGCGAGCCACTGGCCCGGGAACACTTCGCCGACGCCGATCTCGACGCCCTTCAGCGCGATCCGGTACGCGTTCGGCCGCAGCTCGAGGTTGTCGCGGATATGGATCACCGGCGGCAGGAAGCCGATCTCCTGCGCGAATTTCTTGCGGATGCTCTTGATGCGCTTGAGCAGCTCGCCGTCGCTGCCCTTGTCGACAAGCGGGATCAGCCGGTAGCCGACTTCGAGGCCGAGCGGATCGATCAGCTGCACGTCGTCCCAGGTTGCCTCGTGGCTGTCGGACGGCAGCACCGCGGGCGGCGCGATGTCGGTCACGTCGCCGGCCGCCTTGCGGGCCGCCGCGCGCCGGGTCAGCGCGCGGGCCAGCCAGATCGCGCCGCCGCCGAGCGCGAGAAACGCGAAGTGCGGCATCCCCGGGATCAGCCCCATGACCACGATGATCACGCCGGTGATCGTCAGCACGCGCGGGTTCGTGAACAGCTGGCCGGTGATCTGCGTGCCGATGTCCTCGTCGGTCGCGACACGCGACACGATCACGCCGGCTGCAGTCGAGATCACGAGCGACGGGATCTGCGCGACGAGGCCGTCGCCGATCGTCAGCAGCGTGTAGTTCGTGCCGGCCGCGGCGAACGACATGTCGTGCTGGACCATCCCGACGATCAGCCCGCCGATCACGTTGATCGCCATGATGATCAGGCCGGCGATCGCATCGCCGCGCACGAACTTCGACGCGCCGTCCATCGACCCGTAGAACTCGGCTTCCTGCGACACGGCGAGACGCCGCTTGCGCGCCTGTTCCTCGTTGATGAGGCCCGCGTTCAGATCGGCGTCGATCGCCATCTGCTTGCCGGGCATCGCGTCGAGCGTGAAGCGCGCGGACACTTCGGCGATCCGCCCCGCGCCCTTCGTGATCACCATGAAGTTGATGATCATCAGGATCACGAACACGACGATGCCGACCGCGAAATTGCCGCCGACGAGGAAGTGGCCGAACGCCTCGATCACCTGGCCGGCGGCGTCCGGCCCGGTGTGGCCCTCGAGCAGCACGACGCGCGTCGACGCGACGTTCAGCGACAGGCGCAGCAGCGTCGAGAACAGCAGCACGCTCGGGAACGCCGCGAAGTCGAGCGGCTTCATCGTGTACATGCTGACGAGCAGCACCATCACCGACAGCGCGATGTTGAACGTGAACAGCAGATCCAGCAGCATCGGCGGCAGCGGCAGGATCATCATCCCCAGGATCATGCAGATGAGGATCGGGCCCGCGAGCGCGCGCAGGTTCGTGCCGGCGAACGGGTTCTGGCGCTTGGCGAACAGGCCGGTGGTCGGGGTGCTCATGCTGCCTCCGGCCGGGCCGCGTCAGGGGCGGTAGCCGCTACGGGGAACGGCGCGCGCGGGTGAGCGTGGGGGCGGATCATTGCGACGCTCCTTGCTGGCCGAGCGTGTCCTCGGCTTCCTCGCGTTCGTCGCCGGCGGCGACCGACGTGCCCTTGTCGAGTTCGGCCGGCACGTCGAGATCGACCGGCACCGCCGGAAACGCGCCGCCTTCCGAGCGGAAGCGCTTGAGCTGGTAGACCCACGCGAGCACCTCGGCGACGGCCGAGTACAGCGAGCCGGGGATCTCGCGCTCGAGTTCGACGTTGTGATACAGCGCACGCGCGAGCGGCGGCGCCTCGAGCAACGGCACGTTGTGTTCGGCCGCGAGTTCGCGGATGCGCGCCGCGACGAGGTTCACGCCCTTCGCGACGACCTTCGGCGCGCGCATCTCGCCGTCCGTGTATTGCAGCGCGACGGCGAAGTGCGTCGGGTTCGTGACGACCACGTCGGCCTTCGGCACGGCCGCCATCATCCGGCGGCGCGCGATCGCGCGCTGCTGCTGGCGGATCCGCCCCTTCACGTGCGGATCGCCTTCGTTCTCGCGATGCTCGCGCTTCACTTCTTCCTTCGTCATGCGCAACTTCTTGTTGTACTGCCAGATTTGGTAAGGCACATCGAGCGCGGCGACCACCAGCATCCCGGCGACCGTCGTGCCGCAGCACACGGCGACCAGGTGCAGCGCGTCGGGGAGCGCGACGCCGAGCGGCTGCGTCGCGAGGCCGAGCAGTTCGTCCTTGCTGCGCCAGATCGCGACGCCGCCGATCCCGCCGACGACGATCGTCTTCGCGACCGACATCCCGAGCTGGATCGGCCCCTGGATCGAGAAGATCCGGCCGAGGCCCGAGATCGGGTTCAGGCGGTCGAACTTCAGCTCGAACGTCTTCTGCGAGATCAGCCAGCCGCCGAGCGCCATCGGCGCGAGCAGCGCGGCGAGACCGGTGAGCGCGAGGATCGGCAGCAGCGCGGTGAGGCCCTCGAGGCTCGCGCTGCCGGCCGCCGACAGCATCCGGTTCGTGTCGAATGCGGTCGCGCGATCGAACGTGAACGCGCCGCGCAGCATCGTCTGCAGATGCGCGCCCGACGGGCCCGCGAGCAGCCATGCGCCGTAGAACCCGGCCGCGAGCAGCGCGAACGAAGCCAGCTCGCGCGAACGCGCGACCTGCCCCTCCTCGCGCGCCTTCTCGCGGCGCCTGGGAGTGGCGGCTTCGGTCTTGTCGAGATCGCTCTCGTCTGCCACGGGGCCTCCAGTCGGGTACGGCGGAATGCCGCTTTCCAGTGACACCGATTATTCATGCAGGCGTCAAACGCCGATCGGTCGAGCAAAGCCGGGAAAGGGGGGTATTTCGGAGAATCGGGCGAGCCGGTGCGAACGCGGCTGGCGCGGGGGCGCAGCGACGCGCGGCAACGCGGAAAAACGTGCCGATCGGCGCGATGGCGAGGGGTCGGCCGCGGGCAGGACGCCGACGGCGGGAAGCGGGGAAAAGGGTGAAACGACTGCGGTGAACCGACGGGCGGGAAAGGCGGGATATTCAGGCCCCGGCGCGACGCTCGCGCGCCGGGGCGGGGCGGGACCGGTCAGACGGCCGGAATCGGATCGGCGCCGAAGCGGTTCGGGCCGTCGGTGCCGCGCGAGCACATCCACACGAGCAGCAGGATGCCGCCGACGACGGGAATCAGCGCGATCAGCAGGAACCAGCCCGAGCGGCCCGTATCGTGCAGGCGGCGCACGCTGACCGCGATGCCCGGAACGAGCAGCGCCAGCGAGACCAGGCAGATGACGCCGAGCAGCAGCAGGGTGATCAGGCCGCCATCGCGGCCGGCCGCGCCGATGACCTGGGCCGCGATCGAAAGAATGACGCTCAGCAGCGTGAAATACCAGTATTCGGCACGACGCGCACGGCCTTCGAATGTCGCGTATTTATTGAGTGCGGTACGAACGGCTTCGGAAAAACCCATCTTATTACCCTCCTGTTTTATATTGGCACCCCGGAAACAACGCCGGCATTATATGTTTGATTTTCACCGGACTCCATCTCTTTCGCCTGCCGGCCGGCGCTCGCCCGTTCGCATGGACGCCGATGCCGCACGGGAAAGGCCGCTCCAGCATAATTCGGTACCGCGGCCTTGCATGCCGCGTCATTTTAATAATCTTGAAGACCTGACAGAAACGACAGCCCCCGATAATCCGGCATTTGATTACATTCGAATGAAACCGCGCCCCAACGATAATCGCCTGACGTGCGCGGCATTCGATTATCTGGCCTGATCCGCCGCCTGCTGCAGCGCGGCGAGGTCGAGCTTCTTCATCGTCATCACCTGCGCCATCACGCGCTCGGCGCGCGCCGGGTCGCCCGTCATCAGTTCGGCCATCTGCACCGGCACGACCTGCCACGACACGCCGAAGCGGTCGCGCAACCAGCCGCACTGCTGCGCGCGCTCGTCGCCGCCTTCGGACAGGCGTGCCCAGTAATGATCGATCTCGTCCTGGTCGCGGCAGTTGACGACGAACGACACGGCCGGCGTGATCTGGAACACGGGGCCGCCGTTCAGCGCGACGAACGCCTGCCCGTCGAGCTCGAACGCGACGGTCATCACCGCGCCCTCCGCGCTGCCGGACGCGTGCGCGCCGGCCTTGCCGTAGCGCGCGACGTGCACGATGCGCGCGTTGTCGAACACCGACACGTAGAAGCCGGCCGCCGCCTCGGCGTCGCGGTCGAACCACAGGAACGGCGTGATGCGCTGGATACGCGGGTTCATGACGTTGTCTCCTCGATGTCGTGCCGGCACCGGTGCCGGTCTTACATCGTAGGCGCTGCGCCCGCGCGCGGCGGAAATCCGGCCCATCGGACACGCACGGCGGCGCGATAAAAAAAGGGGGCGATCGTTCGCCCCCTTTGTTCCCGCGTGCCGCCGCGCCCTGTCAGAACGCGACGAACGGCTGCGCGCCGCCGCTCGCGGTCTTGTCCATCCCGAAGTAGATCGTCTTGCCGTAGAAGTGCGGCATGCCGATGTCCAGCCAGCTGGTCGAGCCGAACGGGCCCGCGATGTCGTTGAACGCGAACGTCGACGGGTTCGAGAACAGCGAATCGGCGTTCGAGACGGGCATCGACACGACACCCGACGCGCCGTTCTGGCCGCTCAGCGTCGCCGAGTAGGTCGTCGCGGACGACGGGCAGTAGAACTCCGTGTTCCGCGAACAGACCGTCTGCGCCGAATCGTTGAAGAAATACGCGTTCGAGCCCGTATCGAAGAACGCGGTCACATTGCGCCCGAGGAACGTCGCGCTGACGTCGCCCGTCGTGGTCGACGTCAGGACCGTCTTGCCGCTCAGGCTCGGCAGGCCGAACGTCAGCGTCCCGGTCGCGCTCGCCTGCCCGTTGCTCGAGATGGCCGGCATCTGCACGCTCACGCCGTCGCTGTTCGCGAAACGATGGACCGGGTTGGCCACCTGCTGCGACAGCGGCACGAGCGCCACCGTGCAGCTCGCGTTGTCGCCGTTCGGGCACGCGTAGTAGTTGTTGCTCGACGACGTCGACGTCGCGCAGGTCGTGCCGCAATCGTACGGCGCGGGCCCGATGCCGAGGATCCCGTTCGCGCCCAGCGCACCCGCCGAGTTGGCCGACGCGCCGCCGTTCGTGCACGAGCTCGGCACGTTGGTCGTGCCGAGGTCGCCGATGATCTGTACGGGCAGCGCGCTCGCCTGCTCGATGCCGATCGACAGGTCGACCGTGCGTACCGATCCCCACGTGTAGCTCGACACGAACTTGCCGCACTCGGCCACCGGCGCGCCGCCGCTCGTCACCTGCGGCAGGCTGCCCAGCACGCCCGACACCGCGCTGCCGACGAGCCGCAGCCCGTAGGACGCGGTATCGACCAGCACGTTGTTGACCACCTGGCAGTTCGACGTGCCCGGCGCGCAGACCTTCACGCTGATGGTCGGGATGTTGATCACGTTCGCGACGCCCGTGGCGACCGTGATGACGGCGGTATTTCCGGAATTGCCGTCCGATCCGCCGGATCCGTTGTTGCCGTTGTTGCCCGTGTTGCTGCCGCCGCCGTCGCCGCCGCCGCATGCGGTGACGAGCACGGCCGTCGCGGCCGCGAGGCCCAGCACGCCGAGCCAGCGCTTGAATGTACGATGAATGCTCAAGATCGCTCTCCCGCTGTCACTGGATGTCGGTGCCGGCCAGGCCGGCCGGCAGCGCCGCCGGCAGCCACGCCTGACCCGAGAACGCGCCCATGTGGCCGCCCGTCCGGATCACGAGGCCGCTCGTGTCGACGGCCACGGGCGCACGCCAGCCGCGCGCCTTGTGCGCCGCCTGGACGCCTGCGGTGTACTGCGGGAAATAGCTGCCGAGCAGCGACGCGAGATCCGGCATCGTCGGCCCGCTCCACGCGAGGCCGAACACGCTGCCGGCGGCCGACGTGTATTCGTGGATGACGGTGCCCGACCCGAGCGTGATCTCGCGGACGGTATAGCCGGCCGTGCTCGTCTGCACGCCGTCCGCCGAACGCATCGCGCGCTGCAGCGCGCGCACGGTGGCGGCCTGATCGTCCGCGGGCGGCGACATCGGCGCGCCGCCCAATTCAGCATGTGCGTGGACGGCCCACAGCACACCCATTGCGGCCGCCGCCTGCGCGACGGTCCAGCCCAAGCGTTTCAGCTTCACGTTCCCCCCCAAGGGATTGGCTTCGTTGCGGCGGCGCCGCCATCGGGCCTGCGCCGCCTGCCAACCGATGATTCGTACGAATGACGCTACGTTGCTGCTGACGCGTAGTATGCCTGCTGAGTGTGACCAAGTGTCAATTCGACGCAGGATCACGCCGCGCCGCAGGGACGCGGCGCGCACGGGGAAACGAGGCGGGAACGGGAAAGGCGCGCGGCGGGCGCCCCGCGAAACGGGGCGCGCCGACGCGTGGCGGCAAGGTCAGAAGCCGAGGCTCGCGAGCAGGTCGTCGACCTGCCCCTGGTCCTGGACCACGTCGGATTTGCCTTCCGGCGCGATCTGCGGGCCGTTGAGCAGCGACTCGGGGCTGCCGGTCGCACTCATCTGCTCGGCCGCGAGCGCGGCCGCGGTGGCCGCGAACTGTTCGCGCCGCTCGGGCGCGATGTTCTCGACGAGCACGGTGAGGAGCTGCTGCTCGATCAGGTAAACCATGTCCATGATCTTCTTGATCACCTGCCCGGTGAGATCCTGGAAATCCTGCGCGAGCATGATCTCGAGCAGCTGCGCGCTGGTGGCCGACGTCGCCTCGGGCAACGTGCGCAGGAACGCGCGCGTATCGTCCATCAGCGCGCGCACTTCCGCGTGCTCGATCGGCGCCGCATACCACTGCGTCCAGCGCGCGTCGAGCGCCTCGGCCTCGTTCTGGATGCGCGCCTGCATCGGCTTCGCGACCTCGATCGCATTCAGCACGCGCACGGCGGCCTGCTCGGTCATCGTCGCGACGTAGCGCAGCCGGTCGCGCGCATCGGGCACGGCCTCCGCCGCGCGCTCGACGTGCTTGTCGAGCCCGAGCTCGCGCATCGAGTCGCGCAGCGTGCGCGTGACGTGGCCGATGCGCGCGAGGATGCGGTCGCTCGCGAAATCGGCGCCTTCTGGCTGGCTGTCGGCGCTGAATCCCGCGCCGGCGAGCGCCGCATGGATCGGCTCGTTCACGTCAGCTCCCGGCCTTCGCCATCTTGTCGATGATCTTGTTCAGCTTCTCGTCGAGCGTCGCGGCCGTGAACGGTTTCACGACGTAGCCGCTCGCACCGGCCTGCGCGGCCGCGATGATGTTCTCCTTCTTCGACTCGGCCGTGACCATCAGCACCGGCAGGTGCGTGAGCGTCGCGTCCGCGCGGATTTCCTTCAGCATCGCGAGGCCATCGAGGTTCGGCATGTTCCAGTCCGAGATCACGAAGTCGTAGCCGCCGCCGCGCAGCCGCGCGAGGCCGGCCAGGCCGTCCTCGGCCTCGTCGACGTTCGAATAGCCCAGTTCCTTCAGCAGGTTGCGGACGATCCGGCGCATCGTCGGGAAATCGTCCACCACCAGGATTTTCATGCTCTTGTCCATCGTCGTTCCTTTCCAGATTCGTTTCCGTCGGGACGCGTATCGTGGCACGCGCCCCGTGACATTCCATTCAAACGCGCTGCACGCGGTCGCCCATCGTCGCCAGGCGCGCCATCACGCGGCGGCTCATGTCGGCGAGCGGCGCGACCTCGTCCGCGCCCCCGAGCGCGATCGCCTCGCGCGGCATCCCGAACACGATGCAGCTGGCTTCGTCCTGCGCGAACGTGTAGGCGCCCGCGCGCTTCATTTCCAGCAGGCCGGCCGCGCCGTCACGGCCCATCCCGGTGAGGATCACGCCGATCGCGTTCTTGCCCGCGTGCGTCGCCGCCGAACGGAACAGCACGTCGACCGACGGGCGGTGCCGGTTCACCGGCGGCTCGTCCGACAGTTGCGCAATATAGTTCGCCCCGCTTCTCGCAAGCAACAGGTGCGCGTGGCCCGGCGCGATATACGCATGGCCCGGCAGCACGCGCTCGCCGTGCTCGGCTTCCTTCACCGCGATCCGGCACAGGCCGTTCAGCCGCTGCGCGAACGACTTCGTGAAGCCCGGCGGCATGTGCTGCGCGATCAGCACGGCCGGCGCATCCGGCGGCAGCGGCGTCAGCACTTCGCGAATCGCCTCGGTGCCGCCCGTCGACGCGCCGATGATGAGCAGCTTCTCGGTACTGACGAGCGGGTTGTTGATCATCGGCGCGGCCGCCGGGCTGTCGGCCGAGCGCGCGGCGGCTTGCGGCTGCGGCGCCTGGCGCACGCGCGCGCGCGACGCCGCGCGGATCTTGTCGGCGAGCTTTTCCGCGTAGTCGAGCATCCCGTCGCGAATCCCGACGCGCGGCTTCGTGACGAAATCCACCGCGCCGAGTTCGAGCGCGCGCAGCGTGATTTCGGAGCCGCGCTCGGTCAGCGACGACACCATCACGACCGGCATCGGCCGCAGGCGCATCAGCTTCTCGAGGAAGTCGAGCCCGTCCATGCGCGGCATTTCGACGTCGAGCGTGAGCACGTCGGGGTTGTGCTGCTTGATGAGCTCGCGCGCGACGAGCGGATCGGGCGCGGTCGCGCACACCGTCATGTCGGGCTGGCTGTTGATGATCTCGGTCATCAGGCTGCGGATCAGCGCCGAATCGTCGACGCACAATACTTTGATCTTCTGCACTGCGGTCATGCCTCCTGCTTTCTTGATAGGTTCGCCGCATACGGGTTCGCCGCCCGCACGCCGCCGGCACCGCCCGCGCTGCCGCCGCCGGCCGGCGCGGCGCCGCGCGCGCCGAACAGCTCGATGCGCGGGCGCGCCGCGCGCAAGCGGTCGGCCTCGCGCGCCAGCGCGGCTTCGCGCTCGGTCACGCCCGGCACCTGCAGCCGCAACTTCTTCACCATCGCGCGCCCCGTGCGCGGCATGAACGCGACCTTGCGCGGATGGACGTCCTGCAAGTCCTCCGCGGTGATGCGGATGCGTTCGAGCGCGAGGTAGCGGCGCACGAAATCCGCGTTGCGATCGCCGATGTTGATCGTCGTCATCCCGGCCAGCACGGCCGCGCCGCCGAACACCTTCGCCTCGAGGCGTTCGCGGCGCCCGCCGGCCTTGATCAGTTCGTTGATCAGCACTTCCATCGCGTACGCGCCATAGCGCATCGATTCGGACGCGGCCGCGCCCGCATCGGCGCCGTCGTCGGGCAGCATGAAGTGGTTCATCCCGCCGATGCCCGCGTACGGATCGTGAATGCACGCGGCGACGCACGAGCCGAGCACGGTCATCAGCACCATGTCCTCGGCGGTCGTGTAGAACTCGTTCGGCAACAGCTTCACGCCGGGAAGGCCGAAGTGGCTGTCGAAATAGCGATTGGTCGCGATCGGCAGTGCGCTCATCCGCGCTCTCCATAGGCAGGCACGGCGCCCGCGGCCCGCGCGCGCACGGGCGACGGCATCGCGGCCGCCGCGGGCGCCTGCGCGCCGCGCGGCCGCGCGCCCTGCGCGGCGTCGCGTGTCAGTTCGTACACCGTCTGCCCGCGCAGCCGGAACGCCTGCGTCACGTACGTGAAGTTTTCCGAATGGCCGGCGAACAGCAGCCCGCCCGGCTTCACGAGCGGCTCGAAGCGCGACAGCACCTGCCCCTGCGTCGGCTTGTCGAAATAGATCATCACGTTGCGGCAGAAGATCGCATCGAACGGCTTCGCGATCCCGTAGTCCGCATCGGTCAGGTTCAGTTGCTCGAAACGGATCATCGCGCGCAGCTCGGGGCGCACCTTCACGCGGCCTGACTGCGGACCCGTGCCTTTCAGGAAGAAGCGCTTGAGCCGCTCCGGCGACAGGTGCTTGACCTGGTCGTACGTGTAGATGCCGGCCTCCGCCTTCGCGAGCACCTGCGTGTCGAGATCGGTCGCGAGGATCGACGCGCCGCGCGCCGCCGATTCGCCGAGTGCCTCGATCAGCGTGATCGCGATCGAATACGGTTCCTCGCCGGTCGACGCCGCCGAGCACCAGACCGACACCGGCGCCGGGCGCCCTTTCACGAAATCCGACAGGATCGGGAAATGGTGCGACTCGCGGAAGAACGCGGTCAGGTTGGTCGTCAGCGCGTTGGTGAACGCTTCCCACTCGAGCGGATCGTCCTCCTGCTCGAGCAGGTCGAGGTAGTCGCGGAACGTGTCGAGGCCGCGCGCACGCAGCCGCCGGGCGAGACGGCTGTACGCCATGTCGCGCTTGTGCTCGGACAGCGAGATCCCCGCGCGTTGATGGATCAGCGCGCGAATGCGTGCGAAATCCGCGCCCGTGAACGCGAAGTCGCGCCCCGGATCCCCTGCGCGAGGCGAGGCATCCGGTGCATCGGGTCGAAACGGCGCGCGCGCGTGCGACATGGCTTAGAAGGTCTCCCAGTCGTCGTCGGACGCGCCGGCCGCCGCCAGCGCCGGCTTCTCGCCGTTCAGCGCCGGGCGCACGAGCGCGGGCTTCGCGGCCGGCTTGTCCGCCGGTGCGGCCGACTTCGCGAGGCGCGGGCCATAGCCGCCCGCGCCGGTGCCGCGGGAAGCCGTTGCATCCTTCTGCGTGCGCGCGGTGTCGGCCGTGCGCTTCGGTTCGGCGCCGGCGCCCGACGCGGCCGCACGGGCGGCCGGCGCGGCGCGCCGTGCCGGTTGTGCCGCCGCCTGAGGCGCCGGCAGCGCGGCGACCGGCGCCGCGTCGTGACGCGGCTCCGACGGCAACGCAGGCACGGCCGCCGGTTCGTGCGCGACCGGCCGCGCGACGCTGCGCGCCGGCGCGAGCGCGATGCCGCCCGCGACGCGCCAGCCCGACACGATCGCCTTCATCTGGCGCGTCTGCTCCTCGAGCGACGCGGCGGCCGCCGCCGCCTGCTCGACGAGCGCCGCGTTCTGCTGCGTGACCGAATCCATCTGGCCGACCGCGCGGTTGACCTGCTCGATGCCGGTCGACTGCTCGTCGGACGCCGCGCTGATCTCGCCCATGATGTCGGTCACGCGGCGCACGGCCTGCACGATCTCTTCCATCGTCGCGCCGGCACGCGCCACGAGCGCCGACCCGCTGTCGACCTTCTCGGTCGAATCGCCGATCAGCTGCTTGATTTCCTTCGCGGCGCTCGCGCTGCGCTGCGCGAGCGAGCGCACCTCGCCCGCGACCACCGCGAAGCCGCGGCCCTGTTCGCCCGCGCGCGCGGCTTCGACCGCCGCGTTCAGCGCGAGGATGTTGGTCTGGAACGCGATGCCCTCGATCGTGCCGATGATGTCGACGACCTTGCCCGAGCTGGCCGCGATGTCCTGCATCGTCGACACGACCTGGCCGACCACGTCGCCGCCCTGCGTCGCGATGTCCGACGCGTTCACCGCGAGCTGGCTCGCCTGCCGCGCGTTCTCCGCGTTCTGCCGCACGGTGCCCGTCAGCTGCTCCATGCTCGACGCGGTTTCCTGCAGCGACGCGGCCTGCTCCTCGGTGCGCTGCGACAGGTCGATGTTGCCGGTCGCGATCTCGCGTGCGCCGACGTCGATCGACTCGGTGCCGCGATGCACGGCCTGCACCATCGTCGTCACCGCGTCCTGCATCCGCTTGATGCCGCCGAACAGGCGGCCGATCTCGTTCGTGCTGAACACGCTCACCGGCTGCGTGAGGTCGCCGCCGGCGATGCGCTCGAAGTGCGCGATCGCGTCCTCGATCGGCTTCACGATCAGGCCGCGCAGGACGAAGCGGATCGCGATCACGACGACGAACGCGATCGCGATGCCGGCGGCGATCAGCGCGACCATCAGCGAGATCTGCGACTGCGTCGCGGCCTGACGCTCTTCCGCGCGCTTCTGCAGCGATGCGATCACGGCCGCCGCCGTCTGGTCGAACGCGACGAACATCGGGCTGATCTTCGCGTCGGCAATCGCGTGGTACGCCGCCATGTCGCCCGCGCGCGCCGCCGCGAATTCGGGCTCGACGCCTTCCTTCACGATCGTCGTGTAGCGGGCGGTGAGCTCGTCGAGGAGCGCCTGCTCGACGCCGAGCTTCGGCAACGACTGGAACGCCTGCCAGTTCTGGTTCGACTTCGCGAACAGCTCCTGCGCGCGGTCGAGCACCTTCGCCGCGTCGGCCGCATTGCCGCCTTCGGTCAGCGTACGGAAGCGGTCGAGCGCGACGCGCGAGCGCAGCAGGTGCGCGGCCGTGTCGTCCAGCGTGTGAATCGCCGGCAGGTCGACGTGCGCGATCTCGTCGAGCGAACGGCTCGCGTGATTGAGCGCGTAGAGGCCGAGCCCGCCGACCGCGGCGGCCAGGCACACGAGAATGAGTCCGACCGCGGTGAGCGTCGTACGGATCGACCAGTTGTGCAACATTGCAGATTCTCCCGAAATTGCTGCGCGCGCGGCGCGCTTACCCGCCGAGTGTCTCGATCAGCGCCATTTCACGGCTCGACATCAGCTTCTCGATGTCCATCAGGATCAGCATCCGGCCGTCGACCGTGCCGAGGCCGGTCAGGTACTCGGTCGTCAGCGTCGCGCCGAATTCCGGCGCCGGCATGATCTGGTCGGTCTGCAGCGTCAGCACGTCCGACACGCCGTCGACCACCATCCCGACCACGCGGTTCGACACGTTCAGGATGATCACGACGGTCTGGTGGTCGTACTCGACGCGGCCGAGATGGAACTTGATCCGCATGTCGACGATCGGCACGATGATCCCGCGCAGGTTGATCACGCCCTTGATGAACTCCGGCGCGTTCGCGATGCGCGTGACGCTGTCGTAGCCGCGGATTTCCTGCACTTTCAGGATGTCGATCCCGTATTCCTCGTCGCCGAGCGTGAACACGAGGAATTCCTGGCCCGTCGCGTCGCCCTGCTCCGCGTCGCGGCGGCTCGTTGCCGCGTTCGCCGCGGCCGGATTGATCATTTGGACTTCAGCAGACACGTTTGCCCCCAATCGGTTGATGGCGAGAGTCAGAACATCGCGAGCTCGGCGCCGGCACGGGCGCCGTGCGTCGCACGGGTTTCACGGTTCAGCGCCGCGACGTCGACGATCAGGGCGACGCTGCCGTCGCCGAGGATGGTCGCCGCCGAGATGCCGTGGACCTTGCGGTAGTTGGTTTCGAGGTTCTTCACGACCACCTGCTGCTGGCCGACCAGCTCGTCGATCAGCATCGCGAAGCGGCGGCCCTCGGTTTCCATGATCGTGACGATCCCCTGCGTCGGGTCGGTGCGCGCGTCCTCGACCGAGAACACCTCGTGCAGCGCGACCAGCGGCAGGTATTCGCCGCGCACGCGCACCACGCGCTCGCCGTTGCCGACCGTGTAGATGTCGTCGGTCGACGGCTGCAGCGACTCCATCACGAAGTTCAGCGGCAGGATGAAGATCTCGCTGCCGACCTTCACCGACATCCCGTCGAGGATCGCGAGCGTGAGCGGCAGCACGATCCGCGTGGTCGTGCCGCGGCCGGCCTGCGACGTGATCTCGACGTGGCCGCCCATCGACTGGATGTTGCGCTTCACGACGTCCATCCCGACGCCGCGGCCCGACACGTCGGTCACCGTCTCGGCCGTCGAGAAGCCCGGCGCGAAGATCAGCTGCCAGACTTCGTCGTCGCTGATGTTGTCGGACACCTGCATGCCCTGCTTCGCGGCCTTTGCGAGGATCCGCTCGCGGTTCAGGCCCGCGCCGTCGTCGCTCACCTCGATCACGATGTTGCCGCCGTGATGCGCGGCCGACAGCACGAGCTGGCCGACCGCATCCTTGCCGGCGGCGACGCGCTTGTCGACGGTTTCGATCCCGTGGTCGAGGCTGTTGCGCACGAGGTGGGTGAGCGGATCGATGATCCGCTCGATCAGGCTCTTGTCGAGCTCGGTCGCCTGGCCGAACGTGACGAGCTCGACCTGCTTGCCGAGCTTGCCGGCGAGGTCGCGCACGAGGCGCGGGAAGCGGCTGAACACGTAGTCCATCGGCATCATGCGGATCGACATCACCGCTTCCTGCAGGTCGCGCGCGTTGCGCTCGAGCTGCGCCATCCCATTGAACAGGCGGTCGTGCAGCGCCGGATCGAATGCGCTCGCGGTTTCCGCGAGCATCGCCTGCGTGATCACGAGCTCGCCGACGAGGTTGATCAGCTGGTCGACCTTCTCCACGCCGACGCGAATCGAGCTGCCTTCGGCGCCCGCGGCGGCGGCCGCGGCCGGGCGCGCACGCTTGTCGTCGTGGTGCGCGGCGGCCGGCGCCGCGTGTTCGGCCGGCGGTTGCGGCGCGGGTTGCGGCGGCTGGGCCGGTGCGGCCGCGGCGGCCGGCTCGGCGGGCGCCGGCGCGGCCGGTTGCGGCGCGGCGGCCGGCGGCGCGAACACCTCGACGCGCGCCGGTTGCGCGGCGGCGGCCGGTTCGGCAACCGGCGCCGCCGTGTCCTGCGCGGCAGCCGGCGCGGCCGGTGCGGCCGGCGCCGTGCCGTGCGCGACGCGGATCTGGCTTTCGTCGATCACGAAGCAGCACACGGCGACGATGTCGTCGGACGGCACATCGGATTCGAGCCACAGCGACAGGTCGGCGCCCGCTGCCTCGCGGCCGACGATCCGGCCGAGGTTGCCGAGTTCCTCGGTGAGCAGCGCCTGGTCCTTCGCGTCGACACCCACCAGCGTGATCTTCAGGTGCGGGCCGCCCGCGCCCGCGTCCGCGTCACCCGCCGGATGCGCGGCCGCGACGGCCTGCTCGACCACGTGATCGGGCGCGCGCTCGCCACCGGCGGCGGGTTCCGCGGCCGGAGCGGCGGCAGCGGGTGCGGCCGCGGGCGCAGGTGCCGGCGCGGCGGCCGCCGCCGGTTCACCCGCGCCGCTCTCGGCCTTCAGCCGTTCGAGCTTCGCGCAGATCGTCGCGGCAGCCGCCGCGTCCGGTTCGGCGCTCGCGCGGTAGTCCGCGAGCTGGTCGGACAGCACGTCCTTGGTCTCGAGGAACGCGTCGACCATCTCCTTGGTCAGCGTCAGCTCGTGGTTGCGCGCGCGGTCGAGCAGCGATTCGAGGATGTGCGTCGTATCGGTCAGCGCGGAAAAGCCGAACGTCGCCGCGCCGCCCTTGATCGAATGCGCGGCGCGGAAGATCGCGGCCAGGTCTTCGGGGTCGGGCGAGTCGACGTCGAGGTTCAGCAGCAGCTGCTCCATCTGCGCGAGCAGCTCGTCCGCTTCGTCGAAAAAGGTCTGGTAGAACTGAGTGATGTCGAGAGTCATGCCCGGTCACCGGTTGAATTCGTCGCGTTCATGTCAGGATGCGGCCGGCTCGGAGAGCGTCGCGACCAGGTCGACCAGCACGGCCGGGTCGATCGGCTTCTCGATCCAGCCCGTCGCGCCCGCGTCGCGCGCGGCATCCTTGAAGGCATCGCTGCCCTCGGTCGTCAGCACGAGGATCGGCGTGTCCGCATACGCGGTCAGCTTGCGCAGCGCGGCGATCACCTCGAGCCCGTTCTTGCGCGGCATGTTCTGGTCGGTCAGCACCAGGTCGTACGGCGCGGTCGCGGCCATGTCGAAGCCGGCTTCGCCGTCCGGCGCCACCGTCACGTCATAGCCGGCCTGTGCAAGCGTCGCCTGCAGCAGGGCGCGCATGGTCGCGGAGTCGTCGATGGCGAGAATGGTTCGGATCATGTCTGTCTCGGAGCGGGTCTTGTCGATATCAGGGTTTCGGCACCGCGACGGCGGACGCCGCGAGCGCGGGGCGCACGGCCGGCGCCGCGCCGAGCTGCTGCGCGAGCTGCTTCGAGCCGGCCGCATCGGCCGACAGCGTCGTGGTCGTCGCGTCGTCGCGCATCAGCGCCTCTTCGGATTTGCGGTTCAGCACGATCACGCTGATCCGGCGGTTTTCCGGATCGAGCGGGTCGGCCTTGTTCAGGTTCTGCGTCGACGCGAGGCCGAGCACGCGCAGCACTTTCGCCTCGTCCATGCCGCCGGAGATCAGCTCGCGGCGCGACGCGTTCGCGCGATCGGCCGACAGCTCCCAGTTGCTGTAGCCGCCCTCGCCGCCCGCGTACGGCACGGCGTCGGTGTGGCCCTGGACGATGATCCGGTTCGGCACGTCGTTCAGCGTCTTGCCGATCTCGCGCAGGATGTCGCGCATGTACGGCTCGACGCGGTCGCTCGACATCGCGAACATCGGCCGCTTCTGCGAATCGACGATCTCGATGCGCAGCCCCATCAGCGTCGAATCGATGCGGATCTGCTGCTTGAACTGGCGCAACGTCGGATTCGCCTCGATCGCGGCCATCAGCTTGATCTGCAGGTCGTGCAGGCGCGCCTGCTCGAGCCGGTCCTGCGCGCCCTGCGCCTGCGAGCGCGTGTTGTCGTCGCCGGCCTTCGCGACGCGATCGGCGAGCTGCGTCGAGCCGTCGGTGCGGCGCAGCGTGCCGGCGTCGACGCTCGACAGGTCGCGGCCGCCGGCGTTGAGGATGCTGGAGTCCTGCGAATTGCGGTCGCCGCTGCCGAACAGCGCGGCCTTCAGCGGCGTGTTGAAGTATTCGGCGATGCCCTTCAGCTGCACCGGCGTGACCGAGCTCAGCAGCCACATCAACAGGAAGAACGCCATCATCGCGGTCATGAAATCCGCGTACGCGAGCTTCCATGCGCCGCCGTGGTGGCCCTTCTTCGCCGGGGCCACCCGCTTGACGACGATCGCGCGATCCTTGCTCTTGCTCATCGTGCGCTCCGCGTCACTTCGCCTTCACGCGGCGCACGTGCTCTTCGAGCTCCGAGAACGACGGGCGCTCGGTCGAGAACAGCACCTTGCGGCCGAACTCGACGGCAATCGCCGGCGCATAACCGTTCAGCGTCGCGAGGATCGTCACCTTGATGCACTGGAACATCTTCGTCGACTCGGCGACGCGCTGCTCCGCCAGGCTCGCGAGCGGCCCGATCAGCCCGTACGACAGCAGGATCCCGAGGAACGTGCCGACCAGCGCCTGCGCGATCATCGCGCCGAGCACCGCGGGCGGCTTGTCGGCCGACGCCATCGTGTGGACCACGCCCATCACGGCCGCGACGATGCCGAACGCCGGCATCGCGTCGCCGACGCGCATCAGCGCGTGCGCGGGGCCTTCGCCTTCCGCGTGGTGCGTCTCGATCTCCTCGTCCATCAGGCTCTCGATCTCGAACGCGTTCATGTTGCCGCCCACCATCAGGCGCAGGTAGTCGGTCAGGAACTCGACGATGTGATGATCGGCGAGGATCTTCGGGTATTGCGTGAAAATCGGGCTCTTTTCCGGATCGTCGATGTCGGCCTCGAGCGTCAGCGTGCCTTCCTTGCGCGCCTTCGCCAGCAGCACGTAGAGCAGCGCCATCAGCTCCATGTAGACGTCCTTCGTGTACTTCGACCCTTTGAAGAGGGTCGGCAGCACGCGCAGCGTGGCCTTGATGGTCTTGCCGCCGTTGCCGAGGATGAATGCGCCGACGCCGGCGCCCACGATCATCAGGATCTCGACCGGCTGGATCAATGCGCCCAGATGCCCGCCTGCCAGCGCATAGCCGCCGAAGACGGACAACAGCGTCACGAGTGTTCCCACGATAATCAGCACTGCCTGTCCCTCACGAAAGACCGGCGGGAAGACCGCCGTTAAACAGGTTTACGGCAGTCGGCAGGAAAACTTTCGCGGCCGCCCGGCGGCGGCCCGGCAGTGTTTACCAGCACGGCACGGACGATTCGCGCGGCCCGCGGCAACCGCCCGCGCCCCGCCCGGCGGCGCTCAGGCCGCGGTGGCAGCCAGTTCGGCGCGCGCGGCGGCGGCCTTGCGGGTCTTGCCGGCACGCGACGGCGGCTGGCAGAGGCCGCACACGAAACCTTGATGCGGATCATGCGCATGCGCGACGAAGTGGCCGCCGCAGCGCGTGCACGGGGTCATCTGCAGCATCCCCGAATCGAAGAAGCGCACGAGCGTCCATGCCCGCGTGAGGCTCAGCGCGGCCTCGTCGCCGGACAGGTTCACGTGCTCCTGATAGAGCCGGTACGCCTTCACGATCGACTGGATCGGCTCGCAGCGGCCGTGGTCCTGCATGAACCGGTAGATGTTGTAGAACAGCGACGAGTGGATGTTCGGCTGCCACGTCATGAACCAGTCGGTCGAGAACGGCAGCATCCCCTTCGGCGGCGACACGCCCTTCAGTTCCTTGTACAGCTTGATCAGACGGTCCCGCGACAGGCTCGTCTCCGCCTCCAGCAGCTGCAGCCGGGCGCCCAGTTCGATCAGTTCGATGGCGAGGGTGATTTCCTTCACCTCGATCACGACGCTTTTGCTTGCCATGGTGATAACCGTCCGCTTGACGTTGTTCGAATGGATGGCCAATACGCTGCCCTCCGGCGCGGTACGCCGGGACACAACGCAAGGCGGGATGGATCAGCGGACGCCTTCGACCTGCTGCCCGGCCATCAGGATGGCCGAGTGGGCGTGCGCGACGACATCGCTACGGCCCTTGTCGGCGAGCGACGACAGCAGCGCGTGATCGTCGAAGCGGAAGCGGCACAGCATCTGGTTCGACGCGGCGAGCTTCACGGTCTGTGCGAGCGTGAGGTTGGCGAGCACGTCGGCGAGTTCCTGGGAAATTCCCATGCGGAACATGCCCATCGCCTTGTCTTCCCGCAGCAGGCGCTGCGCGAGGAGGAGGTACGACAGGTTGACCTCTTTGATCTCACTGAGCATTTCGCTGGTAGCGCTCATGATTCCCCCGTTATAAGAGCTTTGCTTTGGCCATTCGTGTTATGAAAACGTTTGCTCGATCGGAGCGCTCCTGGCGCACTGTCGGCTCGTTTATAGTCTTACAGGGCGAATTTTGGCCAAACGCCATTTATGTCGGTATCAGCGAAGTGGCGTATGCCATGCAGGATTTGTCTGTAAACCGTGTAGGAATTTTTCCGACAAAGCGAATTGAAAGGGGCAATCGGGAAAGCGGATGACAGCGCGCATTCGGCTGCGAGGGTGCCGATGGCCGCCCGCTCGATGGCGGAAGGCTTGCCGGCAGGGCTGCCGACAATCGGATCGGTAAAAATTATAGTGGTTTTTCACGATCGCGCAACAATAGTTGCGGCCATCTCGATTCATGATTCCGCGCCCTTTTTCTCGGGGTTTTCGCGTATTTCATCGTGTAACAAGCCTTAAGTGTTTGAAAAAACACTCGAACCCCGCAGGGCGATATCGATAATGGACTCCAATGGGCGGCGGCGCGAGCCGTGCCGGCCCGCCCCGCAGCTTGCCGTCCGGCGCCCCGCGCACCCCGTCCAGGGCCCGGCCACGTACGCCAGACGCGTGCGTCGGCGAGTTCCGCAACGTTGTATGGGATCCGCGTCGGCGCGATGGCGCCCACGGATCGAAAACCGGAGAACACCGATGCGAATTGCCCAGATCGCGCCGCTTTACGAAGCCGTTCCGCCGAAACTCTACGGCGGCACCGAGCGTGTCGTGTCCTACCTCACCGAGGCGCTCGTCGAACTCGGCCACGACGTGACGCTGTTCGCCAGCGGCGACTCCGTCACGTCGGCCCGTCTCGAGGCGGCGTGGCCGCGCGCCCTGCGGCTCGACCCGTCGATCCGCGATTCGATGGCACCCCACATGCGGCTCCTCGAGCAGGTGGCCCGGGTCGCGCACGAATTCGACGTGCTGCATTTCCACCTCGACTACCTGCCGTTCCCGCTGATGTCGCGCCTCGACACGCCGTACGTGACGACGTTGCACGGCCGCCTCGACCTGCCCGAGCTGCAGCCGGTGTTCGACGCGTTCCCGGACGCGCCGGTCGTGTCGATCTCGAACAACCAGCGCAAGCCGCTGCCGCAGGCCGCGTGGGCCGGCACCGTGTATCACGGGCTGCCCGACACGCTGCTGACGCCGCAGCCGGGCGTGAAGCCCGAATACCTCGCGTTCCTCGGCCGGATCTGTCCCGAAAAGCGCGTCGACACCGCGATCCGGATCGCCGCGCAAAGCGGGCTGCCGCTGAAGATCGCCGCGAAGGTCGACAAGGCCGACGCCGACTATTTCAAGGAAGTGATCGAGCCGCTGCTCGGCCAGGCGCACGTCGAATTCATCGGCGAGATCAACGAGGCGCAGAAGCCCGCGTTCCTGTCCGGCGCGAAGGCGCTGCTGTTCCCGATCGACTGGCCGGAGCCGTTCGGCCTGGTGATGATCGAGGCGATGGCCTGCGGCACGCCGGTCGTCGCGTTCAACCGCGGCTCGGTGCCGGAAGTGATCGAGGACGGCGTGACCGGCTTCATCGTCGAGGACGTGCAGGGCGCGGTCGGGGCGCTGCACCGGATCGACACGCTGTCGCGCACCGCGATCCGCCAGCGTTTCGACACGCGTTTCAGCTCGAAGGCAATGGCGCAGCGTTATGTCGAAACTTACGAATCGCTTTGCGCGGCGGCCAAGCAACCGGTATTGCGCCGGGTCGCGAGCGCCTGACGCGGAAATCCGCGCGGAAATACTCAGCAAAATCCGCGCCGAAATCGGCGCGTAAAACAAAAGAGCCGCATCGACGATGCGGCTCTTTCTTTTCGGCTTCCGGTCATTCGATCAGGAAACGATCGCGGTTTTTCCCGACGATCCAATTCGGCGGCTTGCCGCGCCCGCTCCAGGTTGCACCCGACTTCGGATCGCGGTATTTCGGCGGCAGCGGCGCCTTCTTCGGCGGGCGCCCGCGCCGTGCCCGTTCCGCGAAGCCCAGGTCCTGGGCCGTCAGGCCGTATTCCGCAATCATTCGCTGGACGTCGGCAATGACCGCCGCCACTTCCTGGCGGCGCACGTCGTCCGCCTGAGCCTGCAGATCAGCGATCTGCGCCTTGAGTTTCGCGTATTGAGACATTTTTCGACTCCCCTTTTCGATGATGCGGCCCCGGCGAATCCGGCCGGGACGCCAACACCCGTTACGTCATCCGCACTGCCGCCCTGCCCTTCGAAATAAATACTGTCATCTTTAACCGATTCGGCTTTATCGAGAATGCGGACTTATTCTAATAAAAGGCATTCGTCAGCCATTCAAATTTAACAATCGTTGACCCTCCCGGACGCGATTCATTTCCTATAATCCAGACCAATTCCGGGCGAGGGATTAAATCCGCAGTGTCGTCCGGTGGTCTTCAACCCACTTGAACGAGGTCCTTACATGAATCTTTCTCAGCGTCTCGCTGCAGAGGTATTCGGCACGTTCTGGCTGGTGCTCGGCGGGTGCGGAAGCGCCGTGCTGGCCGCCGCCTTTCCGGGCCTCGGCATCGGCTTTGCCGGCGTCGCACTTGCCTTCGGCCTGACCGTGCTGACGATGGCATTCGCAATCGGCCACATCTCGGGTTGCCACCTGAATCCGGCGGTGAGCGTCGGCCTGACGGTCGCCGGCCGCTTCCCGGCACGCGATCTCGCTCCGTACATCGTCGCGCAGGTCGTCGGCGCCACGCTCGGCGCGTTCGTGCTGTACCTGATCGCCACCGGCAAGCCGGGCTTCGACGTCGTCGGCAGCGGCTTTGCGACGAACGGCTTCGGCGATCGCTCGCCCGGCCACTACTCGCTGAGCGCATCGTTCATCTGCGAAGTCGTGATGACGGGCTTCTTCCTGTTCGTGATCCTCGGCGCGACCGACAAGCGCGGTGTGCCGGCCGGCTTCGCGCCGATCGCGATCGGCCTGTGCCTGACGCTGATTCACCTGATCTCGATCCCGGTCACCAACACGTCGGTGAACCCGGCGCGCTCGACCGGCCCGGCGCTGTTCGTCGGCGGCGACGCGATCGGCCAGCTCTGGCTGTTCTGGGTGGCGCCGATGATCGGCGCGGTACTCGCAGGGATCATCTACCCGCTGGTCGCCGGGCGTGACGACGCCGTCGACCTGCTTCCGGCATCGGCTCGCACAAGCGAATAAAACACTACGGGGTCAAGCGAGCAGAGCAGCGAGCCTCACGCTGTCCAACAACATCGAGGCAGGCAATTTCGACGGGCGCCACTGGCGCCCGTTTTTCATTTCCGCACGGGACACGCGCCCGGGGCCGGACGCTCAGGAAGCGGCGACGTTGTCCTCGAGCGAAAACAGCGAGCGCAGGTGCCGGGCGACCCCCGCATCGAAGTTGTTGCCGATCCGCGGAATGTGCGGCAGCCGCGCGACCAGGTCGGGGTTCGCGTTGTTCATCATGAACGCGTGACCGGCGGTTTCGAGCAGGTCGATGTCGTTCATGTTGTCGCCGAACGCGATGCAGTGGCCGGTATCGACGCCGAGCCGCCCGAGCACCGTGCGCAGCGCGCGGCCCTTCGATACGTTCGCGGTCATCACTTCCAGACAGTCGGGCAGCGAATACGTGACGTACAGCGCATCGCCGAAGCGCACGCGCATCTGCTCGGCGACGACCGCCAGATCGGCCGGCTCGCCGATATACAGCACCTTCGCGATATCGGCGCCGTCGTGCGCGGCCATGTCGATCACGTCGTAGCGGAAGCCCGAATCCTGGTGGAAGTCGAGCAGGTGCGGCGCGTCGCGGTCGATCAGCCAGCCGTCGTTGGTGAACAGGTTGACGATCGTGCGGCCATGCGCGCCGGTGACCTCCGGCCGCACGAGGCTGCGGACGATCGCGGGATCGATGTCCTGCGCGTGAATCGTCGTGTCGTCCGGCGCATGCACGCGCGCGCCGTTCGACGTGATCAGGTACGGCCGGATGCCGAGCACGTCGCGAATGCCGGCGACGTCCGCGTAATGGCGCCCCGTCGCGATCACGAACTGCAGGCCGTCGCGGTCGAGCCGGCGGACAGTGTCGATCGTGTACGGATCGAGCTGGTGGTCGCTGTTCAGCAGGGTACCGTCGAGATCGGTGGCGATGACTTTGTACATGGGACGGGAGAATGGCGCACAGGACGCTGCGGAATCGCCATTTTAACGTCGTGCCCGGCGGCGCGCCGGGCGGTTCCCGGTCAAGCCGCCTTCGGCGCTGCGCCGACGCGCCTTCCACCCCGCCCTGGCCCGCGTTGCGTCGCTTCAGCCGCCTTCCGCCGCCCGCAGCGCCTGCAGCGCGAGCCGCAGCGCGCCATGTGCGGAATCGTCGAGCGGCGCGCGCAGCCGCGCGGCATGGCGCGCCGGCACGGCCGGCGCGAGTGCATCCGCCAGCCCGCCGCACAGGGCGACCGGCAGCGCGTGCTGCGGATCGAGCGCGTCGATCATCTTGCCGATCTCGTCGCCGGCCTGCGCGATCAGCGCGCCCGCCACCGGATGCGTGCGGTGCGTGAACACGACCGGCGCGAGGCGCGCGTAGATCGTCTGGTTCGCATCGCACGACCACTGGACGAGCGCGTCGCGATCCTGCGCGCCCGTTTCCGCGAGCAGCGCATCGGCGAACGCATCGCGCGGCACGCGGCCGTCGAGCGCCTGTTGCGCGTATGCGAGCGCGCGCACGCCGAGCCACGCGCCACTCGCCTCGTCGCCGGACGGAAAGCCGAACCCGCCGGCGATCCGGCACGCGCCGCCCGCATCGAGCGCCGCCGCGATGCTGCCGGTGCCGAGCGCGACGATGAGCCCCGGCGCGCCGCCGTGCGCACCGACGACCGTCGTATATGCATCGCTCTCGATCGCGAGCGCGCCGAGCGGGGCCTGCGCCCGGAACGCCGCGAGCCACGCCGCATTGTTGACGCCCGCGAGCCCGCAGCCGAGCGCGCACTGCGACCAGTCGAACGCAAGGCCGGCCTGCGTGAACGCGTCCGCGCACGCCGCGCCGATCGACGCCCACGCGCGCTCGATGCCGAGCCCGAGCCCCGACGGGCCGCCGCGCCCCTGCGCGAGCTCGCGCCCGTGCCGGTCGGCCAGCACCGCGCGCGTGCCCGTGCCGCCGCCGTCGATGCCGATCGCAAAAAGTAATGCCGCCATGCCTTCATCCCGCTGATTCGAACAGGCGCCAAGCTTAACCGGATCGGCGCCGCGCGCCCATCTGCCGTTCGGCCGGCTATCCCGCAAAATGGGCTTCCGCTATGCTGGCACGATCGATTCGACACTGAAAACGAGGCAGACGATGTCGCAGCGGTGCAACTGGGTGAAGACGGAAGCGGACGCTCACTATCACGACACCGAGTGGGGCGTGCCGTCGCACGACGATCGCCACCTGTTCGAAATGCTGATCCTGGAAGGCGCGCAGGCCGGGCTGTCGTGGTCGACGATCCTGAACAAGCGCGCGGGGTATCGCGACGCGTTCGCCGAGTTCGACGTCGACGCCGTCGCGCGCTTCACGCCGAAGCGCATCGACAAGCTGCTGGAGAATCCGGGCATCGTGCGCAACCGCGCGAAGGTCGAATCGGCGGTCACCAATGCGCGCGCCGTGCAGCGCATCCGCGACGAACACGGCTCGCTCGCCGCATTCCTGTGGTCGTTCGTCGGCAATACGCCGATCCAGAATGCATGGCAGTCGTACCGCGACGCGCCCGCGTCGACCGAACAGTCCGACGCGCTCAGCAAGGCGCTGAAGGCATACGGCTGCAAGTTCGTCGGCTCGACGATCTGCTATGCACTGATGCAGGCAACCGGCATGGTCAACGATCACGAGATCGGCTGCCCGTGCCACGCGCGGTGCACGGCGCTCGGCCGGAAACAGCCGGCACGCAAGCGCAAGGCGGGCTGACCGCGCAGGCGCGGGCACCGGCGCCAGCCGGGCACCCGTCCTTCAACGCCGCCCGCGGCGACGGTGGCCACGGCGCCACCCGTCGCTTACCGCGCGGCGCGTGACGACGCCGGCACGGCCGACCGTGCGCTTCGCGCGGCCCGCACGCGTGCGCTGCGCTTCTTCACCCAGATGCAGATGCCCGTCACGCTCAGCATCGCGATGACGATGCCGAGCGCGCTGATCGCGACGCGGCCCGCGACGCCGGCGATCCGCCCCGAGTGCAGCGGAAACTGCGCCTGCATGAACAGGTCGCCGGCCGAGCCGCGGCCGGGCACCTGGGCGGCGACCGGCTTGCCCGTCACCGCATCCCAGTACAACCACGCGTTACCCAGCCCGACGTCCCCGTGGTCGTTGCCGGGCGTGAAGAACCCGACCGCATAGACGTTCATCGCCGGCGCGAACAGCAGCGCACCGGGCGGCGCGGTGATTCCCGCGTCGCGCCCGGCCGGGCGCGCGATCTCGACGATTCGCTCGCGCGGCAGCACGGTACTGCCCGGTGGAGCCGGCGGGAAACGCTCGGGATTCGTGTATGGCGTCTGCGCGAGCGGCGACAGCCGCGACACCAGCGGGCGCACGACCGGAACCGCGAGGTTCATCGAGATCGATGTGACCGCAACGACCAGCAGCAGCCCCCATACCCATACGGCGCCGGAGCGGTGCAGGTCGAATACGAGCGGATAGCCGCCGCGCCGCACGCGGAACGCGAACGACTTGCGCCAGCTCTTCAGGTTCGGGAACGCGAGCACGAGCGCGATCAGGCTGTCGATTGCCCACACGATACCGACGACGCCCATCACCCAGAACCCGAAGTTGATCCCGCCGTACTCGGGGAGGAACAGCGAGTAGTGCAGCCGGTAGATGAACGGCATCAGGTCGAGCCGCGCGAGCGACGGCGCGCCCCATTCGCGGCGGCCCTGCACCGCGCCGGTCGCGGGATCGACGGCGATCTGGCTGAAATCGATCGCGTACGGCCGGCCGGTCGCCGGGTCGGTGCGCGGTATCACGCCCGCCTGCAGCGTGTGCCCCGGCTCGACCGCGAGCGGCAGATAGGTCACCTGCACGCGCGGGTCGGCAGCCTCGATGCGCGTCGCCAGTTCGAGCGGCGCAAGCGGCGCGGCGCCGCTGCGCGCGACGTAGAAGTCGGGGTTCAACGCCGCGTCGAGCTCGTGGTCCCATGCGATCAGCGCGCCGGTGAGCCCCGCGACGAACAGGAACAGCGCGATGGCGAGCCCGAACCAGCGATGCAGGCGGACGAGAAACGGTCGCAGGAACGCATTCATCGCGTGCGCGGCGACAGGAAAACGGGCCGGCACAGGCGGCGGCCCCGGGTCGACGGGAGGAAGGTCATCTGATGTCAAACGCCGCGCAAGCGCCGGCCGGCCGCGCCAGGCGAGGCCGGATGCCCTTGTGCGCGGCCTGGAAATATTGCGCGTTCGGCGGGTCTTGATACGATGCGCGACATTTTAGCGCGATGCGAATGATTCTTACTCTCATTTTTGCTCACCCGCCATGACCGTCGGCTTCGCGCGACCGCCCGTCCGTCCACGCCGCGAGGCCGCCGCCCCCGCCTGCTTCGCCGCCTCGCTCGCGCATGCCGACGATTCGCCGGCGCGACGCCGCTGCGCGCGACCGGCGGCCTCGATGCGCCGGGCTGGCTCGCCATCGATGCGGGCGCACTCCCCGACGCAGGTCGGCCGCCACGCCTTGACGCCGCGCGCGCCAATCGGCAGCGTGCAGAACCGCCGTTACCGGGAATATCAGTACGCGGATAACCTGAAGCCGGGCGACCCGCGCACGGCTGGCCTGACCGCAAAAATCGACTTCCGGACGCCGCACCGGCCGGCCGCCAACCGCGGCCGCCCCGCGGTGAGCCTCGGGATTTTCCCGGACCCCAAAAGCAAAACGGCGGAGCGGCCTCTTTCGAGGCACACTCCGCCGTTTCGCGGCGAACCGTCAGACGCTCTTAGTGGAGCTTCTTCGGCAGCATCTGGCTGCGCAGACGCTTGTGCAGGCGCTTGACGGCTGCTGCCTTCTTGCGCTTGCGGACTGCGGTCGGCTTTTCGTAAGACTGGCGCTCACGCAGTTCAGCGATCAGGCCATTTTTTTCGATAGCGCGACGAAAGCGGCGAATCGCCACTTCGAACGGCTCGTTTTCTTTCAGAAGAATCGTCGTCATGTCGTTCCTAAATTGCTTAAACGGTCAAAAACGTAGCGGCCAAGCGCCACGCACCGGCCATCCGAGCGTCCCCACGAACAGGCGAAACGAGCGGAAATACGGCCTCGGAGGCCGGAAAAGAGAGGCGGAAAGCACCGCGAGTACGCTTCACAGCCGCGTGCAGCGCCGCGTTTGACTGCCAGCAGACATGCCGAAAACGGCAGAGGCGTGACAGAAATCTCAATTCAGCCCGCCATCATAGCAGGGAATCACAGACAAAACCATCCTTTTGTCGATCGCGGGCAAACGTTCCACCCAACCGGGCGGTGTTCCGCGCCCTGGCCACCACGCTGTCCGCCATGCCGGGCGAGCCTTCCCGGCGAAATCCCCTCTTCCGTCCCGAATTTCCTCAAACATCCCTCTAAAGTTTTCGCCGGGTGCCGCCGTCAACCAGGAAAGGCGGGCAGCGCCAGACGCGAAAAAGCGCAACGCCGAAATCAGAACCTGTCTGTATCTCAGGCATTTTCCAAAACGAGGAAGCAAATGCTGAACATCAACACCAACATCCTTTCGCTGACGACGCAGACGAATCTGTCGGGCTCGCAAAACGCGCTGTCGCAAGCGATCAACCGCCTGTCGTCCGGCAAGCGCGTCAACACGGCAGCCGACGACGCGGCAGGTCTCGCGATCTCGACGTCGCAAACGGCAGCGATCAACGCGCTGACCCAAGGCGTGTCGAACGCGAACAACGGCATCTCGATGATCCAGACGGCAGCCGGCGCGCTGCAGTCGACCGTCGACAACCTGCAGCGTATCCGTACGCTGGCAGTCGAAGCAGGCGACGGCTCGCTGGATTCGAACGCACGTGCGAACCTGCAGGCTGAAGTCACGACGCGTCTCGGCGAAATCGACCGCGTGGCAACGCAAACGTCGTTCAACGGCCAGACCATCCTGAGCGCAGCGGGCAACGTCACGTTCCAGGTCGGCGCGGCAGCCAACCAGACCGTGGCCGTCAACTTCGGCGCGACGGTGTGGACGAGCACGGGCGGCGGCCTGAGCCTGAGCGGCCTGACGGTCAGCGACCAGACGAGCGCACAGTCGGCCATCACGTCGATCGACGCGGCACTGAAGAACGTGAACACGTTCCAGGCAACGCTGGGTGCGGCACAAAACACGTTCCAGGCCGCGATCACGACGACGCAAACCCAGGCAACGAACATGAGCGCGGCGCGTTCGCAGATCACCGACGCGGACTTCGCGACGGAAACGGCGAACCTGAGCAAGGCGCAAGTGCTGCAGCAAGCCGGCATCTCGGTGCTCGCGCAAGCGAACTCGCTGCCGCAGCAAGTCCTGAAGCTCCTGCAGTAATCGGGAACACCCCGCGCCGGGCGAGCCGCCCGCGCGCACGGCGTCGTCCGCGTTGCGGCGCGCGACGGCGCCGGTTCGATTCGTCGGACCCGACACTCCAGGGAGGCATGCCTCCCTGCTTGCATTGAAACCGAAGTACGGCGACCCGCCGAAACGCGCGTCATCGCGCAAACGACTGGAGCACCCGCATGGCCACGACGAGCACGACGGATATCGGCAGCATCCTGGCGCAGGCCGGACAATCGATCATCAGCGGCGCGACCAATTCGACGCTCGACGTCAATTCGCTCGTCACGTCGCTGGTGCAGGCCAAGACCATCGGCCAGCAGACCACCCTCACGAACAAGCAGACGGCCGACAACACCGAACTGTCGGCGGTCGGCAAACTGAAATCCGCGCTGTCGGCGCTGCAGACCGCGATCACGGGCCTGTCGAACGGCACGACGCTGAGCGGCCTCGCGGCAACCGCGAGCGGCAACGGCATCACCGCGTCGGTCAAGAGCGGCGGCGGCGCGGTGGCCGGCTCGTACGCGGTCAACGTCACGCAGCTCGCCACCGCGAACAAGCTGTCGTCGGCCGGCATCACGTCCACGGACACGATCTCCGCCGGTTCGCTGAGCATCACGCTCGGCACCGGCACGGCCTTCAACGTCAACGTCGCGGCCGGTGCATCGCTGTCGGACATCGCGAAGTCGATCAACACGACGGCCGGCAACCCGGGCGTCACCGCGTCGGTCATCACCGGCTCGGACGGCCAGCATCTCGTGATCCAGTCGAACAACACCGGCGCGGCCAACACTGTGTCGGTGAGCGGCACCGGCGTCAATTCGAAGCTGACCTCGGGCTACACGACCGTGACGGCGGCCGCCGACGCGAAACTGACCGTCGACGGCACGCCGGTGACGAGCGCGTCCAACAGCGTGTCGGGCGTGCTGACGGGCGTCACGCTGAACCTGACGACGCAGGCGCTGAACACGACCCAGACGGTCACGCTGTCGCCCGACACGACGGCCACGACGACCGCGATCAACGCGTTCGTCAGCGCGTACAACACCTACGTGACGACCGCGCAGTCGCTGTCGTCGTACGATCCGAACACGTCGACGGCCGGCCCGCTGCTCGGCGATTCGATGCTGAACACGATCTCGAACGGACTCGCGACCGCGATCAGCGGCGGCGTCACGACGGGCGGCTCGACCTATTCGCTGGCGGCCATCGGCATCAGCCTGCAGGCGGACGGCACGCTGCAGGTGGACTCGAGCGCGCTGAACACCGCGCTCACGTCGAACAACCCGGCGGTCGGCGCACTGTTCAACACGACGAACGGTGTCGGCCAGACGCTCAACAACCTGGTCAGCAACTACACGCAGACCAACGGCCTGATCGACCAGCGCACCACCGCGATCAACGCGGACCTGAAGAGCCTGTCGGACCAGGCGACGCAACTGCAGAACTACTCGGCCCAGCTGACCACGCAGTACAACGCGCAGTTCACCGCGCTGAACAACCTGATGGCGACGATGGCGAACAACACGAAGTACCTGACCCAGCTGTTCGGCGGCACCAACAGCGCGGGTGCGCTCGCCACCAACAAGTAACGCGCCCTTCGCACGACACCGGACGACGACCATGACCATGACGACCGATGCCCTGAACCATGCGCTGCACCTGACCCAGGCGATGCAGTCGGCGAGCGCGTTGCGCGACTGGGAGCGCGTCGCCGCGCTGGCCGACGCGCGCTCTCCGCTGCTGATGAGCCTGGCGCCGGAGCAGACGCCGGCCGCGCTCGACACGATCCGCCGGATCATGGACATCGACGCATCGATCACACAGGACGCGCAGGCCGATCGCGACCGGCTCGCGCAGCAGTTCACCGCATCGCGCGAGCGGATCCGCGCCGCGAGCGCCTACCAGACGACCGGCATGCTGTAAGCCTGCGAACAACAACGCGCGCCGCCATCGAGCGGGCGCCGACGTCGTATCGTCGAGCCGCATGCGTGCGGCTCTTTTTTCGCCGGTTGACGGGGGAGAAAGGAAGCGCCTCACGCGCCCCCGGGCATCGCGCCTGCGCTAGTGCGCGGCGCGCGCCGCCTGTTCGACCGCCGCCGCATGCATCTGCGCGAACGCCGCTTCGAGGTGCCGGGCAAAGCGCGGCGCATCGCACAGCGGCGAGCGCAGCAGCCGCTCGCGCAGCCCGGCCCGCACGGCGGCCAGGCGCGGCAGGTCGTTCGCGAACGCGGCCGCCTTCGCGACGTAAGCGTCGTCGCCGTCCGCGATCCATTCCGGCATGCCGAGCGTGTGCAGGATGCTTTCGCCGATATGCGACAGGAAACGGTCGCCGCGCCGCGTGACGAACGGCGCGCCCATCCACAGCCCCTCCATGCTCGTCGTGCCGCCCGGATACGGGAACGGATCGAGCACGATGTCGATGTCGTTGAACGTACCGATATGCGCGAGCCGCTTCGAGCCGCCGCGCAGCAGCAGCCGTTCGGCGGGAATGCCGTGCGCGGCGAAGCGCGCGGCGAGACTCGTGCGCAGCGCCGCCTCGTCGAGCTGCGCCGACTTCAGCAGTAGGCGCGAGCCCGGCACCGCATGCAGCACGCGCGACCACAGCGCGACGACCGGCTCGCCGATCTTGTTCGCGTTGTTCAGGCAACCGAACGTCACGCACCCGTTTCCCTCGGCCGGCAGCGGCCCGACGTCGAGCGGCAGCGCGGGCGGCGTGAAGCACAGATAGCTGTCCGGCAGCCGCCACGGCCGTTCGACGAAATGCGCCGCCTCGTTGGGTGGAAGCACGTGGCGATCGCCGATCACGTAGTCGATCGCGGCGACGCCCGTCGTCGCGAAATAGCCGAGCCAGGTCGCCTGCACCGGCGCCGGCTTCCACGCGAACAGCGGCAGCCGGTTCGACGCCGTGTGACCGCTCAGGTCGACCAGCACGTCGATGCGGTCGGCCGCGATCAGGTCGGCGGCCGCACGGTCGTCGAGCGGCGTGAGGTCGCGCCACAGCGCGAAGTGGCGCTTGAGCGCCGCGGTCGTGTCGTCCTCGACCGGTTGCGTCGCGTAGGCCACCAGTTCGACGCGCGACCGATCGAGCGCCGCGACGACGCTCAGCAGGAAGACCGCGACCGGATGCGATTTCAGGTCGCCGGATACGAAGCCGACCCGCAACGCGCGCCCGTTCGCCGGCCGCGGCGCGTGACGATGCGGCGATGCCAGCGCCGCCATCTGCGCGCCGAACGCGCAGGCGCGTTCGCGCAGTTGCGCCGCCGACAGCCGGTCGGTGCCGGCGCCGTGGAACATGCGGCCCGAGTGCGCGTTGCGAAACGCCGGATCGAGCTCGAGCGCGCGGTCGTAGCTCGCGAGCCCGGCATCGATATGCCACAGCGCACAGAGGATGTCGCCCATCACCGCGTGCATCTGCGCGGTCGGGTTCGGCAACGACAGCGCGACGCGGCAACTGTCGAGCGCCTCGCGCCGCTTGCCCTGCCGCACGAGCGTCTGTGCCAGATGGTGATGCAGTTCGGCGCGATCGGGCGCGACAGCCAGCGCGCGCCGCAGGCTCGCCACCGCACCGTCGAGATCGCCCGCATGATCGAGCGCGGCCGCGAGGCCGAACAACCGGTCGACGTCGCCCGACTCCGCCGCGCACGCGAGGCTCGCGATCGCGGCGTCGAGTTCGCCGCGCTCCAGCAGCAGCATGCCCAGCGCGTGATGCGCGGCGTGCAGGCCCGGCTGCAGCGCAATCGCACGGCGGTAGTGCGCGATCGCGTCGTCGTGCCGATGCTGCGCGCCGCACACGTTGCCCAGGTTGAAACACGCTTCCGCATAGGCGGGATCGAGCGCGAGCGCCTTCTCGTACGCGCGCGCCGCGGCATCCGCTTCGCCCTTGTCCCGCAGCGCGTTGCCGAGGTTGTTGTAGGCCGGCGCATAGTCGGGCCGCAGCGCGAGCGCCTGCGCGCAGCTCAGCATCGCGGCGTCGGCGTCGCCCGCCTCGTGCAGCGCGTTGCCGAGGTTGCTGTGCGCTTCCGCATAACCGGGCGCGAGCGCGATCGCGCGGCGATAGGCGCCGATCGCGTCGTCGAGCCGACCGTGCGCGCGCAGCATGTTGCCGAGGTTGTTCAGGTAGACGGGATCGGCACGCAGCGCGATCGCGCGCTCCATCAGCGCGAGGCCGGCCGGAAACTGGCCGAGCTGGCATGCGAGGAGCCCGAGGAAATGCGTCGCGTCCGGCTGGTCGGGCGCGTCGCGGCGAATCGCCTCGTACAGCACGCGCGCATCGTCGAGACGCCCGGCCTGATGGTGCGCGAGCGCCGCGTTCAACCGTTCCGCGACGAGGCCCGTCATGCGCGCGGCTCCGTCGTCTCGCCGGCCGCGTAGCGATCCCACATCCCGTGGAACGCGTCCTCGAGATTGCGCGCGAACCGCGCGGCATCGCACAGCGGCGACGCGAGCGTGCGTTCGCGCAACGTCGCGCGCAACGCAGCCAGCCCGTCGCGATCCTGCGCGAACGCGACGGCCTTGGCGAGATACGACGCTTCGCCGTCGGCGATCCAGTCGCCCATCCCGGCCGCATGCAGCAGACTCTCGCAGATGTGCGTGACGAAGCGCCCGCCCTTCATGCCGATCACCGGCACGCCCATCCACAGCGCTTCGGCCGTCGTCGTGCCGCCCGGATACGGGAACGGGCTCAGCGCGATGTCGATCCGGTTGTACGCGGCGAAGTATTCCGCGCGCGGCGACCCGCCTTCGAGGATCAGCCGGCTCGCGTCGATGCCGTGCCGCGCGAAGCGCGCGCGCGTCGCCGCATTCAGGTCGCCCGCGCCGAGTTCGTGCGCCTTCAGCAGCAGGCGTGCATCGGGAAGCGCCTGCAGCAGCCGCGACCACAGCGCGACGACGTCGTCGCTGATCTTGGTGAGCTTGCCGAAGCAGCCGAACGTCACGCCGCCGTTCGCGACCATCGGCAACGGGCCGACCGGCACGTCGTAGGCCGGCGGCGTGAAGCACAGGTAGCTGTCCGGCAGCCGCCACGGCGCCTCGACGAAGTGCTCGGCCTCGTCGGCCGGCAGCGTGTACGCATCGCCGACGAAATAGTCGACCGCGCGCACCCCCGTCGTCGCGAAGAAGCCGAGCCAGCTTGCCTGCACCGGCGCGGGCCGGTGCGCGAAGATCGGCAGCCCGCTCCAGTTCGTGTGCCCGGCGAGGTCGACGAGCACGTCGATGCCGTCGTCGCGAATCATCCGCGCTGCCTGGTCGCGGTTCATGCAGGTCAGTTTCTTCCAGCTCGCGAAGCCCGACTTCAGCCGCGCCGTCACGTCGTCCTCGACCACGAAGGTCACGTACGCATGCGGCTCGATGCGCGTGCGATCGAGATGCGCGAGCACGCTTTCGAGGAAGATGCCGACCGGATGCTGGCGCAGGTCGCCCGACACGAAGCCGACCCGCAGCGGGCGGCCGCGCGCGTCTCGCACGCGCCGGGCGCGATCGTGCTCGAACGGCTGCACGTCGCGCGCCAGGCGTTCGCCGTAGCGGTGCGCCTCGACCACCCAGTCCCGCGGCTCGAACGCCGCCGAGCTCGACATGTTGAACAGCAGGCGCGCATAGGCGCGATGCGGGTCGTGCTCGATCGCCTCGCGAAAGGCCGCGACGGCGCCCGCGAAGTCGCGCTTCGCCCAGCGGATGTCGCCGAGCGTCAGCTGGATTTTCACCGGATCGATGCCGAGCGCCTGTGCGATCCGGTATTCGTCCATCGCCTCGTCGAGCTTGTCGAGGCGGAACAGCGCGGCGGCGAGGTTGTGGTGCGCATCGGCGTCGTCCGGGTTCAGGTCGATCGCGTGGCGATGGCTCAACTCCGCGGCCGCCATCCGGTCGAGGTTGTGATACGCGAGGCCGAGAAAGTTGTACGCGTCCGCCAGCTCGGGATCGAGCTCGATCGCGCGCCGGCACAGGTGCACGGACGCCTCGTATTCGCCCTGCTGGCAACGCAGCTCGCCGAGCCGCGCCCAGGCCGGCGCGTAGCGCGGATCGATCTCGCGCGCGCGTTCGAACAACTGGGCGGCGCCGTCGAAATCGTTGATGCTGCGCAACGAGATGCCGAGCGCGCAATGGGCTTCGGCATCGTCCGGCTCGAGTCCCGCGCGTGCATGCGCGAGCGCGCCGTCGAAATCGCCGGTCGCCCGCAGCGCGGCACCCAACCCGCGTTGCGCGACGCGCAGCGCGGGATTCAGTTCGAGCGCGCGGCGGTAGTGCGCGATCGCTTCCGTGTGCTTGTCCTGCGCGCGCAGCACGTGGCCGAGGTTGCTGTGCGCTTCCGCATACGCGGTGTGGAACGCGATCGCCTTGCCGTAACTGGCCGCCGCCGCGTCGAGTTCACCAAGATCCTGCAAGACGTTGCCGAGGTTGTTGTACGCCTCCGCGTAACCGGGCCGCAGCTCGATCGCGCGCGAACAGCTCGCCATCGCCTCGGCCGGCACCCGCGCGTCGCGCAGCGCGTTGCCGAGGTTGTTGTGCGCTTCCGGAAACTCGGGGCGCAGCGCCACCGCGCGGCGGTAATGTGCGATCGCGTCGTCGAGCCGGCCGCATTCGCGCAGCATGTTGCCGAGGTTGTTGAAGTACGATGCGTCCGGTCGCGCCGCGAGCGAGCGCTCCATCAGCGCGAGGCCCGCATCGTACTGCTTCAGCTGGCAGGCAAGCAGGCCGAGGAAATGCATCGCGTCGGGCTGGCCCGGCTGCGCCGTGAGGATCGCGTCGTACAGCGTCTTCGCTTCCGCGAGACGGCCGGCCTGGTGATGCGCCAGCGCGCGTTGCAGGGTGTCGTTGATGTCGTTCATGCTGCGTGTGCCGTTTCCGTATAGCGTGCCCACATGCCGTGGAATGCGTCTTCGAGATGATGTGCGAAACGCGCCGCGTCGCACAGCGGCGACGCGAGCAGCGTGGCGCGCAAATCCGCGCGCAGCGCCGCCAGGCGCGCCCCGTCGGCGGCGGCCGCCACCGCCTTCGCGACATAGTCGTCTTCGTCGCCGGCGATCCAGTCGTTCATGCCGGCCGCGTGCAGCAGGCTCTCGCAGATGTGCGTGACGAAGCGCGTGCCCCGCATGCCGAGGACCGGCACGCCCATCCACAGCGCCTCGGCCGTCGTCGTGCCGCCCGGGTACGGGAACGGGCTCAGCGCGATGTCGATCCGGTTGTACGCGGCGAAATAGTCGGCACGCGGCGACGCGGGTTCGAACGCGAGCCGGCTCGCGTCGATCCCGTGCCGCGCGAACCGCGCGGCGGTCGCGTCGCGCACGGCCGCGTGCTCGAGTTCGCGCGCCTTCAGCAGCAGCCGGGCCGACGGCAGCGCGTGCAGCACGCGCGACCACACGCGCACGACGTCGTCGCCGAGCTTCACCAGCTTGCCGAAACAGCCGAACGTTACGCCGCCGTTCGCGGCCATCGGCAGCGGGCCGACCGGCACGTCGTCGGCCGGCGGCGTGAAGCACAGGTAGCTGTCCGGCAGCCGCCACGGCGCCTCGACGAAATGACGGGCTTCGCTTTCCGGCAACGTGTACGCGTCGCCGATGAAGTAGTCGATCGCATCGCACCCCGTCGACGCGAAGAAGCCGAGCCAGCTCGCTTGCACCGGCGCGGGCTTCCAGCCGAATACGGCCAGGCCGCTCGCCTGCGTGTGGCCCGCGAGGTCGACGAGCACGTCGATGCCGTCGTCGTGAATCGTGCGCGCGGCCGCCTGCGGATCGAGCGCGGCGATCGAGCGCCAGTCGGCCGCATGCGGCTTGAGCCGCGCGGTGACCGCGTCTTCCTCGTCCGACGTCGCATAGACGTGCGGTGCGACGCGCGTGCGATCGAGATGCGCGAACACGCTTTCGAGAAAGATCCCGACCGGATGCAGGCGCAGGTCGCCCGACACGAAGCCGACGCGCAGCGGGCGGTGCCGCGCGCGCGCCGCACGTTCGCTTACGTCGTGCGGATAACGCGTCGAACGGGCCGCCAGATGCCGGCCGTAGCGGCGCGCGTCGTTCAGGTAATCGGCGGGCGGCACGCTCGCCGACGCGGCCGACGCGAACAGCAGGCGGCTCAGTACGTCGGCCGCGCCGTCGTCCGCGTCGTCGCGCACCAGCGCCAGCGCGTCCCGGTACGCGGGCACGGCGGCGTCGACGTTACCCTGGCCGCGCAGGATGTCGCCCAGATTCACGTGCATCGCCGCGCTCGGGCGGCCAGCCGACAGCGCCTGCCGGCAATACGCGAGCGCGTCGTCGTGCCGCTCGCGCTTGAGCAGCACGACCGACAGGTTGTGGGCGGCGCCGGCATCGGCCGGGTTCAGCGCGAGCGCGGTGCGGTAGCTCGCGTCCGCCGCGTCGAGATCGTTCAGGCCGTGATACGCATTGCCGGCATGGTTGTGCGCATCGGCGAGACCGGGCGCCAGCCGGATCGCATGCCGCGCATGCCGCAACGCCTCCGCGTAACGCGCCTGGCGGCGCAACACGCCGCTCAGGTTCGCATGCGCGACCGCCATCGACGGATCGTGTTCCAGTGCGCGCCCATAGTGCGACGCGGCGCCGTCGAGGTCGCCCGCATCGCGCAGCACGCCGGCCAGGTTGTTGTGCAGGTCCGCATCGCCAGGTTCGGCCGCGACGGCGGCACGCAGCACCCGCGCGGCTTCGCCGAGTTCGCCGAGCGCCCACAGCGACAGGCCGAGGCCGTGACGCGCGGCCGGCAGCGCAGGGCTCAGTTCGAGTGCGCGGCGGTAGTGCGCGATCGCTTCCGTGTGCTTGTCCTGCGCGCGCAGCACGTTGCCGAGGTTGCTGTGCGCTTCCGCATACGCGGTGTGGAACGCGATCGCCTTGCCGTAACTGGCCGCCGCCGCGTCGAGTTCACCGAGATCCTGCAGCACGTTGCCGAGGTTGTTGTACGCCTCCGCGTAACCGGGCCGCAGCTCGATCGCGCGCGTACAGCTCGCCATCGCCTCGGCCGGCACCCGCGCGTCGCGCAGCGCGTTGCCGAGGTTGTTGTGCGCTTCCGGAAACTCGGGGCGCAGCGCCACCGCGCGGCGGTAATGCGCGATCGCGTCGTCGAGCCGGCCGCATTCGCGCAGCATGTTGCCGAGGTTGTTGAAGTACGACGCGTCCGGCCGCGCCGCGAGCGAGCGCTCCATCAGCGCGAGGCCCGCGTCGTACTGCTTCAGCTGGCAGGCGAGCAGGCCGAGGAAATGCATCGCGTCGGGCTGGCCCGGCTGCGCCGTGAGGATCGCGTCGTACAGCGTCTTCGCTTCCACGAGACGGCCGGCCTGGTGATGCGCGAGTGCCGCCTGCAGTTGCGGTCCGATCGACTCCATCGCGTGGGCCGCTCAATACGGATGCGGTTCGCGCCCGAAGTCGATCAGCCGGCCTTCGTGCTCGATCATCACGGCCGCGGCCGCGATCCCCTCGCGCGACATCTCGGCGACGATGTCGCGTGCGCGCCATTGCGTCGGGATGATGATCACGTCGGCCGGCGCCGCTTTCAGCGCGTCGCGGTATTCGATCTTCTGGCCCGTGCCCGGCACGTAGGTGCCGACCTTGTCGGGATCGGAATCGACGACGAGCGGAAAGCGCGCGGCGTCGGCATCGAAGTGATGGATGAACGCGGCGGCCTTGCCGGTACCGCCCCAGATCGCGACACGCCGCCCCGATTCGGCCAGCGCCGCGAGCTGCCCGGCGATCGCCGCGCGGTGCTCGACCGTGCGGGCCGCGAAATGCGTCGACGCATCGGCACGTTTGCGCGCCTGCTCGGGCACGCCGAGCCGCACCAGCGCATAGACGACTTCGCCGTCGTAGCCGTGCGCGAGCGTGACGACCTCGCCCGCGCGCGCCATCAGCGTGCGGAACGACTCCGTCGTGAACTGCGACACGTGCTCGTAGAAGAAATCGGCGAGGCGTTCGGTCTCGAACACGCGATCGATGCACGGCACTTCCGCGAACAGCCAGCAGGCGTTCGGCTGGCGCGCGGCGCCCCATGCGAGCTGCTCGACGAGCTTCGCGGGTTCGGTCAGGTGTTCGAGCACGTGGCGGATGACGATCGCATCGGGCCGGAAGGCCGGCATGTCGGCGAGCGGCTCGAACAGCCGCGCATGGAACTCGATGCCGTGGCCGGTGCCCGCGCTCGCGTTCGGATCGAAGCCGGCGAAGCGGCCGCCGCGGCTCGCTTCGGCGAGCCCGCGCACGAAATGCCCTTCGCCGCAGCCGATCTCGACGACGGCCGGTTCGGCCGGCAGCGCGCCGAGCAGCAGGTCGCGCGTGGCCGCGAGATGGCCCTTCCAGATCCCGCCGCTGTTGAACATCCGGTTCGGGTTGCTCTGATACGGAATCGCATCGTAGCTGAAGCGGTGGTTCCACACGTGCGAGCACCGCGGGCACTGGACGAAGTCGAGCACATGGCGCGGCAGCCGGCGGGCCGCTTCGGCGGACGCGGGCCAGGCAAGCGTCGCGAGCGTGTGCTCGCCGGCCGGGAAGAACGGCGCGGCAACGGTATGCGCGCAAACGGGGCAGGTGGCGTCGATCAGTTCGGGGGTCATGCATTCACCTGTTTGCGGAAATAGGCGATCGTTTCCTTCAGGCCGTCCTCGAGCGCGACGCCGGGCTGCCAGTCGAGGCGCTGACGCGCACGACCGATGTCGGGGCGGCGCTGCAGCGGATCGTCGGCGGGCAGCGGGCGATATTCGATGCGGCTTTTCGAACCCGTGAGCCGCAGCACGCATTCGGCCAGCTCGCGGATCGTGATCTCGCTCGGATTGCCGAGGTTCATCGGGCCGGTGTCGTCGTTCTGATCCATCATGCGCAGCAGGCCTTCGACGAGATCGTCGACGTAGCAGAACGAGCGCGTCTGGCTACCGTCGCCGTACAGCGTGATCGGTTCGCCGCGCAGCGCCTGCATGATGAAGTTCGACACGACGCGCCCGTCGTCGGCGCGCATGCGCGGGCCGTAGGTGTTGAAGATCCGCACCACGCGGATGTCGACGCCGTGCTGCCGGTGATAGTCGAAGAACAGCGTCTCGGCGCAGCGCTTGCCTTCGTCGTAGCACGCGCGCGGCCCGTTCGGATTGACGTTGCCCCAGTAGCTTTCCTGCTGAGGATGCTGCTGCGCGTCGCCGTACACCTCGCTCGTCGACGCCTGCAGGATGCGGGCGCCGCAGCGCTTCGCGAGGCCGAGCATGTTGATCGCGCCGAGCACGGCCGTCTTCACCGTCGACACGGGATCGCTCTGGTAGTGCACCGGGCTCGCCGGGCACGCCATGTTGAATACGCGGTCGGCTTCGACGTACAGCGGCAGCCACACGTCGTGGCGGATCAGCTCGAAATTGACGTGCCCGATCAGGTGCGCGACGTTGTGCTTGCTGCCCGTGTAGAAGTTGTCGACGCACATCACGTCGTAGCCGGCGCCGACGAGGCGCTCGCACAGGTGCGAGCCGAGAAAACCCGCACCGCCGGTGACGAGCACGGACCGGCCGTTCACGACGCGGCTCCCGGCGCGGCCTCGACGTGGCGCGCCCACATCGCGTGCAGCGCGTCCTCGAAATGGCGCGCGAAGCGGGGCGCGTCGCACAGCGGCGCGGCGAGCACCTGCGCGCGCAACGTCGTGCGCAGCACGGCCAGCTCGGCCGGATTGCGCGCGAACGCGACGGCTTTCGCGACGTACGCATCGTCATCGTCGTCGGCGATCCATTCCGGCAAGCGCGCCGCGTGCAGCAGGCTTTCGCAGATGTGCGACAGGAACCGCGCGCCGCGGCGGCCGAGCACCGGCACGCCCATCCACAGCGCTTCGGCCGTCGTCGTGCCGCCCGGGTACGGGAACGGACTCAGCATCAGGTCGACGCGCCGGTACGCGGCGAGGTATTCGTCGCGCGGCGAGCGGCCTTCGAACAGCAGGCGCGCCGCGCCGATGCCGTGCGCCGCGAAGCGGGCCGACAGCGCGTCCTGCTCGCGCGGGTCGTCCAGATGCGGCGCCTTCACGAACAGCTTCGCGTTCGGCACGTCGGCCAGCACGCGCGACCACACCGCGATCACGCGGTCGGTGAGCTTCGCGAGCTTGCCGAAATAGCCGAAGGTCGGATAACCGTTCGCGAGCATCGGCAGCGGGCCGGCGTCGAGCTCGACGGCCGGCGGCGTGAAGCACAGGTAGCTGTCGGGCAAATGCCATGCGCGCTCGACGAAATGCGCGGCCTCGTCGTCCGGCATCACGTGGCGGTCGCCGAGCACGTAGTCGATCGCGCGCATGCCGGTGCTCGCGAAATAGCCGGGCCAGCTCACCTGCAGCGGCGCGGGCTTCCACGCGAACAGCGGCAGGCGGTTGTGGATCGTGTGGCCCGACGCATCGATCAGCACGTCGATGCGGTCGTCGCGGATCCGGGCGGCCGCGGCGGCGTCGCCGAGGCCCGCGAGGCGGGTCCACGACGCGAAGCGCTGCTTGAGGCGCGCGGTGACGTCGTCCTCGACGTCGCGCGTCGGGTACGCATGCAGCTCGACACGCGCGCCGTTCAGGTGCGCGAGCATCCCTTCGATGAAATAGCCGACCGGATGCGACTTCAGGTCGCCCGATACGATGCCGACGCGCAGCGGCCGGCCGATGCGCGCGGTCAGGTCGACGAGCCAGGTCGACCACGGTTGCGCGCGGCCGGTGACGAGCGCGTCGAAGCGGGCCGCTTCGTCGAGATACGCCTGCTGGTCGAACGCATCGCTGTAGTGGTACGCGAACAGCAGGTTGCTGCGCGGCTCGGGCAGCTCGGGGCGCAGCGCGACCGCGTGCTGGTACGCCTCGAGCGCGGCCGGAATCTCGTTCAGGTCGAGCAGCGCATTGCCGAGATTGTTGTACGCCTGCCCGTGGTCGGGCTGCAGCGCGATCGCCTGGCAGAACGCGTCGACGGCCGCGCGCGCATTGCCCGCCAGCCGCTGCGCGTTGCCGAGGTTGTTGTGCGCGTCGACGTAGTCGGGCCGCAGCTCGATCGCGAGGCGGAAACACTCGGCGGCCGCGGCCGGGCGGTTGTGCGCCTGCATCACGTTGCCGAGGTTGTAGTAGTAGATCGCGTCGGGCTTGATCTCGATCGCCGCCATGATCAGTTCGGACGCCTCCTGATAGCGCCCGTACTGGTGACCGATCAGGCCAAGCAGGTGCAGCGCGTCCGCGTGCCGGGGGTCGGCGTCGAGGAGTTGCCGGTACAGCGTCTCGGCTTCTTCGAGGCGGTCGGCCTGGTGCAGCGCCAGCGCCGCTTCGATCGTGGCGACGGGGGAGTCGGGCAGCGTGAGATCAGTCATCGTGGTAAGCCAGCCTGGGTTCGATAGGGGCGCGCGCACCGGCGCGCGGGCCGGCACGTGATCGCGAAGGCACGCCCGGGCGGATACCGGTCGGCATGCGGGCGGACGGCCTTCGACATGCCAGCATTCTCGGCGCGCGCCTGTCGTTCCAATCGGCGGAGCAGGTGCCGGATTTGGTCGCTTTTCATGTGACCGCGCGGGTGCCGGCATGACGCCGGTCAAGGTTGCGGCTCGAGCGGCGCGGAACGCGGATCGTCGGCCGAGACGGCATGCCGCGCATGGGTGCCGAATCGCGCCGGGCCGCGCCGGATAACGGTTTTCGGCATTGCGGCGGCATGCGGCGGCTGCGCCCGCCCGGCCGCCGGTCGCGGCGGCATCCGTCGAAATGCGGGGTGAAACGGCCCGCTAATCCGCCGTTCGATCCGGGCGCGGATCGATAGACTCGGGCACAGACTTGGAGGCGTCCACCGCGCGGACGATCGCGCCGGGCGCAAGCCGCTTGCCGGCCCGCGGCTGGGGATGCCCTCGAATCCACCCTCAGCGCCTGGAGCCATGTGTATGCACGAGTCCTCAATCATCTCCAACTCGAACGACGATCAGCTCGCCGCGCGGCGCGAACTGTTCGACCTGATGCAGACCTATCCGGCGACGCAGGAGGAACTCGAACGCTCGCTCGGCCTGTTCGTGCGCGGCTCGCTGCTCGCGCGGATTCTCGCGACGTTCGAGGTCTACGAGCAGATCGTGCCGTTGCCCGGCTCGATCCTCGATCTCGGCACCTGGCGCGGGCAGACCGCCGTGCTGTGCGAGAACTTCCGCGCGATCCTCGAGCCGCTGAACTTCCAGCGCCGGATTCACGCGTTCGATACGTTCACCGGCTACGCGGGCTTCTCCGACACCGATTCGCGCGATCGCAAGCTGTTCTCCGACGGCACGTACTCGCTCGCCGGCGACTACGCGGACCTGCTGCGCAACCTGCTGTCGCTGCACGAACGCAACAACGCGATGGGCCACGTGAACGGCAAGCACTACGTGTGGGAAGGCGACTGCCGCGAAACGCTCGCCGCCTACGAGGAAGCGCATCCCGGCGAACCGGTCGCGCTCGCGTGGTTCGACCTGAACGTGCCGGGACCGACGCGCCACGCCTTCGAGACCGTGATGAAGCGGCTCGTGCCCGGCGGCGTGGTCGCGTTCTGGCAGCTCACGCGCGGCGGCCAGACGCCGGCCGAAGGGATCCACTACGTGCGCGAGCTGCTCGGCAAGCACCCGCACCGCATCCACAAGGCGAAATCGTATCCGTCGCTGTGCTATCTGACGTTCCCGGAAGGCGGCGGGGTGCGCCCATGAAGATCGCGATCCTCGGCAACGGCATCCTCGGGCTGATGACGGCCCGTGCCTGGCAGCGCGCCGAGCCGGGCATCGAGCTCGTCGTCGTCGGTCCCGCGCAGCGCCCAGGTTCCGCGACGCGCGCGGCCGCCGCGATGCTCAACTCGTTCACCGAACTGGAAGGCGATTCGCTCGGCACGCCGCTCGACCGCTTCAAGTTCGAGCTAAGCCGCGCGGCGACCGCCGCCTGGCCCGGCGTGTTCGCCGAGATCTGCACACCGGCGCACGCGGTCGCGCACGGCTTCGGCACCTACGTGCTCAACAACGCGGCCACCGACGCGCTCGACGACGAGAACTTCGCGGCGATGCGGCGCTTCTGCCGCGAATTCGAGGAGCCGTGCGAGGCCGTCGATCCCGCCGGCATCCCGAACTATCACCCGCATCCGCAGTTCCGCGCGCTGAACGCGGTGTATCTGAGGCGCGAAGGCTGGACGAACCCGAAACAGTTTCTCGATGCGCTCCAGGCCAGCGTGGCCGCGGCAGGCCCTGTCACCTTCGTTTCGGCCGAAGTCGAGCGCATCGACGTCGCGAGCGGGCGCGTGACCGGCGCCCGGCTGAGCGACGGCTCGACGGTCGAGGCCGACCGCTTCGTGCTCTGCAACGGCGCGAACCTGACGCGCGTGCTGCAGGCGAGCCTGCCGGAGCTGCCGGTGCAGCGGCTGTTCTACGGCATCGGCATGTCGATCGAACTGCAGAGCAGCGAGAACGTGCATACGCACTGCGTGCGCACGACCAACCGCGGCCTCGCGTGCGGCGTCTATTCGGCGCCGTACGGCCCGGACCGCACGCTCGTCGGCGCCAGCAACTACATCAGCCCGGTGCCGCACGAACACGGGCATGCCGGCAGCGCGTATACGCTGCTCAAATCGGCGATGGACCAGATCAATACGCGTTTCTCGCGCGCGAATCTCGTCAACGTCAACGTCGGCTGGCGCCCGACGACATCCGATCTCTATCCGCTGATCGGCGCGACCAGCGTGCGCGACCTGTGGATCCTCGGCGGCACCAAGCGCGACGGCTTTCATCTGTCGCCGGTGCTGTGCCGCGACCTCGTCGCGGCGATGCGCGGCGAGCCGATCGACCCGCGTTATGCGGACCTCGCGCCGGAGCGGCCGCTGATCCGCAACCTGTCGCGCGAAGCGGCGATCGCCAAGACGGTCCGCCACCAGATCAACGCGGCTTTCCAGCACGACTTCGTCCCGGCGCGCAACCGTATGGTCGAACAGCTCGAACGCGCGAGCCGCGCGGATCTCGAGGCACTGCACGACCGGCTCGGCGCGACGGACTGGGGCATTCCGCCCGAGCTCGTCGACATGTACCGGTACGGTCACATCCCCGCCTGATCGACATGAATCCGCAGCCGAAGCGCATCGCGATCGTCCAGTCGAACTACATCCCGTGGAAGGGGTACTTCGACCTGATCGCCGCGACCGATGAGTTCATCCTGTACGACGACGCGCAGTACACGCGGCGCGACTGGCGCAACCGCAACCAGATCAAGACGCCGCAAGGCGTGCAGTGGCTGACCGTGCCGGTCAAGGTGAAAGGCCGTTATCACCAGAGCATTCGCGAAACCGAGATCGACGGCACGCAATGGGCACAGCAGCACTGGACGCGGCTGCGGCAGAACTACGCGCGTGCGCCGCATTTCGCGCGCTACGCGGAGCAGCTCGAGGCGCTTTACCTGAACGGCCGGCACGACACGCTGAGCGCGCTGAACCTCGCGATGCTGGCCTGGATCAACCGGCAGCTGGGCATCGCCACGCGCATTTCTTCGTCGTCCGACTACACGCTGGAAGGCGACCGCACCGACAAGCTGCTGAACCTGTGCCTCCAGGCCGGCGCGACCGAATACCTGTCGGGCCCCGCCGCACGCGACTACCTCGACGAGAGCCGGTTCGCGGCCGAAGGCATCGCGGTGCGCTGGTTCGACTATCCGGCCTATCCGCCCTATGCGCAGCTGTGGGGCGAGTTCGTGCATGGCGTGACGGTGCTCGACGTGCTGTTTCATTGCGGCCCGGAGGCGCGCCGCCATGTCGTGACCGGCCGAACCTGAGGACCACGCGATGCACGATTCCCGACACTCGAGCCTGCTGGCGGACGTCGCCGCCTATTACGGCGCGCGCCTCGCCGAGCACGGACAGACCGCGCGCGGCGTGGACTGGAACGGCGAGGACGGCCAGCGGCTGCGATTCGCACAGCTGACGAAAATCGTCGCGCCCGATGCCGACGCCTTTTCGGTCAACGACATCGGCTGCGGTTATGGCGCGCTGGTGGATTTCCTCGACGAGCATGCGGCGGGACGCCGTCATGCCTACGCGGGCAACGACGTGTCGCCCGAGATGGTCGACGCGGCACGGCAGCGTTATCGCGACCGCGCCGACGTGTCGTTTCACGTCGGCGATACGCCGCTGGCGAGCGCCGACTACGGCATCGCGTCGGGGATCTTCAACGTCCATCGCGGCCACGACGACGCGACGTGGCTCGACTACATCCACACGACGCTCGACATGCTGCATGCGACGAGCCGACTCGGCTTCTCGTTCAACTGCCTGACGTCGTATTCCGATCCGCCGTTCATGCGCCCCGAACGGCTCTACTACGCCGATCCGTGCGCGCTGTTCGATCGCTGCAAGCGCCGCTACTCGCGGCACGTCGCGCTGCTGCACGACTACGGGCTGTACGAATTCACGCTGCTCGTCAGGAAGGACGGCTGAACGCGCCCCGCGCAAGCTGCCGCCCGTCGCCCCTCATATGCTCCCGCGGAGTCCCGTCATGTTCGCTCCTCCCAATCTCGACCGCATTCCGTTCGGCCGGCCGTTCATCGTCGGCAAGGAGCTCTACTACATCGCGAAAGCGGTGGAACAGGGCGGGCTCGCCGGCGACCAGGCCTTCACGAAGCTGTGTCACCAGTGGCTCGAAGCGCGCATCGGCTGTCATCGCGCGCTGCTCACGCATTCGTGCACGGCCGCGCTGGAGATGGCCGCGATCCTCACCGACGTCGGCCCGGGCGACGAGGTGATCATGCCGTCCTACACGTTCGTGTCGACCGCCAATGCATTCGCGTTGCGCGGCGCGACGCCCGTCTTCGTCGACATCCGGCCCGACACGCTGAACCTCGACGAGAAGCTCGTCGCGGCCGCGATCACCGAGCGCACGCGCGCGATCGTCCCGGTTCACTACGCGGGCGTGGCGTGCGACATGGACACGATCTCGCACCTCGCGGCCGATTACCGGCTGTGGGTCGTCGAGGACGCCGCGCAGGCGATCCAGTCGACCTGGAAGGGCAGGCCGCTCGGCAGCATCGGCCACCTCGCGTGCCTCAGCTTCCACGAGACCAAGAACGTGATCGCCGGCGAAGGCGGTGCGCTGCTCGTCAACGACGAACGCCTCGTCGAGCGTGCGGAAATCGTCCGCGAGAAGGGCACCAACCGCAGCCAGTTCTTCCGCGGCCACGTGGACAAGTACACGTGGGTCGACGTCGGTTCGTCGTACCTGCCGGGCGAGCTGATCGCCGCGTTCCTGTACGCGCAGTTCGAACACGCGGACGTGATCACCGCGCAGCGGCGCGCGACCGTGAAACGCTACGAAGACGCGCTGCGGCCGCTGCACGAAGCCGGTCACATCATGCTGCCCGCCACGCCGCTGAGCGAGCAGGGCAACGGCCACCTGTTCTATCTCCTCACGCGCAACCTCGCCGAACGCACGGCGCTGCTCGAACGGATCCGCGACGCGGGCGTATTCGCCGTGTTCCATTACGTGCCGCTGCACAGTTCGCCGGCGGGCCTGCGCTACGGCCGGTGCGGCTCCGGCATGCAGGTTACCGACGACGTCGCCGACCGGCTCGTGCGCCTGCCGCTGTACCACGCGATGAGCGAGGCGGAACAGGATCGCGTCATCGACGTGGTATCCGATTTCTACCGGGCCGGCACGTAACCGGCCGCCCGTCGCCCTTCATCGCGCCTTTCGCCATTCGTCCCATGAACGACTCGCCCCGCATCTTCGCGCCGCTCGACCATCCGTACTACCTCACCGCGCCCGGCTACAAGCAGACGTCGGGCGGCGTGCGCGCGATGCACTACCTGTGCCATGCGCTGAACCTGCTCGGCTGCGAGGCCTACCTCAAGACCACGGAAGTGCATCCCGCGCTGCGCACGCCGTTGCTGACGCAGGAGATCGCGCAGGCCCACTTCGAAGCGGGCCGCAGCCCGGTGGCCGTGTATCCCGAGATCGTCGAGGGCAATCCGTTCGGTTCACGCTGTGTCGCGCGCTATCTGCTCGCGGAACCCGGCCGCATCAACGGCAACCCGCTCGACCTGGCGCCGACCGATCTCGTGTTCGCGTTCGGGCCGACGATCGTGCCCGACGGATGGCAGGCCGACCTGCTGAGAATCCCGCTCGTCGATACGCGCATCTTCCACTGCGACGGCGTCGACGACGCGACCCGCAGCGGCACGGCCGTCTTCCTGAACCGCCACCTTCGCCGCGGCGGCAGCCTGCATCCGGCGACGGCCGAATCCATCGAGATCTCCGGCCGCGTGCCGGAGCGCTCCGCGCACGAGCTCGCCGAACTGTTGCGCCGGGTCGAATGCGTGTACCTGTACGAGTGGTCCACCATCGCCTTCGAAGCGCTGCTGTGCGGCTGCCCGGTCGTGTGCATCCTCAACGACGCGTCGATGCCGGACGCGGAGCGCTGGGTGATGGGCGGCAAGGGCATCGCATGGGGACTCGATCCGCGCGAAATCGCGCACGCGAAAGCGACCGTGCATGAAGCGCGCGACGTCTACCGGGAAGAAGAGGCAACGTTCTGGCGGCAATTGCGGCACTTCGTCGACAAGACCCAGGCCCATGCCAGCGCGCTCGATGCGCGGCCCGATTCGCGTGGCCCGGCAGGCGCGCGGGCGGCAGCGGCGCGCGCAGTGCGGCGCATGGCCGTCGTCTGCGCCGAACCGGCCACGCACCCGCACGTCGCGGCGCGGTTCGGCACCCCGTTCGGCCAGCTCGATCGCGAATGGGCGGTGGACTTTCCCGTCGGCAGCAACGGCATCGACCTCGACGCGCTCCAGCGGGCGGACATCGTCGTCCTGCACGGCGCGGTCGCAAGCCTGCTGTCGGGCCCCGCGCTCGAGCAGATGTTCGCGCTCGGCAAGCCGGTCGTCTGCGATCTCGACCGGCCGCTCGACGCGCTCTCGCTCGATGGCCCGGAAGTCGCCGGCAGCGCGCGCCGGCTGGCCGCGATGCACGACGCGATCCGGCGTGCCGATGCGCTGGTCGTGCCGTCGGACGCGATCGCGCGCACGTACCGTCACGTCAATGCGGCGGTACACGTGCTCCCCGGCGATGCCGACTGCATCCGCCACGGTACGCTGTACGCGTGGCTCGCCGAACAGGGCCGGCGGCCGGTTCGCGCACCGGCACCCGCGCCCGGCGGCGCGCACGTGCCGCGTGCCTGGCAGAAGAAGCGCCTCGTCGCCTATGCGCTCGATCCGGTCGACGGTGCGTCCGTGCAGCGCCGCGTCGCGCTGCCGTTCGCGCGGCTCGGCAACGACTGGGAATTCGTCTGGGGCATGGCCGACGGCACCGCGATCGCCACGGCGGACGCCGTGCTGCTCGATCGCCACGCGCCGGGCCGGCTGTCGCTCGACGGCCTGCGCGCGATCTTCAAATTCGACAAGCCGGTGATTTATGCAACCGACTGCCCGCCGCCGGCGGCGCCGGACGATCCGGCCTGGACGGGCATCGCGTATACGCTCGGCAACGCCTGCGCTGTCGTCGTCCCGACGCCGGATCTCGCGCACCGCTACCGGCCGTGGAACCCGCGCGTGTTCGTGCTGCCCGACGGCGTCGATCTCGACCTGTTCCTGCGGCCGGTGCCGGCCCATGCGGCGGATCGCGTGACCATCGGCGTCGCTGGCGACGCGCTGCGGCCGGCCAACTTCGCACGCGTGGACGCCGCGCTGCGCGCGGTCTGCGCGCGCCACGCCGGCCGCGTCGCCGTGCAGTTCTTCGGCACGCACGCGCCCGCCGGCTGGGCGGACCATCCGGCAGCCTCCTTCCTGCCCGCACCCGATGCGTATCGCGCGTATGCGCAGCAGTTACGCGTGCTGGACTGGGACATCGCGTTGATGCCGCTCGCCGATGCCGATGACAACGCGGCCAGCGCCATCCGGCGACAGGAATTCGCGGCCGCCGGCATCGCCGTGGTGGCGAGCGACCTGCCGGCGCTTCGCATCGGCCTGAACGACGGCGACGACGTACTGCTTGCCGGCGACGACCCGCACGCGTGGGACGACGCGATCGACCGCCTGGTCACGCAACCCGCACTGCGCCGGCGGCTGGCCCGCACCGCGCAGGCACGCGTGCGCAAGCGCGACGCGCTGCAGGCGCAACTGCCGCTGCATCGCGAACTTTACCGGTTGTGCGTCGAACGTCAGGGCACGGCCGTGCAGTTGCCGCCGCGCGAAGCGCCGATTCCGGGCGTGCTGATCCTCGACGCCGCCGGCGACGTCGAGCGTGTGCAGGCCGCGCTGCGGATCGTCGCGGCACGCGCCGAACAGGATCTGCTGAACGTGGTGCTGACGACGTCGCCCGACCCGCTGCCCGAGTGGACGGACCGGCTGCGTTACCTGCGGGCCACGCCGCACGAGTATGCGGCCACGGCCGACCAGCTCGCCGCGATGCCGGCGTTCGACTGGTTCACGATCATCGACGCCGCGGACACCGAAGCCGGAGACGATATTCAGGAGACGACCGCCGCGGATGCGGCGATCGATTGACGAAGGCGCCCGGTCCCCATCGTGCCTTCGTGACCGGGCGCGCTCAGTTGCTCGACGAGCATCCGCCGCAACTGCTCGAACTGCAGGAGCTGGAGTTGCACGAACTCGACGAACTGCAGCTCGACGACGAGTCGCTCGAACCGTAGGAGGAACCGGTCGATCCGCCCGCCCGCGCGGCGGCCGGCGCCAACGGCGGCGGCTCCATCAGCACCATCGAATGCGCGGCCATGCGGTGCCGGCCAGGGCGCCCGCGCCGAACAGCGCGGCGGTCCACAGCAATGCGTCCGGCCCGTCGTGATCGTCGCTGCGCACGGTCCGCCGCGCGGCGAGCGACGCCTGCCCGCCCACCGTCAGGCCAGGCCGCCCGAATCCGGTCAGCCGCCCCACGATGATGCGGTACGCAATCGCGAACGCCGCCATGCCGATGACGAGCAACAGGACCGGCCGCCCCCGGCTCAGCCCGACCGCCAGTTTCGCCGCGCCCGTGCCGAGCACCAGCAGCGCAATCGCGCGTGCGGCCATGCGCGCCGTCCGCAGGTCGCCCGGCGCCCAGAAGCAGCCACGCGCGCGCAACGATTTCGCGTGCTCGGCAGCGTGACGCGCCAGCAGCTGGCGGAATGCGCCGAAGCTGGCCTCCCCGTCAGGCTGCCCGGCCAGCCATTCGCATGCGTCCGCGTACGCACCCGCCCGAGTCGCGTCGATGAGCCGCACGCGCCCACCCAGCCGTCCGGCCATCGTCAGATCGATCGCGCCCGCATGGACGAGCGAAAGCGTCGCGACCTGCACGACCCGCGACGCGTCGCCGGCGAGGTACGCGGCCTCCTCGGCGGTCAGGTCCGATGGGAATGCGCGCCTGCGCCGGCATCGGTATTCGATCTGTTGCAGGAGCCCGATCAGCAGCAGCGCGGCGATGCAGACCGGAATGTAGAACGCGAGAAACCGCGGCCCCGTGTAATCCAGCACGTTGAAGTCCTGCGCCGATGCGCAGGTCGCGGCGACGCTTGCGGCGGCCGCCGGCCACGCGAGTTTCGGCAACCGGGTGCCCAACGTGCGGCGCGGCGCCGCGGCGGCCGGCTCGTCTGCCTGCGGCGCCGCCGCTTCGGCCGGCCGATCGACCGGGTGCGGCCAGATCGACTCCGGCGGCTCGTGACCGAACATCCGGCGATAGCTGTCGAGCGTGTCGCGATAGCGCCGCGCATACACGGCGCCCTCGTCCGGCGCGCCCGTACCGGGCATGTGATGCAGCCGCGCGCGCAGCACCCCGGCGCAGAAGACGTCCCAGTATTCGAGCGTGTACTGCAGGTGGAAATGCCATGCGGCATCGACCGCGACCGACGGTGTGACCGGATGCCCGGCCGCCTGCGCGAGAAACGCGAAGCGCTTGTATTCGTCGATCACGGCCAGCGCGTGGGCACGCGACCAGCCTTCGGCTTCGGCGAGGCGCCGGCTGTACGGCAGCGGCGCGCGTGGATCGTCGGGGGAATAGGCGTGCAGACGCGCGAGCAGCGCCTGTTGCGCATCGGTCAGCGCGCGCGCATCGACCGCGGTCGGGGTAGACGGAAGGGCTGCCATCGGGAGTCGGCGTGATGCGCGGACGGCCGCCGCGATCGACGCTTGAGTTGTCGTTGCAGGAGATTCTCGCACGGCGGTGAGGCGGCGCGGCACAGCCGCCCGGAGCCGTCAGGTAGCGACAGCGGCGGCGGCTGGGATCGAACCAGCAACTCCTGCCTTCGGAGTTTTACCTACGCCTGCCCGCCCCTTGCCCGGCAAGGCTCCGCGCGCCTCCCTCCAGGCAAAACCAAGGCTGCACAAGATCACTCAAGGCCAGCCCGGTTCACCCAGGCTGCAATTCCGCTGCAAGGCGCGCACGGCACCCGCCCGCGAACATCCCGCGCTAGTCCGTGAAGCGTAAAGCGCGATGCGCGCCGCGACACGCGCCGCGCTGCGTGTCCGGACGGATCACGCACGCATCTCGTTGAACCCCGCCCCGCGAAGCTCGACCATGACAACCATCTTCACTGCCTCACGGCTCGAGACCTCGCCATGGCAAGCAGCACGACATCGACTCCCCCGCGCAGCGCGCCGGCCGGCAGCGCCACCGACAGCCGGCCCCTTCAGCACCGGAGGGACCAGCCATGATCGCGCGCACCTTGCAGGGCGACACGGTCGACGCGCTGTGCTGGCGTCACTACGGTCGGACCGACGGCACCGTCGAGACCGTGCTGGAAGCGAACACCGGGCTCGCCAGCCTCGGCGTCGTCCTGCCCGCCGGCACGCCCGTCTACCTGCCGCCGCTCGACACCGTGACGAGCGCACGGCCGTTGCTGCAACTGTTTGACTGACCCTGGAATCGCCTTCATGGCCGAACCGAACCTCACCACCGCCGCCATGCTGTCCGCCGCGCTCGGCGTCGCCGGGCTCGCGCCCGGCATCGACGGCAACGCGCTGATCGGCGCGTTCACGGGCGCCGCGCTCGTGGTCGTCACATCGAAGGAGATCGGTGTCGCGCGGCGTGCCGCCTACCTGCTGATCTCGCTCGTGATGGGCTACCTCGCCGCACCCGAAATCGTCGGCGCCACGCCGATCCATTCGACGGGCGTCGCCGCGTTCTTCGCGGCCGCGCTCGTCATTACCGTCACGCTGCAACTGATCGAGCGGGTCAAGACGCTGGACCTGCTCTCGCTGTTCCGCAAAGGGGGATGACATGCCTCTCCCGCTCGCGCTGATCGCACTCTCCGCGCACGTCGCCGTGCTCGTACGCGTGCTCACCTATCGACGCAACGGCGCGCGGCACCGGCGCCACGCATCGTGGTTCGCATGGAGTCTCGTCGCCGTCGCCGGCGGCGCATCGATCGAACTGCTGCTGCATGCGGGCTCCGTCGGCTTCTTCGACGCGGCCACCTCGGTATTCCTCGCGACGTTCGTCTGCGGCACGCGCGGCAATGTCGCACGCCTCCTGAGGAGCGAATGAATCATGAAGACCCGCCGCCTCGGCGACCACGGCGACGACGTGGGCCTGCTGCAACGCAGACTGATTCGCGCCGGTTACGCGGTACAGGTCACGCACTGCTATGACGCGGCGACCGAAGCCGCCGTCATCGCGCTGCAACGCGGGACCGGCCTCGTCGACGACGGCATCGCCGGCCCGAAGACCCTTGCCGCATTGGCCACCGGCCAACGCGATCCGAAACATCTCGCGCTCGCCGACCTCGAACGCACCGCGCGCACGCTCGACGTGCCGCTTGCGTGCGTTCGGGCGGTCAACGAAGTCGAGTCGCGCGGCGCCGGCTTCCTGCCCGACGGCCGGCCCGTCATCCTGTTCGAGCGCCATGTGTTCTGGAAGCGGCTGCAGGCGCGCGGCATCGACCCGGCGCCGTTCGCTGCCCGTCAGCCAGACATCGTGTCGTGCACGCGCGGCGGCTATCGCGGCAGCGCCGCGGAATACACGCGCCTCGCCGCGGCCGAGGCGATCGATGCCGGCGCCGCGTGGGAATCCGCGAGCTGGGGCTCGTTCCAGGTGATGGGCTATCACTGGCTGCGCCTCGGCTACGCGTCCATCGACGAATTCGTCGCATGCATGGAAACCGGCGAAGCACAGCACCTCGACGCGTTCGTCCGTTACATCGCGGCCGACGACGCGCTGCGCCGCGCGCTCGGTGCACGCCAGTGGGCCGCTTTCGCCCGCGCGTACAACGGGCCCGACTACGCGACGAACCTCTACGACGTGAAGCTTGCGCGCGCCTACGACCGCTATGCGCCGATACGCCCCTCGGCCGGTGCGGCATCGGGTTCGGCCAACGCCACGACCGGCACATGAACGGACTCGTCGCGAAATTCGCCGCCTGCGCCGTCGCGCTGTCCGCATGCGTCGCGGCAGCGCTGTACCTGCATGCGCTGCGTGCCGACCTGGCCATCGCGCAGCAGCAGCGAGCCGATGCGCAACAGGCGCTTGCCGCGCGCGACGACGTCATTGCGCGCATGCGGCAGGACGCCGCCACGCACGCCCAACAGCAGGCACGGCTCGATCGCGCGCATACCGCGATCGCGTCGAAGCTCGACGCCATTCGACTTGAAAACCGGAGATTGACCGATGAAAACGCCACGCTTCGCGCTTGGGCTGACACTCCTCTGCCTGACGACGTTGTCCGCCTGCAAGCCAGTCCCGCTCTCACCGGCGCCGACGATTATGTCGAACACGTGCCAGACGGTGAAACCGTGCACGCTGCCGATGCTCGCGCCCCGCACCAACGGTGACCTCGACGGCGCGCTCACCCTCGTCAAGGCGGCCTGGGCGACATGCGCGGCCACCGTCGACATGATCGCGGCATGCCAGGCCGGCACGCCCACCCCCGACCATGGAGCCCATCCGCATGATTAAGCCGGACAGCCTGCGGCAGGCGCTCGCCGCCGCCATCCCGTCGCTCGCCGCCGAACCGGGCGCGCTGTCCGTACTCGTCGAGCAGGGGTCGATCGCGACGACCGGCACGCTGACGCCCTCGTTCGAATACCGGTACACGGCCCACGTGCTCGCGACGAATTTTTCCGGCGACACCGATCCCGTGTTCGTCGCACTGGTCGAATGGGTGCGTGCGAACCAGCCGGATCTCGTGACGAACCCGGCCGCGCGCGCGAGCGGCATCACCTTCGAGGTCGGCATCCGCGACCAGGCTGCCGTCGACCTGTCGATCCGGCTGGCGCTGACGGAAAGCGTCGCCGTGACGACCGGGCCTGACGGCCGGCACGAGATCACGCATGTCGACGACACCAAGGTCGATCCGGCCGATACCCTGACGTGGGTCGCGCTGCCGCAGATCCGCTGAGCCCGGCGGGCACCGGTCCGCCCTCCCGCACACCGCGTCGTTCGCCTCTCCCACGGCTGCGCGCCGCAGCCGGCCACCTCGTCTCGCCGCTAGGCGAAACCGCACCGCCCGATCGCACGCGGATCAGCTCGTCATCCCTTCCTGTCGAACCGGCCTTCGCCGGCGACGGCACGCCCATGCGCGGCCCGCGACAAGCACCCATGCGACATCCCTGCGGAGCGCGGGTCCCGCCATTCACGCGGCATCCGTTCAGACCACCTCGCCACACGCTCCATCGCATACCCAGCTCATCGCCCTGCTTCCCGACGTCGATCGGCACACACATTCAAACCTCGTGACGACGTCACGAAGGCGCACGACTCCATCCTCGCGCCGACCGGTGCAGCAATTGTCGATGCGCGTCTTCGTGCCGGCACCCGGTACGCGCTGTCGTCGTCGCGACGACACAGGCCATCACTCGCGCCGCGACCAGCCGACCGTCACCATGACTGCATGGACGCAAATGAAATTCAACGACAGGCACGCAACGCGGTGCGCAAGGGAACGATCCTCGCGGTCGACCATGCGGCGGCGTTGTGCCGTGTCTCGGTCGGCGACGCCGATGCCGACGGCAGCGGACTGCAAACCAACTGGATTCCGTGGGTCGCGGGCACCGCCGGCGGGACCCGCGAATGGCTGCCGCCGACGCCCGGCGAACAGGTCGTGCTGCTCTGCCCGATGGGTGACCCGGCGCAAGGCGTCGCGCTGCGCGGCGTCTATTCGAATGCCGCGCCTGCGCCGGCTTCGAGCCCGGATACCCATGCGCGCGTCTATCCCGACGGCGCAAGCATCACGTACGACCACGCGGCGCATGCGCTCACGGCCGAGCTGCCGGCCGGCGCGACCCTTCGTGTCGTCGCACCGGGATCGGTCGTCGTACAGACCCGGGACGCGACCGTGCAGGCCGAGCGCATCACGTTCGACGCGCAGCAGACGACCTGCACCGGCGCGATGACGGTCAAGGGGCCGTTCGCGTTCGAATCCGGTATGACCGGCACGGGCGGCGCCGGCGGCGGCGCCACGATGCAGATCGACGGCGCGGCCACCTTCACGCGCGAAGTGAAATCCCAGGGCATCAGCCTCCCGCATCACACGCATCGCGAACAAGGCGATGGACAACTCGTGAGCGCACCGCAATGAAAGGCATGAACGCGAACACTGGCCGCTCGATCTCGGGCCTGGACCATTTCTACCAGTCGATCGGCAGAATCGTCACGACGCCGCTCGCGTCGTGCGTGAAGCGCCGTACGTTCGGCTCCGAATTGCCGGACCTGATCGACGCGCCTGGCAACGGCACCGTGCGCACGCGGCTCTATGCGGCCGTCGCGACGGCGCTCATGCGCTGGGAACCGCGCCTGACGCTCACCCGCGTCGTGCTCGCCGCGGACGACGCGAACGCGGCTGCCGGCTCGCTCTATCTCGACATCGAAGGCTGGACCAACGAAAGCGGCACCGCCGTATCGACTCGCGTGCCGGTCACGCACGGAGGCACGGCATGAGCGTGACGCCGATCGACCTCTCGCAACTGCCGTCGCCCGACGTCGTCGACACGATCGACTACGAGACGCTGCTTGCCGTGCGCAAGGCACGGCTCGTGTCGCTCTACCCGGCTGCCGAGCAGGCCGAGATCGCCGCGACGCTGGCGCTCGAATCGGAGCCACTCGTGAAGCTGCTGCAGGAAAACACCTACCGCGAAATCGTGCTGCGGCAGCGCGTGAACGACGCTGCGCGCGCCGTGATGCTCGCCTATGCGGTCGGCGCGGACCTCGACAACCTCGCGGCGCTGTTCGGCATCCGGCGCCTGACGATCTCGCCCGCCGATCCGGAACACGGCGTCGCGCCGGTCATGGAAAGCGATACCGACCTGCGCGCCCGTACGCAGCTCGCACCGCAAAGCTTCTCCGTCGCGGGCCCCGAAGGCGCGTACGTCTCGCACGCACGCAATGCGGACGGCCGCGTGCTCGACGCGTCGGCGATCAGCCCGGCACCGTGCGAAGTGCTCGTCACGGTGCTGGCGCGCGACGGCGACGGCACCGCCGACAAGGCGCTGATCGACGCCGTGGCCGCTGCGCTGCAGGCCGACGACGTGCGGCCGCTCACCGACCAGGTCACCGTGCGCGGCGCGGACATCCTGCGCTACCAGGTGCGCGCGCGGCTGGTGTTCTTCGCCGGCCCGGATCGCGCGGTGGCGCTCGCCGAAGCCAACCGCGCGATGAAGAAGTACACCGAATCGATGCACCGCCTCGGGATGGAAGTCACGCTCGACGGGATCTACGCGGCCGCCCGCGCGGCCGGCGTGCAGAAGGTGATCCTCGAAAGCCCGCTCGCCGGCCTGCCGGCGACGAAACAGCAGGCGCCCTATTGCACCGGGATCGAGCTGATCGACGGCGGGGTGTACAGCAATGATTGACATCCTGCCGCCGAATGCGTCGCGGCTCGAACGCCGGCTTGCCGCGACGAATGCCCGCATCGACGACGTGCCGACGCCGCTCGCGACGCTGATGAATCCGGACACGATCCGCTCCGACCTGCTGCCGTGGCTCGCCTGGCACCTCGGCGTCGACGCATGGAAGGACTACTGGCCCGAGTACGTGAAGCGCGCCCGCGCCGGCCAGGCGATTCCGATCGCCCGTCGCAAGGGCACCGCCGCGTCGGTGCGCGAGGTCGTCGCGGCCTTCGGCGGAAACATCGTCCTGCGCGAATGGTTCGAGCAGCGCCCGCCGGGCCGGCCCGGCACGTTCGACCTCGTGATGACGGTCAGCGGCCAGGAAGGCCAGCCGCCGACCGCCGAATACGTGGCCGACATCCTCGCGGAAATCGATCGCACCAAACCCGTGCGGGCGCATTACACGTTCACGCAGGGCTTCGAGATGCGGGGCCGACAACTGATCGGCGCCGCCGCGCGCGTGGCGGCCTATCGCCGCCTGAACCTCACCGACTACTGATCGCACATGGCAACCCAGATCATCATCACCGACGCCGGCCGTGCCGCACTCGTCGCCGCCGGCAACGGCGGCACGAACGCCCACCAGGTCGTGGAAATCGGCCTGGCGAACGCGCCGTTCGTCGCCGACAAGGGGCTCACGAAACTGCCGAACGAGCTGAAACGGATTAAGTCCTTCGGCGGCGCCAACGTCGCGCCGGACACGATCCACACGACGCTGAAGGACGACTCGGCGGACCAGTATTCCCTCTACGGATTCGGCCTCTACCTCGAGAACGGCGTGCTCCTGGCCGCATACGGCCAGACGACGCCGATCATGGAGAAGTCGCCGGCCGCGTTGCTGCTGCTGTCGACCGACATGCAGTTCGCGACGATCGACGCGACGAAGCTCGTGTTCGGCGACGCATCGTTCCTGAATCCGCCGGCGACGACGGAGCGGCAGGGCGTGGTCGAGCTGGCGACGCAGGGAGAAGTGAACACCGGCACCGACGATACGCGCGTGCTGACGCCGAAGACCGCCGCGTCGCGATACGCGGCGCTGACCGGCGCGAAGTTCACCGGCCCGGTCATTACCGAGTTCGATGCGGGTGCTGACGCCGCGCATGTCTCGATCCGGCCGCCGACGGGCAAGAACGGCCGCGAGAGCCGCATGCGCCTGTACGGCACGTTCAGCGGCGCCAACGCCGATAGCGGATCGCGCCTGGTCGCCACGATGCGCTCGGGTTTCGACAACGGCGCCTGGGGGCGCGAGTACGTCGATCTGTGGCTCAATCGAGCCGTCAACGACGCCGAGACCGACGCGAACCAGGCGCGCGCCCTGCGCATCGGCTACGGCGGCCGCGTGCTGGTTGGCGACGTCAAGAGCGACGACGGGAATTCGCGACTGCGTGTCGGCGGCGACACCGTTGCGGAAGGTACGAGCTATGCGAAGGCTGCCTCGATCGACGGTGGCGCCGGCAATTTCTCGACGCTGTTCTTCACTGACGGCGGCAAGATCCGCTGGTCGATGTTCAAGCGGGACGGCGCGGCAACCGGAGGCAACGGCGGCAACGATTTCGGCGTGAATGCGTTCGCGGACGACGGTGTCACGCAGTTCCCCGCGTTTCGTGTCAGCCGCGGCACGCAGGCGTTCTCGGTGGCGAAGCGCCTGCTCGTCGGTGATGTCGGTGATGACGGTCGCAATGCGGTTCAGGCAGGGGGGAGCGCCACGTTCAAGGGTGGCGTGACCTCGCGTGAACTGGACACCGGTGGCGCGAATTTCCGAACGGTCTACGGCGACTACGGTGCGTTCTGGCGCAACGACGGCGTGAACGTCTATCTGCTGTCGACGAAGAAAGGTGATCCGGAGGGCACGTTCAACGACTACCGGCCGTTCACGCTGAACCTCGCGACCGGTCGCGTCACTATCGACGATCAGGGAGCCGGCACATCGATCGGCGGCAACACCAGCATTCGTGGTGAGTTGGCTCTCGGCAATGGCCCATACGAAGGACGCCTGCGCATCGGCCCCATCGATGGCTACCTCTTTGGCAACGACAAGGCGGTTGGCTGGTGGGGCGCAAACAACGGCTCGTTCGCGTATCACACCGATGACCACACCTTCCGCATCGATGGCAAGCCGGCATGGCACACCGGAAACCTGACGCCGCTCGATCGCACGAAGGGCGGCACGATGACAGGTGATCTCTGGTTCGATCCGGGCAAGCGGATTTACCTGTCGGAAGGCAGCGCGCAAGCACCGTCCCTCACGTTCATCAACGACGGCGCACCGGACACCGGCCTGTACCACATCAACGATGGGTCGTTCGGCGTCACGTGCAACTCGGTCGCGCAGGCATCGTTCACGCCCGGAGGCACTGTCTTCAAAACGCCCGTGCAGGGCCCTACACCCGCGGCAGGCGACCGGTCAACGGCGCTCGCTACTACCGAATGGGTGCTGGCCGCTCTATCGACGAACTCCATCGGCCAGATCGTCTTCGAACCTCGTACGTCGGTACGCACGGGGTTCCTCAAGGCCAACGGCGCGCTCGTCAATCGCGCCGACTATCCCGCATTGTGGGCGTACGCACAGGCCAGCGGCGCACTGGTGACGGAGGATGAATGGCAGAAAGCCCTGTGGGGCAGCTTCTCGCACGGTAACGGCACGACGACATTCCGCCTCCCCGAACTGCGCGGCGAGCACATCCGCTGCTGGGACGACGCGCGCGGCATCGATACCAATCGAATACTCGGCTCGTGGCAGGACAGCGCGAACCGATGGCACGGCCACGGCGCAAGCGCGGGCGAAGTCGGCGATCACGCGCACTCGGCCTGGACCGACGGGCAGGGACAGCACGGCCACGGCGTCAATGATCCTGGCCACGCGCACGGTGTCCGGATGGGGCGCGTCGGCGTCGTCGCCACCTCCTACGGCCAAGGCTGGGGCCCGTACAACTGGGACCGGCAGGACATGCACGGCACCGAGGGTGCCGGCACCGGCATCTGGCTCAGCGAAGCCGGCAACCACGGCCACAACGTCGGCATCGGCGGCGCCGGTCGCCACAGCCACGCCATCACCGTCAACGGTGACGGCAGCAACGAAGCACGGCCGCGCAACATCGCGCTGCTCGCCATGATCCGCGCCTACTAACTCTGGATAACGAAACATGCTGATCCACCACTACAGCCAATCCAACGGCGAATACCTGAGCAGCGGCCAGCCCGACGCCGACCCGCGCAACCCCGACCGCTGGCTCGTGCCGTCATGGGCAACGTTCGACCAACCGCCGGCGCGCACGCCGACGACCTGGCCGTTCTACCGCGACGGCGCGTGGGCCCTGTTGCCGGACTTCCGCGGCCGCCTTTGCTATCGCACCGATACCGGCGAAGCCGTCGAAATCGCGACCGCCGGCAAGACGCCCGACGAACTCGGCCTGACGACCGAGCCGCAACCGTCACCGCGCCACGCATGGATCAACGGCGCGTGGGCCGTCCCGGCGGCGCTGCTCGAACAGGAAAAGCGCGACGCCGCGATGACCGAGTTCGAGCGCCGGCTGGAAGCCGCGCGCAAGGCCAATGCCGGCAAGGCCGATGCCTATGCGGCGGGGCTGCTCGATGACGAAGGCGTCTACTACTTCAAGGCCTGGTCGGCCTACCAGATGGCGCTCGTGTCGGTCATCCAGGCGGACACGTTCCCCGATGCGGTGACGTGGCCGGCAACGCCGGCGCCGTATGTACCGCCGCCGCCCCCGCCTCCGGCCGAGCCGAGCGCACCCGCAGCTCCGGTCGCGGACCCCGCGGCCTGATCCGCACGGGATTCCTCCCGTTCTCTTTCATCTGCACACACAGGAGCCACACACCATGCCGCAGGATTACCACCACGGCGTACGCGTCATCGAAATCAACGAGGGCTCGCGCCCGATCCGCACCGTGTCGACGGCCGTCGTCGGCATCGTCTGCACGGCGTCCGACGCCGACGCCACCGCCTTCCCGCTCGACACGCCGGTCCTGCTGACCAACGTCGTCGCCGCACTCGGCAAGGCCGGCACCAAAGGCACGCTGCGCCGCACGCTCGATGCGATCGGCCGGCAGACCAAGCCCGTCACGATCGTCGTGCGCGTCGCCGAAGGCAAGGACGCCGCCGAGACGGCAACCAACGTGATCGGCAGCGTCACCGCCGACGGCAAGTACACCGGCATGAAGGCGCTGCTCGGCGCGCAGGCGCGCTTCGGCGTGAAGCCGCGCATCCTCGCGACGCCGGGCCTCGACACGCAACCCGTCGCCGCCGCGCTCGCGTCGGTCGCGCAATCGCTGCGCGCGTTCGCCTACGTCTCGGCCAACGGCTGCAAGACGAAGGAAGAAGCCGTCACGTACCGCAAGCAGTTCAGCCAGCGCGAGCTGATGGTGGTCTGGCCGGACTTCCTCGCGTGGGACGACACGACCAACACGACCGTCGTCGTGCCGGCCACCGCGTATGCGGCCGGCCTGCGCGCGAAGATCGACAACGACACGGGCTGGCACAAGACGCTGTCGAACGTCGGCGTGAACGGCGTCACCGGCATCAGCGCCGACGTGTCGTGGGACCTGCAGGATCCGGCGACGGACGCGGGGTTCCTGAACGAACAGGACGTGACGACGCTCGTGAACCGCAACGGCTTCCGCTTCTGGGGTTCGCGCACGTGCTCGGACGATCCGCTGTTCGCGTTCGAGAACTACACGCGCACCGCGCAGGTCATCGCCGATTCGATCGCGGAAGCGCAGATGGCCATCATCGACGGCCCGCTCAACCCGTCGCTGCCGCGCGACATCATCGAAACGATCAACGCCAAGTTCCGCGAATGGATCTCGCAGGGCTACCTGATCGGCGGCTCGGCCTGGTACGACCCGGAGCCGAACACGACCGACGTGCTGAAGTCCGGCAAGGCGTATCTCGACTACGAATACACGCCGGTTCCGCCGCTCGAAAACCTGATGCTGCGCCAGCGCATCACCGACCGTTATCTCGCCGATTTCGCCGCGCGCGTGAGCGCGTAACGACCGGCCTCACCAGGAGTCACACACGATGGGTATGCCTCGCAAACTCAAGGGATTCAACCTGTTCCAGAACGGCGAGAACTTCGTCGGCCAGGTTGTCGAAGTCACGCTGCCGAAGCTCACGCGCAAGATGGAGGACTACCAGGGCGGCGGCATGAGCGGTCCGATCAAGGTCGACTTCGGGCAGGAAGGGATCCAGCTCGAATGGACCTGCGGCGGCTTCATGCGCTCCGTGCTCGGCCAGTACGCGATCACGAAGCACGACGGCGTGCTGCTGCGCTTCGCCGGCGGCTATCAATCCGAGGATTCGACCAGCGTCGACGCGATCGAGATCGTGATCCGCGGCCGCCACAGCGAAATCGACCCGGGCACCGCGAAGTCGAAGGAAGACACCGCGTTCAAGGTCACGACGGTCGCCAGCTACTACAAGCTGTCCGTGAACGGCCAGGACGTGATCGAGATCGACTTCGTCAACATGATCGAGAAGGTCAACGGCAACGACCTGTTCGCCGCGCTGCGCAACGCGATCGGCCTGTAATCCGCCACCCGGCCGGTTACGCCGGCCGGGCCTGCCTCCGCCTTTCCTCCCGACAGATCAACGACAGGACCACCATGAATCCGATCCAATCCGAACCGGCCGCGAACGACCTGCACGCCGACGCGCCCGCCGTGGCCGCCATCGCAACGCCCGAACAGGACGATCCGGCCACCCACACGCTCGACACGCCGATCGTGCGCGGCAACCAGACGATCACGTCGATCACGCTGCGCAAACCGAAATCGGGCGAGCTGCGCGGCGTATCGCTGTCCGACCTCGTCAGCCTCGATGTCGTCGCGCTGTCGAAGGTGCTGCCGCGCATCAGCTCGCCGATGCTGACGGAAGCCGACGTCGCCGGCATCGACCCGGCCGACCTCGTGCAACTGGGGGGCATCTTCGCCGGTTTTTTGATGCCGAAGGCCGTGAAATCCCGACTGGCCTCCCAGACCGCATAGAAGACCCGATGGCGGACATCGCGACGGTGTTCGGCTGGACACCGCCCGTGATGGACGCTTTCAGCCTGGCCGAGCTGATGGACTGGCGCGAGCGCGCGCGAGTGCGCGCCGGCGCCCAATGAGCGAAACGATCGACGATGGACAACACCACGAAACTGCGCGTCATGGTCGACATGGTCGACAACATGACGAAGCCCCTGCAAATGATGCTGACCGGCAACAAGGGGCTGGCCGACTCGCTGCGAGCCACCCGCCGCGAGCTGGACGACATGGCGAAGACGCAGAAGCGCATCGGCGAGTTTCGCGACTTGCGCGGCGGTGTGACGAAAACCGCGACCGACCTCAAGACAGCGAAGCTGCGTGCCGGCGAGCTGCGCGTGGCGCTGCGCGCGTCCGGTCCGCCGTCGCGCCAGATGGTCGACGACCTCGCCAAGCTGGAACGCACGGCCACGGATTTGACGGCCGCGCAAGGCAGGCAGGTCGCGCGCATCCGCGAACTGCGCACGCAGCTCGTCGGCGCGGGCATCGACACGCGCCACCTCGACCAGCATGAATTCGCGCTGGCCACGAACAGCGCGCGACGCAAGGCGAAGATGACCGCCGACGTGCTCGCGTTCGACGACACGCGCCGCCAGCGCGCCGACGCCAGGCGCGCGAAGATCGACGCACTGAGCGGCGTGGGCAAGCAATGGGCGGAGCGCGGCAAGACGATCACGGGCGCCGGCAAGAGCATGTTCGGCATGCTGTCCGAACCGCTCGACGTCGCGAAGCAGGCCGAGAGCGAAACGCTGCGCCTGCGTGCGCAGGGCGCATCGGCCGACGCCGTGAAATTCGCACGCGCGCAGCAGATCGGCGGCCAGTCGCTCGTCGACAACCTGGCCCTGATGCGCGAATCACTGTCGGCACTGGGCGGCGACGAGCAACGCGCGCGCGTCGTGATGCCGATGCTCGCGAACATGAGATCGGCGAACGAGGCGCTGTTCGGCAAGGACGATGCCAAGGCGAACGTCGACAAGTTCATGGGCATGCTGAAGGTCATCGACCTGCGCGGCGGCACGAAGAACGAAGCCGCGTTCGGCGCCGAAGCGAACATCGTGCAGAAGATGCAGACGGCAACCGGCGGCAAGGTCAGCGGCGATGAATGGAACAACTTCACCGAATCGGGGGGCGGCGCAGCCAGGAAGTTGCGCACGGACGCGTTCTATTACCAGATGCAGCCACTCGTCGAGAAGCTCGGCGGCAAGGCGGCCGGCGAAGGCCTCGCCGCGCTGTCCGGCAGCCTCTTCGACGGCAAGATGACCGCGCCCGCCGCACGGCAGTGGACGGCGCTCGGCCTGGTCGATCCGAAGCAGGTCATGCATGCGAAGAACGGCGCGATCCGCGGGCTCAAGCCGGGTGCGCTGGCGGGCAGCGACATGCTGCAGGCGTCGCCGCTCGAATGGCTCGAAAAGGTGCTGCTGCCGAAGCTCGCCGCGAAAGGCATCACCCAGCCCGACAAGGTGAAAGCCGCGCTGGCGAAGCTGGTCCCCGACAAGGCCGCAGTAACCCTGCTCACGACGATGTACGAACAACGCGAGCAGATCCACGACACCGAAAGACAGAGCACCGCCGCCGACGGCATCACCGGAATGCGGGCGAAGGCTGCGGATTCGACCGGGGGCCGCGAGCTCGCCGTGCTCGCGCAATTGCGCGACCTGAAGCTCGAAATCGGCGAGAAAATCACGCCGGTCTACAACGCGGCGCTGGACGTCACGGCCACGATGCTCGAGAAGATCGTCCGGTTCGTGCGCGAACACGGCACGGCCACCCGGATTCTCGTCACGACCTTCGCGGCGCTGGGCGGCATACTCACCGTCGTCGGCACGCTGGCAAGCGTTTTCGGCAACATCCTTGGATCGGTCAATGTGCTGCGCTTCGCGACGTCGATGGCCGGCGCGTTCAGGCTCGTCGGGCAGGCATTGATGATGCTCGGCCGGCTCGCAATGGCGCATCCGCTGCTGCTCGTCATCGGGTTGATCGCCGCGGCCGCTGTCTACGTCTGGCAGAACTGGGACACGCTCGGCCCGAAATTCATCGCGCTGTGGGAAACCGTCAAGGGCGCATTCGGCGCGGCCGGCGACTGGATCGCCGCTAAATGGGACGCCACCGTCGAGTGGGTGAAAGCCGCACTCGGCGGCATCGGCGACTGGTTCGGCGATCTCGGCCCGCGTTTCCAGGAAATCGGCGCCGGCATGGTGTCCGGCCTGGTCGGCGGCATCACGAATCGCCTCGGCGCGCTGAAGGAGACGATCGGCGGCCTGGGCAGCTCGGCGGTCGGCTGGCTCAAGGAAAAACTCGGCATGCAGGCATCCCCCCCATCCGACGGCACCGCGGCAGGCGGCACCACCGGCACCCCGGCCCGCATGACGCGAACCGCCGCCGCGCTCACGACCGCCGCCGCCCTGGTCGGGCCGCCCGCGTTTGCCGCAAGCCCCGCGCTCGCCGCCGCCGCGCCGCTCGAACGCTACAACCTGTCGCTCGACTACCGCCCGCCGCTCACGGCGCCGGCCGCCGTGGCGAGCACCGCGCCGCCGGCCGGCCCCGTCACCATCAACATCGCGCCGCCGCCGGGCGTCGATGCGGCCGAGATCGCCCGCATGGTGCGCGCCGAACTCGAACGCACCGAACGCGCGAAGGCGTCGCGCACCGCGTCGCGCCTGTCCGATTGATTGTCCGCTGGAGGAAACCCGCCCATGATGATGTCGCTCGACCAGTTCGTTTTCAGCCTGGCGACCACGCCTTACCAGGAACTCCAGCGCCAGCGCAACTGGAAGCATCGCACCAGCTCGCGCATTGGCGTGCGCGATGCAAGCCAGTTCACCGGCGCCGGCGACGACACGATCACGCTCACCGGCATCGTCGCGCCCGACAACGGCATCGGCGAGATCGCCTCGATCGAGGCGCTCGCACGAATGGGCGACGCCGGCGATGCCTACGTGCTCGTCGACGGCAACGGTAACGTGTACGGCGCATATGTCATCGACAGCCTCAACGAGACGGCCACATATCACACGAAAGAAGGCATTCCACGCAAGATCGCATTCACGCTGACGCTGAAGCGCGTCGATGATGGCGTGTTGGCCGAAGCGCCGCAGGACGACGAAAGCGGAGCGGCCGAGCAATGAGCACGCAGGAACGCACGCCGGCTGACGCGCAGGTCCGCACGGGACGTACGCAGCCGCAGGCCGACTACCGCATCACGCTCGACGGCCGCGACCTGTCGCGCCTGATCGCGCCCAACCTCATCAGCCTGTCGCTGTCGGAATCGCGCGCGGACGAGGCGGACATGCTCGACCTGGTGCTCGACGATGCCAAGGGGACGTTCGCCATTCCGAAGCGCGGCGCCAGCATCAAGCTGTCGATCGGATGGGTCGGCGAACCGCTCGTCGACAAGGGTACGTTCACGGTCGACGAAGTCGAGCACAGCGGCGCGCCGGACGTCATCACGATCCGCGCACGCTCGGCGTCGATGACCAACGACATGCACGAACGCCGGGAGAAAAGCTGGCACCGGCAGACGATCGGCGCAATCGTGCGAACCATCGCCGCGCGCTACGGGCTCACGGCAGCCGTCGACGCGACGCTTGCCGCGACGCGGATCGATCATGTCGACCAGACGCAGGAGTCCGACATGTCGTTCCTGACGCGTCTCGCGAAGCGCTACGACGCGGTGATGACCGTCAAGGACAAGCACCTGTTGTTCACGCCGATCGGTACGGGCAAAACGATCAGCGGCAAGACGCTCGACGTGCTGGCCGTCACGCGCGCGAGCGGTGACCAGCATCGTTATCACGTCGCGCAGCGCGACAGCTACACGTCGGTGCGCGCGCACTATCACTCGAACGGCAGTGCGCGGCGGCTGTCGGTGGTCGTCGGCGATGCGAAGGGCAAGAACGCCAAGGTGCTGCCCGACGATTACGCGACGGAGGCCGAGGCCCGCGCGGCCGCGCAAGCCGAATATGCGCGCACCCAGCGCGGCCAGTCCACGCTGAGCTACACGCTCGCACTCGGCCGGCCCGAGCTGTTTCCCGAGATGCCCGTCACGGTGACCGGGTTCAAGCCGGACATCGACGACACACCGTGGCTCGTGAAGAAAGCAACGCATACGATCGGCGACGGCGGGTTCACGACCGCGCTCGAACTCGAGGTGCGCGACACGCCGAAGAAGACGCCTCGCTCCGGCAAGCACTGACCGGCGGCCCGGCGGCCGACGGGCCGCCATGCCCGATACGCGATCGCAAGGTGTCGATCGCGGCGGCGAATTCAGGATTTCGGTGGGATGGGGCGCGAGGCGAGACGCAGGATGCGCAACTCGGATTCGCTGCGGCGGCCGGAGCGAATGCCGGCCTGCGGGGATCAGACTGGGTAGCGGATCAGCTCGATTGCTGACGGCCGCCGAGCGTCATGCGCAGGTCACGCGTGTCGCCGCATTGCTGCAAGGTGGCACGCGCATCACGCAGATTGGCCATCGCCTGCAGCGCGGCCTCGAGCACCTGCCCGACCGACAGCATCGCGTTGTCGATCGCCGCGTGCGCATCAGCCCGCTCGTCGTCGGTCAGGTCCGAACGATACCGCGGCGGCCCCATCGTCAATCCACGCGCATCCGCGCGATGGTCGGTGTGTGCTGGCGCGCCGATCGTCCCGTTGTCGTGCTTCCTGTTGGTGTCCATTTTTCCGGTCTCCGCAAACTCAGTCATCAACCGGGGGCCGCCTGACACGACGGGGCGCCTCGGAACGCCCCGCCGCCAGCTCACCGGCTTTCAGAATGCTAAACCAATACTGTATGGATATACAGTGTTTCATCCGATTTTATCCGATGCCCTTGTGCGGCGCGCCGAGGGCGCCGGCACGACACGGAAAACGAGGAGAGGGATCGCCCCGACTGTCGCACACGCAACGGATCGAATCGGGCAACGGTTGGCCACGCGTGCTGCGCACACGTGCCTGATGGCGGCGTGGGGCACCGCCCCGCCAGACGCTTACTTCTTCGACGGCTTCGTCGCGCGTTCGGCCTTCAGCCGTTCGATCTCGGCCATCGCGCGATCGACGTTTTCGGCCGTGCGCTGATCGAGCGCCGCGCGACGCTTCTCCGGCAGGCGTTTCGCGCGCCGCGGCGTCGCGACCTGCACCATCGCCCCCGAATTGATGCAACTGGCGAGGAACGCATGCAGCGATGCCTTGCCGGTGTCGTTGAGCTGCCGGTACATCGCGAGCACGTCGGCTTCGTCCGCGTCGCGGGTGCCCGCCTCCGGCGCCGCCCCGCCGGCGGCGAACCGCTCGCCGGTCAGCACGTAACCGATATCGACGCCGATCGCGCGAATGGCCAGCAGATAAGCCGCGTCGGGAGCGCGCTCGTCCGACTCGTATGCCGACTGCGAGCGTCTCGCGACGCCACCCACGGTCGCAAACTCGTCCTGGCTGAGCCCGATCCGCAAGCGCTCGTCCCGCAAGCGACTCCCGATTTGTGTCATAAATTACCCATTAACAATTGACGCGTCGTTTTTTGCTCATTACACTAGCCTCATCGTAACGCAAGACTATCTCCTCAAAGTATACCGACCATGACTACTCCCAAAGGACCGCGCCGTTCGCCGCGCGGCACGATGTCGGACAAACCCGTCTACGTGGGGCTGACGCCTGTCGAGCGCGGCGAACTCGAACAGCTCGCCGCGCAGCGCAACCGCTCGATCTCGAGCATGGCGCGCGAGCTGATCCGCCTCGGCGCGAGCCATCTGCGCGCGATCACGGCGCCCCGCTCCCGGAGCGCGCGTCATTGAGCCGGAACGCCTCCATGTCCCCCGCTTTCGAATGTGCCCGAAGCCCCGATTGTGAGCCGTGCGCGTGCCCGTGCCCATCCGCCGATCGGCCGGTGCTGCAGCCGAATCGCACGCACGCTCCCCGCCCGGCCCGGCCGCTCGAAGTCTTCAGCCCGGAGTGAGCCCTCATGCGAATCCTGAACCGCTGCCCGCACTGCCGCACGCGCGCCACCGCGCGCAGCAGCCGTGAAATGTCGCTGACCTTCCGCGAAATCACGTTCCAGTGCTCGAATCCGGAATGCGGCCACACGTACGTCGTCAACATGGAATTCGCGCGCACGCTGTCGCCGTCCGCGATCCCGAACCTGTCGTTGCAGCTGCCGCTCTCGCCGCACGTGCGCGAACGCCTCGCCGCGCAGCTCGAGCTGCCCGTCTGACGCCCTAACCCGTCACCTTCTCCCGTTTCCCTCGCATCGTGCCTGAACGGCGCGAGGGATTGTTTTTGCCATTGAAAGGATTCCTCATGATCTCGAACCGTGCGAGCCGCGGCCCGGAGGCACGCGCATGAACCGCTACGCCGATCCCGCACCGCACGACGTCGCGCTCCGGGCGGCCATCGCGGCGGCCGCCGACATGCCGTGTTTCGACCACGCGCCCGACCACGTTGCACGGCAACTCGCGCTCGGCTGCTTCGTGTCGGCGCTCGCCGACCGCCTTGCGCTCAGCTTCCCGCAATCCGCCGCCGCGCTGCGCGCGCTCGTCGCGTCACCGGCCACGGCGGCCACTTCCGCGCAGTCCGCACAACCTGAACGACAGCAATAACGACGATGGCCTCGATCGACGAACTGAAACGACACATCGACCTGCACGACCTGGCGGACCGTCTCGGCCTGAAGCGCGGCCGCGGCGGCGACCGTGCGCTCTATCACTCGCCGCAGCACGCGGATCGCAACCCGTCGCTGTCGATCTACGCGAACCACCCGAAATACGGCACCGGCTGGCGCGATCACAGCGCCGACGCCGGCGGCTCCTGCATCGATCTCGTGATCCACGCGCGCGGCGGCACCGTCGCCGATGCCGTGCGCTATCTGCACGACGCGTACGGCCTCCCGTCCGAGCGGCCGGCGCCGGCGGAGCGCCGCGAGAAATCGACCGTCGAGTACATCGCGGACCGGTGCCTGGCCGAGCGCGAGCGCGTGCGCGACTACCTCGGCGGCCGCGGCATTGCCGCTGCGGCAATCGACGCGGCGATCGCCGCGCGCACCCTCGGCTTCAATACGTGGACGAGCCCGAAGATCGCCGCCGGCGAGGTCGGCCACGGCGGCCCGGCCGCCGCGTTCGTGGTGCGCGCGCCGGGCGATGCGCGTGTCGTCGCGGTCGACATGCGCTACGTCGATCCCGCGCTCAACGGCGGCGTCAAGACGCAGACGCAGGGCGACAAGGCCGGCTATGCGTGGACCGCCGACGCGCGCCGGCTCGACCGCGCGAAGCGCGTGGTCATCGTCGAGAGCGCGATCAACGCGCTGTCGATCGATACCTGCGCGTTGCCCGGCACGGCCGCGCTCGCGCTGCGCGGCCTCGCGAACGCCGAGCGCATCGACTTCGCGTTCCTGCGCGGCAAGCAGGTCACGATCTGCCTGGACAACGACGAGCCGTTCGCGGACGGCCATCCGCGCGCCGGGCAGCGCCCCGGCCCGGAGGCCGCATGGACGCTCCACGAACGGCTGACGGCACTCGACATCAGCGCCGTGCTGGTCGACCAGTCGGACTGGCTCGCGGATCTGGCGGACGGCGACACCGCGCGCACACCGATCAACGACGTGAACGACTACCTGCAACTGCGCGGCCCGACCGACCTGGCGCGCGCGCTCGACCAGCTCGAACCCTGGCTGGTCGCCGGCCTGCCCGGCGACGCGTCACGCCGCGGCCGGCCGCGCATCTTCCTGCCGCCGCACGATTTCGCGCAGTACTGGCGGTTTCGCGTGCGGCCGGATTTCACGAGCTACATCACCAAGATGGATCGCAACGAGGAATCGGGCGTCGACACGCCCGTGATGACGGATCTGTGCGGCTTTCGCATCGCCGGCATCAGCCGCGTGGCCGTCGCGAGCGCGACGTCGACGATGACGGGCGACGCCGACCAGGCGCCCACCGTCTACTTCGCGGTGTCGGTGCAGGCGCCGCGGCACGGTGCGCAGCTGATCCGCCGCGTGATGCTCGACGACCAGCTGCACAACGTCGACCAATGGGGCAAGTTCGGCCCGATCTGGGCGCCGGCGCCGTTCAAGCGGATGGTGAACATCCTCGAGCGCGGCGCCGACCTGGGTGCGCGCCGCGCCGCGAACTTCGTCGGGCTCGCGTGGCGCGACGGCCGGCTGATCGTCAACGAAGGCCCCGACTGCTACTTCACCGAAGCGGACAAGCAGTGCCCGTATCACAACCTGACGTTCCCCGGCGGCCCGGTGAGCGACGCGCGCCGCGTGATCTCGGCCTACCAGACGACGTTCCGGCAGAACGCCGCGACGATCCCGCTCGTGTGGGCGCTCGGCGGCCATCTGAAAGCGCTGCTCGGCTTCTGGCCGCACCTGACGATCCAGGCGAACAAGGGCGCGGGCAAGTCGACGCTCATCAAGCGCCTCGAGCGCTCGCTCGCGTTCACGATGTTCTCGGGGCAGTCGCTGCAGACCGAATTCCGGCTGCTGACCAGCATCAGTCACACGAGCCACCCGGTCGGTTGGGAAGAACTGTCGGCGCGCCGGCAGGATGTGATCGACAAGGCGGTCGGGTTGCTGCAGGAGAACTATCAATACACGGTGACGCGGCGCGGCACCGACATGACCGAATACCTGCTGTGCGCCCCCGTGATGCTCGCCGGCGAGGACGTGCCGGTGCGCAGCCTGCTCGGCAAGCTCGTGCGCACGACACTGACCGGCAAGCGCGGGCCGCTCCTGCCTGACGACCTGCCGCGCTTCCCGCTGCGGCAATGGCTCGAATTCCTGACCGGGCTCGACCGGCGCGCGGCACTGGACCAGTACGCAACGTTGCGCGACAAGGCACTTGCCGGCTGCCGCGCCAGCGGCGAGGACGACGGTGCACGGCGCATGGCTGGCAACTACGCGGCGGTCGGGCTGGCCTGGCGCTACCTGTGCGAGTTCGCCGGCATGGACCCGAGCGAAGGCGATTTCCCGCGCGACCTGCTCGCCGAGATGAACGGCCACGTCGCCGAAACGAGCGCCGACCGCGAGCCGTGGGTCTGGATCATGGAGACGGTGCTGTCGGAAATCGACGGTGGCAACTACAAGCATCCGTACACGTTCGACACCGTCGACGGCGAATTCTGCCTGCTGCTGCGCACCGGGCACGTGATGGATCACCTCGCGCACACGAGCGCGCTGCGCGACAAGTGGAACGGCCTGCCCGTGAAGTCCGATCGCGTGTTCAAGGCGCAGCTCAAGCACGCCGGTGTCGTGGTCGGCGAGAAGGAGGTCGAGCGCCGCATCTACATGCGCCGCGTGCCGTATCTCACGCCGGTGTCGCTCGAGCGCCTGGCGGCATTCGGCCTGCACGTGTCGGTGCGCGAGGACCTGGCGACCGACGCGCTGCACGGAGGCCGCGCATGAGCCGCGATTCAGCATACCGGCTGGCGCGCGGCGCGGGTCGCGGGAAGCGGTCACGCAGCGCACGCGAGTCGCGGTTGCCAGGGGTGCCGGCTCTCAAGTCCTTGATTCTTGAAGAAACTGCCGCCGCGCATCTGCCCGGATTCGCCACGTGTCGTGCCGTTTTTGCCACGAGTCCGGTTTGCCCGCCAACCGCCACACCCTCCTCTTTCTCTCTCTTCAACTCATTGAAGAGAAAGAAGAAAGAGCACCGGGAAGGCGCAACGGCCGGCCGCAATCGCGCGCCACGAGTCGGGCACGCGATGCCATCGGTCGCGATCGACGGCGCAATTTCGTGCCACGGGTTCCGTGCCGCCGCCACGCGTGAATGATGGCGACCGATGGCAAACCAAACCCTTGAATATCAACGTGTTATGCACCGTTCACACGCGACCCATCACTCCACGAGTTGCGCTGCATGCCCACCCGGCGCGCGGCCTGCCGACGACGCGAATCCGGCGACCGTCGACCTGTCCGGCGCGGCGGCCTTGCTCGGCGCGCATCCCGAAACGGTGCGTCTGAAGGCCAAGGCCGGCGCGCTACCCGGCCGCAAGGTCGGCAAGCGCTGGATCTTTTCCATCGTTGCGCTGCAGCGCTACCTCGCCGGGGAATGGCTCCCGCGCGTCACGCAAAACAATCAGCAAGAGGAAGCGAACCCATGTCGCTCTACAAGCGGAAAACCAGCCCGAACTGGCAATACAAGCTGTACCCCCCTGGCGGCGGAACGCCGATACAGGGAAGCACTGGCACCCGCGACAAAGCGCAGGCCCAGGAATTCCACGACCGGTTGAAGGTCGACCTGTGGAACCAGGCTCGGCTCGGGACGAAGCCACGCCATTCGTGGAACGACGCGGTCATCCGCTATGTCGGCGAGCGATCGGGCCTCGCGAGCCTGGAAACGTCGAAGATCCATCTGCGCTGGCTCGACCGGCACCTGTCCGGCGTCGCACTCGCCGATATCGACCGCGGCCGCATCGATGCGATCGCGCTCGCCAAACGTCAGGAGCCGCGTACGGTGCGCACGCGGCACGGTGTCGTCGAAACAGGCCGGGCCGTCAGCGACGCCACCGTGCGCCGCGTGATCGGCGTGCTGAAAGCCGTGCTGAACGCGGCCGTCGAATGGGAATGGCTGGCGCGTGCCCCCGTCACGAAGCGCGCGAAGGTCGTCTCGAAGCGCATCCGCTGGCTGACGCCGGTCGAGGCCGAGCGATTGCTCGCCGAGTTGCCCGCGCATCTCGCCGACATGGCGCGCTTCAGTCTCGAGACCGGCTTGCGCCGTTCCAATGTGACGGGGCTCCAATGGTCACAAATCGACCTCGCGCGTCGCGTCGCCTGGATCCATCCGGATCAGGCGAAGGCGCGAAAGGCGATCACCGTGCCGCTGTCGGACACCGCGATCGCCGTGCTGCGCCGCCAGCGCGCGAACCCGCGGTTGCCGGAATGCGTGGACAGCGTGTTCGTCTATCACGGCAAACCGGTCTACCAGACGGCCACGGCGGCATGGGCCAAGGCGTTGCAGCGCGCCGGTCTGTGCGACTTCCGCTGGCACGACCTGCGCCACACCTGGGCAAGCTGGCACGTGCAGCGCGGCACGCCGCTTCAGGTACTCAAGGAACTGGGCGGATGGGAAACGATGGAAATGGTGCAGCGGTATGCACACCTGTCGGCCGACCACCTGGCGCAATGGGTCGCGCCGTTGACGTCTGAACCGACGCCGGTGCCCGCTGCAATTCAGCTGCAACGCGGCTGCACGACAAAGGGGGAAAACCGCTGAGAGCCTGAACAGGCTTGGCGCGCCCGGCTGGGATCGAACCAGCAACCCCTGCCTTCGGAGTTTTATCAGCGCAGCATAAGTCTTTATAAATCAATGCCTTGCGCAACTCGCAACTTACAAAACCAAGGCTAATCAAGGCCAATCAGGGCTACCCAAGCTCGTTCGAACTGCAATTTCACTGTAGTCCGCTCAACGCTTAGCTAAGCAGTTTGCGTAGCTTCATCCTCGCTGCGACCCTTCCCGCAACTTTGGCCTGATAGCTCTTACACGACAGTTTAGCGTCGCGAGCACATGTTACAGTCGCCGCAGATGGCCTTGGAGTCGGAGCGAGTTCAGCATGCATTCGCGAAGGCGACTCAACAAACCACGGCGGCCGCGTACCAGATCGAACTGCACCCGACCCCGAAACGACACTACGGTAACAAGCAGCTCCGCCGAGGACCAACACCCGGTAAAAATTGGCACCCCATTTTGCGGACAGTTCTCCAGTGGACAGGCTCTCTCCAGAACAGCGCAGCCAGCTCATGGCGAGGATTCGTGCCAAAGACACTAAACCAGAGTGGATCGTACGAAGATTGGTACACAGCATGGGATACCGGTACGTCTTGCACGATCGCCGATTGCCGGGCCGGCCTGACCTCGTATTCCCCTCGCGACGAAAGGTCATCTTCGTACATGGGTGCTTCTGGCACGGCCACGATTGTGGCCGCGGCTTTCTGCCAAAGACGAACACTGATTTCTGGGCAGAAAAAATCTCTCGGAACCGCGCAAGAGACCGCTCTCAAGTGACGGAGTTGCGAAAGCTTGGCTGGCAGGTCCTAACAGTCTGGGAATGCGCAACAAGTTCTAATGCATTGGCGCGCCTACAGCGCAGTCTCGAGCGCTTCCTAGAGTCGTAGTGTTACAGGGCTCGACCACGCGTATACTTCGTGGCGCGTGTGCGACGGGCCAGTCTCAAGCAAGCATGTTTAGACCCTAGATGACCGAATTGCTGTTTAAATGTACAGTGTCGCCGCCCCCTTCGAGAGAGATGAGATGCCATACGAGCTGACAGAAGAACAACGCGACAGATACCGTGCGACAGCGACCCGTTCCAGGCTAAGAAAGGAAACCTTGCTTCGCCGCCATCTGAACAAGCCGCCAAAATCGCCGCTGGGAAACGAGCGATTAGACCCTCTGGACCTCATGCCGCAGCTCGAGCTGAATGGGCTTACATGCCTTTCGCTTTTTTCCGGCGGTGGGGGCCTAGATTTCGGCTTCGAGCGGGCGGGGTTCGAGCATGTTGCGAGCTTCGAACTGCTCGATGTGTGCGGCGAGACGCTTCGCGGGAACCGTCCCAATTGGGATGTTAGATCCGGCTCCGACAACGGCGACGTGACCACCGCACGATTCACGCCATTCCGGGGTGTCGACGTAGTGCACGGGGGCCCTCCATGCCAACCATTCTCTATTGCCGGCAAGCAAGCTGGGGCCGATGATCCCCGGAACATGTGGGGCGACTTTGTGCGCTGTGTGCTTCAGACACGTCCTCGCGCCTTCATCGCCGAGAATGTTCCCGGTCTCTTGGACAAGAAGTTCGAGTCGTTCGTGCAGCGAGTGATCATCGACCCGCTTGCCGAGAACTACACGATTTTCAAGTTCCGGCTTGCAGCGCACGATTTCGGAGTGCCTCAGGCGCGTCGCCGGGTTTTTTTCGTGGGCTTCCGAGCAGCGCGTGATGCAGCGCGCTTCCAGGAACCTCAGCCGACACATGGCGATGTCGAAGGGCTTTTCGGTCCGATGCTACCTAGGAATACCGCACGGAAAAGCCTAGGGTTGCCGAATATTGGCTACGACGTGGTCGCGCCCACGCTAAGGTCCGGGTTCACCGGACCGCGCAATACAACTGGCGTACTTAATAGCAAAGCTGCCTTAAAGGTCTGGAACGATCTGAAGATTTGGCCCAATGGCGTGCAGCAGTCTCACGCAATGGCATGTGCGTATCCTCCGGAAAACGGACATTTCCGACTCTCTGTTGCCGACTGTGCAATCCTCCAAGGCTTTCCTGAGCAGTGGAAATTTGCCGGTGCTGTCTATCAAGCCTTGGGGCAAATCGGCAATAGCGTATGTCCACCTGTCGCATTTGCGGTCGCCAAAGAAGTTGCGAAAGCTTTGGGGGCTGGGCAATGACCGTACAAGACGACGAACGGGAGCGCGAACTTTCGGCGCTGTTTGGCCTCGACTGGGATCCTGCTCACGAACGCCACGGCGTCGATGCGCTTCTAACAGACGTCAATGTCGACGGCCAAACTTACAACTTCGAAGTGGAGGTGAAGTCGTCTACCGACCTCGACATTGGCACTGCACGAGATTTTGGCATGGCCCATATTGAACGGTGGAGAAGGATGCTATTTGTATTCGGCTTCTACTCCAAGGACCGGGGGCGGCCGGAACTGCAGCGCTGTCTGTGCCTCACGCCAATAGACATGAAACCGTGGCTCGATGGAAAAGAGGCCCAAATTCAAATCGACTTTAAACTGGCAGCACGCATTCCGAGAAACTTGGACCTGGACGACCTCTTTGCTGTGTGTGGCGAGCAGTCGTCGTACTCAGTTGACGATGCAAAGAAACTGCACAAAAAGCAATACACCGCAGCACAGTACCAGGCAGCGCCAGACATCGTTGAAAATGGAGTGCACCGAATCTCGCAAACAAAAATGCTGGAGATTCTGAAAGAGCGCGCGCGCTACATTTCAGAACGCGGCGCTACGGTGAACAATCCTCACCTCACCGGATCTTTCCTGCGTACATTTCTGGCGACGCCACGGGAGATCATCGGGAGGACAAACTGCGCGCCCAGTATTCGAGCTTTAGCAACGAACTTTGTTCGCGAGCATCCCGGGCATCCCGCCGCCATCTTGGTGGGGCCCACCGTTACATCTACGGGCCTTACGTGAACTGACGCTGTACCAATCATAGAAAAGCCCGCGTCGAGCGGGCTTTTTTTTCGATCACAATATTTCTTCTACCGCTCGCCCAGACTACCGAACGAAAGCCACAGGATGTCGATAAACGCGCCGGGACTGCATAACCAAGGCGCATAAAACTGCATAGAAGAATCGGCCGGCCGACCGCCGCGCGGCCCGCGCCAGGAGGCCCCGAGCGCCGGGCGCATGAGTGCATAAAAACCGTTCGCTTTTGCGGGCAGGTGGGGCGGGGTCACAACTGCGCGCGCCGGATCTTGATCGTCATCCCAGGGGCAGGGTCCGGCCCTTGGAACGGCGCCTCCGACGCGTCACGCGGCCCGCCACGGCCCTGCGGCGGGCTCGCCAGACCCTTGGGTACGTCCAGGCGGCAGCCGCTCTGAGGCGCCTTAATCCGCCCCGACCTCGCACGATCGACAGACGCAAAAAAGCCGCCGGCACCGAAGTGCCCGGCGGCTTTGCTTTGCCTGGTGTGCGCTCGGGCGTCAGCCCTTCGGCATCTCGAAATCTCTGAACCGCACGACCTCGGTCCCGATCCAGTCGTTCAGCTCCCGGAGCCGCGCCTTCAGCGGCTCGATCTCGAGGCCATTGAATACCCCGGCCGCCTTCTCCACGTCACCGAAGCCGCCCGCGTTCGACGGGATGATCCCCATCAGTTGCGGCGGCACGCGGTGCGCCGCGAGCTGATCCTCGACAGTCACCTTTTTGATGTTCCAGAACTCGTCCTTCGCCGCGACCTCGCCGATCGGCAGGAGCTGGATGCCGTCCTTCTTCCCTTTCGGCGCGTACATGAACAGGTTCCGGAAGTTGCCCGGCCCCTTCGCGTTCTTCAGCGCCGTACGCAGATTGTCGACGTCCTCTTGCTTCTCAGCCGCGTCGGTCATGTACAGGATGAAACCAGCGTGGCTACCGTTTTTGTAGTAGCGCCGGCGGAACAGCGTCGCGCTTTCGTTCAGCCAGGTCGAGTTCAACGCCGACAGGTATTCGGGTAGCCCGTAGATCTCCTGGTTCAGGTCCGGCTCGTACAGGTGATAGACCGCGCCCTTCGGGAACGCATACGGCTCGCGCACGTTCGTCACGAACCAGTATTGATCCGGCTCGACGCCGACCCGCGTGTACTTCGCAAGCGACGACTTCAGCGCCATCGGCTTGCCCAGCTGGTTCGTGCGCAACTCGAGGTAGCTGTTCGCGAACACCAGGTACTCGAGCACGAACCGACTGAAGTCGGCCCGCGACAGCAGCGGATGCTCGATGTACGACTGCACGAGGATGTTGCGCTTCACGTAGATGGCCGAGCTGTGGTGCGGCGCGGCCCGGAACGAGCGCGCGAGCCCGTCCAGGGGCAGCGGCGGCTCGTACCAGTTTCCCATCCGCATGCACTCGACGTAGTCGAGCAGCTCGCGCCGATCCATCACCTCTATCGGATCGCCAAACGAAAAAGCCTCTGCGCGCGGCGCCGGCGCGGGCGCCGACGTCGACGTCGAATCGGCTGCCGGCTCGGCGCGGCTATGCGTGCGGCGCCCGGCGCCGCGTCGATACTTACCTGCCATCAAAAAGCTCCATAAATCCAGTATTGGTGCTCGTCGCGCCCTCGAGCGGCTCGTTCGCGAGCGCGTGCATGCACGCCCAGGCCAGGTCGCCGTGGCTCGCCTCTTCGGATCGGCTCGCCTTGTACGTGACCTGCAGCCCGCTGGGCGTGATCGTTTTCTTGATCGCCATGAACGCGGCGGCGAGATCCTTCCAGCTCGTGTCGAACTCGAGCCGGCCTTTGCGGATCACGTTCTGCGCCTTCATCACGAGCGCGGTCTTGATCTCGACCGAGTAGTGGAACGGCGTCGCGGCCGGGAAAAACTTCGTGACGAGCTGATAGACGCCCTGACCGATCCCCGTCGTATCGATGCCGATGTACGTCACGCGGTAGCGCTGGGTCAGCGCCTCGATCTGCGCGGCCTGCGCTTCGAAGTCGAGGCCGTGCCACTGGAACCGCTCGAGCACGCGGAACTTGCCGCCGGGATACTTCGGCGGTGCCAGGACCACGCAGCCCGCACTGTCGCCCGTGTGCGACGGGTCGTAGCCGATCCACACCTCTTCATCGCCAAACGGGCGCATGTACAGCGGCTTGAAGTCGTCCCATACCTCCCACGTGTCGACCATGCACGTCTGCAAAGTCGCGAGAGGAAAGACCGACAACGAATCGTCAATGAACTGGCACAGCAGCAGATTCGCGTATTCGTCCGCGCTGTATTCGAGCTTCAGGCGCTCGAGATCGAACAGGTTGCAGCCGCCACGCACGGCGTCCTCGACGGTCACGATCTGTCGATACTGTCCGTCCGCGCACGCGCGGCCGGCCGCGAGCGCCGCGTTCGAAATGTCGATCGAAACGCGCTGATCCTTCGGTCGACCGCGGTTGAACAGCGTACCGGACCAGAATGGGTATGCGTCATGCGCAAGGCTCGACGGCGTCGAGAAATACGTCTGCCGCCACTGCGAATGAATCGCCATGCCGGACGCAACCTTGCGCAGGTCCTGGAAGCGCGGAACCCAGAAGTACTCGTCGAAATACAGGTTGCCGTGATAGCTCTGTGCGGTGCGCGCATTGGTGCCGAGGAAGTACAACGTCGCACCGTTCGGCAGCACCATCGGATCGCCCTTCAGCTCGACGCCGACCGCGTCCTTCGCGAACTGGACGATGTACTGGCGGAATACGTGCGCCTGGGCCTTGCTGGCCGACAGGAAGATCTGATTGCGGCCCGTGTTCAGCGCGTCGAGCAGCGCTTCGCGCGCGAAGTACCAGGTCGCGCCGATCTGCCGGCTCTTCAGGATGTTGCGAATCCGCTCTTTGAAGCCTGCCCGATACCAGGTGCGCTGATAGTCGAAGATCGATTCGAGGAACGCATCGTTCAACTTCTCGATCTGCTCTTCGCTGAACGCGTTGCGGTCGTCCGAGCTGCGCGATCGGCGCGTGCCGCCACCGCCCCCGGATTCGCTCACCTTTGCATCGTTCGCTGGTCGCGATCGCAACCGGTCGAGCTGACGCGTCAGCAGGTCGATCTCCTTGAAGTCGCGCCCTTCCTTCGCCTCCTTCGTGACGAGCTTTATCAACTGCGCCTCGATCGTCATATTGACGCGATCGACCGGCTCCGTCTCGTCCCATCCATCGCGCTTTTTCCAGCTATAGAGCGTGGCCGGCTTCACGCCGAGCAGCTCGGCGATACGCGCGATGCGATACCCCTGCCAGTACAGGTCGCGTGCGCGTCGACGTGGATCAACGTCGGATGAATCAATGGGAAGTGCAGTCATGCAGCAAGGCTACCGACGCGCGCGCGTAGGCCCTACTGCATACGGTTGTATCAGTTGCGTACACAACCAACATGCGTTGCGGCTCCGGTTCGAACTGCCGAAACTGGAATCCCTGAACACAGCCCCCTCTCAGCGGATTCGCACATGGCACAGGACGCAAAGAAGACGAAATTTTTCCGGATCGCAACCGAAGGCGCGACGACGGACGGCCGCACGATCGATCGCGCGATGCTCGAACAGATGGCGAGCAGCTACGACCCGAAAACGTACGGCGCACGCATCAACATGGAACACATTCGCGGCTACACCCCGGATAGCACGTTCCGCGCGTATGGCGACGTGATCGCACTCAAGGCAGAAGAGCAGGACGGAAAAATGCGCCTGCTCGCTCAACTGTCGCCAACCAAAGACCTGGTCGCGCTGACCACCGAGCAGCGGCAGAAGGTCTACACGTCGATGGAAGTCGATCCCGATTTCGCCGGCACGGGAGAGGCTTATCTGGTCGGGCTCGCCGTCACCGACAACCCGGCAAGCCTCGGCACGGAAATGTTGCAGTTCAGTGCGAAGCACAAAGCGTACGACGCACGGAAGCAGCGCCCGGAAAACCTCTTCAGCGCTGCGGTCGAAGCCGACATCGAGTTCGAGGACGACGTCCCGCGCACCGGCGACGCCGGCAAGTCGCTGTTCTCGAAGGTTCGCGATCTGCTGAATCGCAAGGGTGCGACCGACGACCAGCGCTTTTCCGACCTTTCGCAGTCGGTCGTCGCGCTCGCAGAAAACCAGAGCCAGGTGCTCGAGCAGCTCGAGAAGTTCAACTCGAACGTCGACGAGCTGAAGCGCGCGCAGCAGGACAGCGACAAGCGCCACAGCGAGCTGGTCCAGAAGCTTTCGCGCACCGACAGCAGCTCGCAACAGCGGCCGACGTCGACGGGCAGCGACAACGGGGCGCAGACCGACTGCTAACC